>WFZS01000025.1 GCA_015489465.1 Bacteroidales bacterium | reverse complement strand
ATTTCAACCGCTGCTAAAAAAAGACCTTTTCCTTTTAATAAAGGTTTGTTTATAGTGTAAAGTTTATCACCAACTATAGGATGACCAATCGATGATAAATGAATGCGTAGTTGATGCTTGCGTCCGGTTTCCGGGAAAAGATCCGCCAAAGTTATCCACTCTGTTTTCGGAGATGGAATATGTTCAATACTTTTATATTTTGTTATTGCAGGCTGTTTACCTATTACGGTTTCAATAACTCCATCAAAAGGAAGTTTTCCTTGAACGATAGCCCTATATCTTTTTTTAACGGTTTTGTTTTCAAACTGCTTTCCCAAATCAACAACGGCATGTTTTGTTTTTGCTATTAATAATAAGCCTGATGTAGGAACATCAAGTCTGTGGACAGGTTTAGGCCAAGGCATTGAATCAAGCAAAGCGGAATGTTGTAAATTATACATTAAAGCATTCTGAATTGTAAAATATTTATTACCGCTTACGGCAATACCTGCAGGTTTGTTCACAACGGCAATAAAGTCATCTTCATAAACTACTTCCAACTTAAGAGGTAATGCTTTCGGTGGTTTTTCTTCCGTATCGTATAGTTCCAGTTTCATTCCGGTTTTTATCCACCATCCTGAAGGACGTATTTCCCCGTTAACTTTAATTGCACCTTTTTTAAGAATTTTTTTTGCGCTGCTCCGTGTATTGATTTCGGGAAAGATTTCCAATATATAATCCAATAACCTTATAGGTTGAACATTTTCAGGTACAATATGTGTTTTTAATAAAATCACTTCTGTTATCAAATAAATTTACATGGCAAATATCCGGAAATAAAAGTTGACTTTAAAAATTATTTACACGGGGTATTGGTTTTTAAGGTTAACCTTATTTTTCCTTCTCAAAATGAATGTATTACCGGTTGTTATCATTAATTGTTAAATTTAGTGGTAAATAGTATTTATTCTGTAAGGACTTTTATACTTTTGCAAGTATAAATAAATCAAATTTGCCAAATATGAAAAACCGGTGTATCTCGATAATTTTTACACTTTTCAGTGTTTTCCTTTTTACGAATAATACATTTTCCCAGAATAATGATATTATCGAAAAACCTAACCTTAAACTTGATTCCGATTTGATAACTCCCGAGGTTTTATGGTCGTTTGGAAGGGTCAGCGATATTCAATTATCACCGGACAAGAAGACTTTATTGTTCGGGGTAACTTATTACAGCGTCAAACAAAATAAAGGTAACAGGGAGTTATACACAATTGACATAAAAAGCAAAAAGATGACGCAACTCACAAAAACACCCTTTAGTGAGTTTAATGCCGTATGGCGTCCTGATGGAAAAAAGATAGGTTTTATTTCGTCCGAATCGGGAAGTTTACAAATTTGGGAGATGAATCCGGATGGAACCGGAAAAGTTAAAATTTCGGATGTTGAAGGTGGAGTTACGGGATTTAAATATTCACCTGATCAAACAAAAATATTGTTCACTCATGAAGTTCCAAAACCTACTACACAAGATATTTATCCCGATTTGGATAAAACTACTGGAAGGATATTGACGGATGTTATGTATCGTCACTGGGATGAATGGGTTGATTCTTACAGCCATGTTTTTGTAGAAGATTATAAAAACGGTAAAGTTGAGAATGCTGTTGACATCATGAAAGGTGAACCTTATGAGTCGCCTATGAAACCGTTCGGCGGAATGGAACAAATAACTTTTACTCCCGATTCAAAAGCCGTTGTTTATACATGTCGTAAAAAAGTAGGTTTGGAATATTCATTATCGACAAATTCCGATCTTTATTTGTATGATATTGAAAGCGGAAAGACAAGGAATCTCACCAAAGGTATGATGGGTTATGATACAAACCCTGTGTTTTCGCCAGATGGTAAACTACTTGCATGGGAAAGTATGAAGCGTGACGGGTACGAGTCGGATAAGAACAGATTGTTTGTGATGAATATGGAAACAGGTGAGAAAAAAGATTATACTGCCGATTTCGATCAAAACGCACATTCTTTGGTTTGGACGGATGATGGTAAAGAAATTTATTTCACAAGTGAGTATCATGGAACAATTGAGATTTATAAGTTAAGACTTAAAAACGGAAAGATTGTAAAGATAACCGAGGGAGTTCACAATTACGGAACGGTAATACCAAACGGTAAAACTTTAATAGCCACACGCACAAGTATGTCGATGCCTGCGGAGATTTATTCGGTAAATGCTAAAAACGGCAAAGCCGAACAGTTAAGCTTTGTAAATAAAGATATATTGGATCAATTAACGATGGGCAGGGTTGAAGCCCGATGGATAACGACTACGGATAACAAAAAAATGCTTACATGGATTATTTATCCTCCTCATTTTGATCCTAACAAAAAATATCCTGCTTTACTTTATTGTCAAGGCGGGCCTCAAAGTATGGTTAGCCAGTTTTGGAGTTACAGATGGAACTTTCAAATAATGGCGGCAAACGGTTATGTTATTGTAGCACCAAACCGTAGAGGATTACCCGGTTTCGGAACGGAATGGAATGAGGAAATCAGCGGTGACTACGGTGGTCAAAATATGAAAGATTATTTTTCAGCCATTGACTCGATGAAAAAAGTTTCTTTCATCGACGAAAACAGACTTGGTGCCGTAGGAGCATCTTACGGCGGTTTTTCCGTTTACTGGCTTGCCGGACACCATCAGGGCAGGTTTAAAGCATTTATTGCTCACGATGGAATTTTTAATCTCGAACAGCAATATGTTGAAACTGACGAGCTTTGGTTTGCCAATTGGGATTTGGGAGGTCCTTTTTGGGAAAAAAATAATAAAATTGCCCAACGTTCGTATGCTAATTCACCACATAAATTCGTTGATAAGTGGGATACGCCTATAATGGTTATCCACAGTGCCAAAGATTACAGAATTCTGGATTCACAGGGATTCAGTGCATTTGATGCTGCAATTATCAAGCATGTGCCTGCCAAGATGCTTTGGTTCCCGGATGAAAATCACTGGATTTTAAAACCTCAAAACGGTGTTCTTTGGCAGAGAGAGTTTTTTAAATGGCTCGATAAGTGGTTGAAATAAAATAGTTTGGATTGTATGATGAAAGGTTTGTCGTTAGGTATGATTTTGCTTTTGGTTTCTTTTTCTTTGTTTGCTTCCGGCAATCATATTGCCGTTGATACAATGGCAACCGATACAAGTGCTAACAAAAAGGATTCAACGAATTGGAAGTATAATAACATACTATACATAACATTAAATCAAATAGCTTTTTCCAATTGGGCTGCCGGGGGTGAAACATCTTTTTCGGGAAAAGCAAGCAACGATTTTAAAGTGAACTTTAAAAAGGACAGGTTTAAATTTTATTTTGAAAGCCGCATGGCTTTCGGTGCTGTGGGATATATGGATAAAAGAATGGAAAAAACCGATGATAAACTTGATTTCATTACTTCTTTCGGTCAAACAATAAATAAAAAATGGGCTACCACGGCTTTGATATCATTTAAAAGTCAATTTGCAAAAGGCTATAAATATCCCAACGATTCCGTTATTATCTCCGATTTTATGGCTCCCGGATATTTAACGGTCTCTTTTGGCGCCAATTTTAATCCGAATAAATATTTTCAATTGTTTTTAAGTCCCATGTCGGGGAAATTTACATTTGTGTTGAATCAGATGTTAGCTGACAAAGGTTCTTACGGTGTTAAACCGGCAATTTACGATACGGCAGGAAATTTAATAAAGCACGGCGAAAAAGTTTTGGGTGAATTGGGTTTTAACATCGTTACATCATACAACAGGGATTTAATGAAAAATATCAAACTCAGTTCAATGTTGAATATGCATAATAACTTTTTGGAGAGCAATTCTAATCAAATTTGGATATTTGATGTTGATTGGGATACCCGTGTGATTTTTAAAATAAATAAGTTGTTTGCAACACTTTTTTATTTTCATATGAAATATGATAAAAATGCCAAATTCCCGGTGTATGAAAAAAATGAAGAAGGTGAGGAAGTGGAAGTTGGTGAGAAAGCAAAGGTTCAGATAAAAGAATCTTTAGGTTTAAGTATAACCTTTAAAATATGATGTTAAATTTTAATTTTGCTAAATTATAAATCTAATTGAAAAATAATTGATTATGAAAATAACTATTGTAGGAACCGGTTATGTAGGACTTGTTACCGGTGCATGTTTCGCTAAAGTAGGACTGGATGTTACTTGTGTTGACGTTGACAAAAAAAAGATAGAAAATCTTAAAAAAGGAATTATCCCAATCTATGAACCGGGACTTGAAGAACTGGTTAACGACAACATCAATAAAGGTAGATTGCATTTCAGTACGGAACTTTCCAAGTCATTGGATGATGTTGAAGTAGTGTTTAGTGCTGTCGGTACTCCTCCGGGTGAAGACGGGAGTGCCGATTTGAAATATGTTCTTGAAGTTGCACGTGAGGTAGGCAGACATGCTAAAGATTATGTTTTGATGGTTACGAAGAGCACTGTTCCGGTTGGTACCGCAGAAAAAGTTAGAAAAGTCATTAAAGAAGAATTTGATAAAAGAGGAGTTGACATTCCTTTTGATGTTGCTTCAAATCCCGAGTTTTTAAAAGAAGGTTCGGCGGTAAATGATTTTCTGAAACCTGACAGGATTGTTGTAGGTACGGACTCCGAACGTGCCGAAATGTTGATGAAAAAACTTTATAAACCTTTTACCCTTAACGGACATCCTGTAATATTTATGGATATTGTTTCCGCTGAAATGACCAAATATGCGGCCAACGCAATGCTTGCAACGAAAATCAGTTTTATTAACGACATTGCTAATCTTTGTGAAGTTGTAGGCGCAAACGTAAATGATGTTAGAAGAGGAATAGGTTCCGATAAAAGAATAGGACCTTATTTTATATATCCCGGAACAGGTTATGGCGGTTCATGTTTCCCGAAAGATGTAAAGGCTCTTATAAAAACAGCCGAAGAGCACGGATACGATATGGAAGTCTTAAAAGCTGTTGAGAATGTAAACCAAAGACAGAAGTCAATTCTTTTTGCTAAAGCAAAAACATTTTTTAAAGGTGATTTAAAAGGGAAAACATTTGCCGTTTGGGGTCTGTCGTTTAAACCTAATACCGATGATATGCGTGAAGCTCCGTCATTGGTAATTATAGATAAATTATTAAAAGAGGGTGCCCGTGTTAAAGCTTACGACCCCGTGGCTATTGATGAAGCAAAAAAAATCTTGGGCGACAGTATCGAATATGTAAAAGATCCTTATGATGCTCTTGTTGATGCCGACGGGCTTTTTGTTGTTACCGAATGGTCCGAATTCAGGCTTCCCAGTTTTAAAGTGATTAAAAAACTTTTAAATACTCCCGTTATTTTTGACGGTAGAAATATTTACGATACGGAAGAGTTGAAAAAAATGGGATTTAAATATTTCGGTATAGGTGTAGGGGATAAATTAACGGCACAAGAGGTACAATAAATTTTAACTAAAAATTACTAAACATGAAACGAATATTAGTTACCGGAGGAGCTGGTTTTATTGGTTCACATCTTTGTGAAAGGCTTTTGAAAGAGGGGAATGAAGTTATATCATTGGATAACTATTTTACGGGTAGAAAGACGAATATTGTTCATCTGATGGATAACAATTACTTTGAAGTAATTCGTCATGACGTAACGCAACCTTTTTTTATAGAAGTTGACGAAATATACAATCTTGCTTGTCCGGCATCTCCGGTACATTACCAGTATAATCCCATTAAAACGGTAAAAACGTCGGTAATGGGAGCCATTAATATGCTGGGTTTGGCAAAAAGGATAAAAGCCAAAATTTTGCAAGCATCTACAAGCGAGGTTTACGGCGATCCTAAAGTTCATCCTCAAAGAGAAGATTACTGGGGGCATGTCAATCCCATCGGTCCGCGTTCTTGTTATGACGAAGGTAAACGCGTTGCCGAAACGCTATTTATGAGCTATCACCAACAAAATGATGTCAGAATAAAAATAATCAGAATATTTAATACATATGGGCCCAGGATGCACCCCAACGACGGCAGGGTTGTATCTAACTTTATTGTTCAAGCTCTTAAAAATGATGATATTACGATTTATGGGGATGGTAGCCAAACGCGAAGTTTTCAATATGTTGACGACCTTGTAGAAGGTATGATAAAAATGATGGCAACAGGTGATGAATTTTTAGGACCTGTTAATATTGGAAATCCTGGCGAGTTCACCATAAAGGAGCTTGCTGATATGGTTATTGATTTAACGGGAAGCCGTTCGAAAATAGTTTATAAACCTTTGCCGCAAGATGACCCTTTACAAAGGTGTCCGGACATCTCATTGGCTAAAGAAAAGTTGAATTGGGAACCCAAAATAAAACTTGAAACGGGATTGAAAAAGACTATCGAGTATTTTGATAATTTGTTAAAAAACAGTTGATGAAAAAAATTCTTGTAACAGGAAGTAATGGACAATTAGGTTCGGAACTTAAAAATCTTTCGGGTGAGTATTCCGAATACAAGTTTATATTTACAGATGTGGAAGAACTGAACCTCCTTGATTATTTTGCCGTTACAGAATTTTTTGAAAAAAATAATCCCGATGTTTGCATAAACTGTGCTGCCTACACCGCTGTTGACAAAGCTGAGGAGGACAGGGAGCAGGCACTGAAAATAAATAGGGATGCCGTTGAAACACTTGCAAAAAATTGCAATAAAAACGGTTCTCTTTTGGTCCATATTTCAACCGATTATGTTTTTAACGGAAGAAATTATAAACCTTATACCGAAGATGATAACCCTTCTCCGGAATCTTATTACGGATTGACGAAACTGGAGGGTGAAAAAGCAGCTTTTGAATACTCCGCGAAAACGGTTATCATACGGACATCATGGCTCTATTCCAAATACGGTAACAATTTTGTGAAAACGATGCTGCGTTTGAGTGCTGAAAAAGATAAAATCGGTGTTGTTGCGGACCAAGTAGGAACTCCTACTTATGCCGGTGATCTTGCAAAAGCAATAATGACCGTTGTTGAAAATACAGATGATAACATTAAAGAGGTTTATCATTTTTCAAACGAAGGCGCTATTAGTTGGTACGATTTTGCAAAATCCATTATGGAAATAAAATCATTATCTTGCGGAGTTAATCCTATTGAGTCAAAAGATTTTCCGGCTAAAGCTAACAGACCTTATTACAGTGTTCTGAATAAAACTAAAATAAAAAAGGCTTTTGGGATAGAAGTACCATATTGGTTGGATAGTCTGAAGAAAATGTTAAAAGAAATTTAAAATTTATAGCTATGAATAATATTGATCCGGAAATTTTAGCAAAAGCCAATGAGTGGCTCGAAGGAAACTACGATGAGGAAACTAAAAAAGCTATCAGAGAAATGATGGAAAATAATCCGCAGGAGCTTGTGGAATCTTTTTATAAAGAGCTTGAGTTCGGTACGGGAGGTTTACGTGGAATAATGGGTGTTGGTCCCAATCGTATGAATAAATATACCGTTGGTGCTGCAACTCAGGGATATGCCAATTATTTAAAAAAGAATTTCCCCGGTAAAGAATTGCTGTCTGTTGCCATAGCACATGACTCGAGAAACAACAGTCGCTATTTTGCGGAAGTTACTGCCAATGTTTTCTCTGCAAACGGTTTTAAGGTTTATCTTTTTGAAGATTTAAGACCTACACCCGAGCTCTCTTTTGCAATAAGACATCTGGGATGTCAAGGGGGTGTTGTTATAACGGCTTCGCACAATCCCAAAGAATATAACGGCTATAAAGCGTATTGGGAAGATGGCGGGCAATTGATTAGTCCGCATGATAAAAATGTAATAGAGGAAGTAAAAAAGATTAAAGATATTTCGGAAGTAAAGTTCCATGGTGACCCTGATCTTATAAACATAATCGGTGAGGAGGTTGACAATGTATATCTTGAAAAGATAAAGAGTTTATCATTGTCGCCGGATGCCATTCAAAGGCAAAAAGATTTTAAAATTGTTTACACTCCTTTGCATGGAACGGGAATAACGTTGGTGCCTAAAGCTTTAAAAATGTTTGGTTTTGAAGAGGTTCATATTGTTGAGGAACAAGCTGTTGCCGATGGTAATTTCCCAACGGTAAAATCTCCTAATCCCGAAGAACCTTCCGCTTTGGAAATGGCAATCAACAAAGCAAAAAATATAAATGCCGATCTCGATATGGCTACCGATCCCGATGCCGACCGGGTTGGTATAGCAGTTAGAAACGGTGATGATTTTATTCTTTTAAACGGTAATCAAGCGGCATCTTTGCTAATTTATTATCTTCTTACGAAGTGGAAAGAAAACGGAAAACTCAAAGGAAAAGAGTTTATTGTAAAAACAATTGTAACTACCGAACTTTTAGCTGATATAGCTGATAAATACAATGTTGAACATTTTGACGTGTTAACAGGATTTAAATACATTGCCGATATTATAAAAAGATTTGAAGGCAAGAAAACTTTTATTGGCGGAGGAGAGGAAAGCTACGGTTACCTTGTAGGCGATTTTGTGAGAGATAAGGATGCGGTTATTTCATGTGCCATGATTGCCGAAACAGCCGCATGGGCAAATGATAAAGGAGTAGGACTTTTGGAATTGCTTAAAGACATCTATTTGGAATTCGGTTTTTACAAAGAGAGCCTGATATCTGTTGTTAAAAAAGGAAAATCGGGAGCTGAAGAGATACAGAAAATGATGTCCGATTTCAGAACCAATCCCCCTGTTGAACTTGCCGGATCAAAGGTTGTTGTTATAAAAGATTATCAGTCTTCGATCTCAAAAAATGTAATAACGGGAGAGGAGAGTACCATTGATTTACCCGAATCAAATGTTCTTCAATTTTTTACCGAAGACGGTAGCAAAGTGAGTGTGCGCCCTTCGGGTACGGAACCTAAAATAAAGTTCTATTTCGGTGTAAAAGGAGAACTGAAAGATAAATCGGAATATGATAGAGTAAATGCCGAGTTGGAAAATAAAATTAAAAATATTATTACCGACCTCGGTTTGTAATGTTTAGTTAAATGTATCATTTAACCCGGCGTCTTTTAAAAAGTGCCGGGTTTTTTTACGATTTTTAATATTTTCCGGCAGGACAATAATTTCTATTAAAAACGAAACTATATTTGCACAAAATTTTTTAGCCGTGAGTAAATTAAAAAACTTTGTAGAAGAACTTAGATGGAGGGGGATGATACATGATGTCACCCCCGGAACAGAAGAACAAATGATGAAAGAGATGACCAGCGGTTACGTTGGTATTGACCCGACAGCCGATTCGCTCCATATCGGTCATCTTGTAGGAGTTATGATGCTAAAACATCTTCAGTTGGCAGGTCACCGTCCCATAGCATTGGTTGGAGGTGCAACGGGAATGATTGGCGACCCATCCGGTAAATCTGCAGAAAGAAATTTGTTGGATGAAGAGACTTTAAGGAGAAATGAGGAAGGGTTGAAAAAGCAATTGGCAAAATTCCTTGATTTTGAAAGTGATGTGGAAAATAAAGCCATACTTGTTAACAATTACGATTGGATGAAAAATTTCACTTTCCTTGAATTTATACGCGATATCGGGAAGCATATCACAGTTAATTACATGATGTCGAAAGAGTCGGTTAAAAAACGTATTTCGCCTGAAAATAAATCGGGTATGTCGTTTACCGAATTTTCTTATCAGCTTGTTCAAGGTTATGACTTTTTACACCTTTATCAGAATGAAAATTGCAAATTGCAAATGGGTGGTGCCGACCAGTGGGGAAATATTACAACGGGAATAGAATTGATAAGAAGAAAACTCGGACATGAAAATAATGCCTATGCAATTACTTGTCCGTTGATAACTAAAGCTGACGGAGGTAAATTCGGCAAAACGGAAAGCGGAAATGTTTGGCTCGACCCCGAAAAAACATCACCTTATGAGTTTTACCAATTTTGGCTCAATGTGTCTGATGAAGATGCTGAAAAATATATTAAGATTTTTACCTTTTTGACAAAAGAAGAAATTGAACAACTTACGGAAGAACATAGAAAAGCACCTCACACACGTTTATTACAAAAGACGCTCGCCAGAGAAATTACCGTTATGGTGCATTCAGAGGAAGAGTATGAAAACGCTGTGGAGGCTTCGCAAATTCTTTTTGGAAAAGGAACAACAGAATCCCTGATGAAATTGGATGAAAAAACGTTTTTGGATGTGTTTAAAGGAGTTCCTCAGGCAGAGATAACAAAAGAAGAGTTGGAGAATACGGGTTTGTTGGATTTTCTTTCGGCAAAAGCGGGTGCTTTCAAATCAAACGGTGAAGCAAGAAGAATGCTTAAAGACAATGCCGTTTCCATTAACAAGCAAAAGATTAAAGAAGATTACAAACTTTCCGAAAAAGACCTTATAAACGGAAAATACATACTTGTGCAAAAAGGAAAGAAAAACTATTTTGTTGTTAAGGTTGTTTAATTATTGACAAAAAACGGTTGAAAAGTTTGTAAAATAATTTTACCGTAAACCTTGTAAACGGCTTACTTTTACATCGGAAAGTAAGCCGTTTATGTTACCTGAAAGCAAACAAAAAGAATTAAAAGCATTAATAAGTATGTTGGATGACCCCGACGAAAAAGTCTTTATGACTTTACGTAGCAGGGTTTTATCATTTAAAGACGATGCTTTTCCTTTGCTTGAAAAAGCATGGATGGAAGCCGACGACCTTATGGTGGCCGAAAGGCTGGATGCTTTGATGGACGAGGTCAATTTCAGATATGTTTACGAAAGTTTTGCCAATTGGTTAAAAGATCCCGACGGTAATGTATTGGATGCTGTTCTTTTGATAAACAAGTTGGGTGTAAGGGATGTTGATTTGGAAAGTGTAAGAAAACATGTTGAATCGATTATCAAAGATGCTTGGCTTGAACTTAACGATTCGCTTACTTCATTGGAAAAGATAAATGTGTTGAATCATATTTTTTATGTGGTTCATAAATTCGATTTTCCCAAAACACCCGATGATTCCATACCTGCATTTTTTCTTTCAAACTTGTTGGATAACAAAAGAGGAAATCCCACTATCATGGGTTTGCTTTATATGATTGTTGCAAGAGTGTTGAATTTACCCGTTTACGGGGTTAATTTACCGGGACACCTTATAACCGCTTATGTTAACGATAAATATTTGATTAAAAACGATGAAGGATATGATTCGTCCGATGTGATTTTTTACATAAATCCCTACAATAAAGGTGCGGTGTTTACAAGAAACGAAATAGACCTTTACATAAAACAGTTGAAAATAGAACCGAAAGAAAACTACTATACCCCCTCATCAGATAAAGAGATTTTGAGAAGATATCTGGTTGAGTTGGGTAAAAGTTATAAACTTCATAAAAAAAACAAGGAATACGGTTTTGTACAAAAATTGCTTGGCGTTTTTTAGCTATAGGAATCCTGATTTATCTCGGTAGCTTTAATATTCAAATATTTAGATTTTTATTACTTTTGCGCTCCATTAATTTATTAGCAAATAATGACAGCAAAAGATATAGAAATTATGGCCCCTGTGGGCTCTTACGAATCGTTAATGGCAGCCATTCAAGGCGGTGCCGATTCGGTGTATTTCGGCATCGGCAAACTTAATATGCGTTCCAATTCGTCAAAAAATTTTACTCTTGACGACCTTGTGAAAATATCGCAAATTGCCAAAGAAAATAACCTGCGGACCTACATAACCCTTAACACCGTAATATATGATTCGGAGCTTGATTATATGAAGCAAATTGTAGATACGGCAAAGAAAAGCGGTATAACCGCAATCATAGCTTCCGACCAGGCGGTAATTCAATATGCTTTTAAAAAAGGCATGGAAATTCACATGTCAACGCAAACAAATATTACAAATATTGAGGCGGTAAAATATTATTCGCAGTTTGCCGATGTTATGGTTACGGCTCGCGAGCTCAATCTTGACCAGGTTAAATATATTACCACAAAAATTCGTGAAGAAAACATTACGGGACCGTCAGGCAATTTGGTACAGATTGAAATATTTGCACACGGGGCTTTGTGTATGGCTGTTTCCGGAAAGTGCTATTTAAGCCTTGATAACCTCAATTCATCGGCAAACAGAGGTGCCTGCCTTCAACCTTGCAGAAGAAAATATATCGTAAAAGACAAGGAAAGCGACTTGGAATTGGAAATAGATAATGAATATATAATGTCGCCCAAAGACTTGAATACGGTTTCTTTTCTTGATCGTATTTTGGATGCCGGTGTTAGAGTTCTGAAACTCGAAGGCCGAGGCAGGTCGCCTGAGTATGTTAAAACAGTTACATCCGTATATCGCGAAGCAGTAAATGCTTGGTTTGCCGGTGAATATACTCAAGAGAGAATTGACGAATGGAATGCACGTTTGTCAACAGTTTATAACAGGGGTTTTTGGGACGGTTATTACCTGGGTAGAAAGTTGGGTGAATGGACCGAAAAGTACGGCAACCAGGCAACGCAACGTAAGCTTTATGTGGGAAAAGTGACTAATTATTTTAAAAAAATAGGTGTTGCCGAAATTAAAGTTGAAACCAATTCGCTCGAAATTGATGATGAAATAAAGATTATAGGACCCACAACAGGTGTTTATGAAGATGTGATTTCGGAGTTGCGCCTTGACGAAGGCGAAAGTGTAAAAAAAGTAATAAAAGGTGATATTTGTTCCATTAAAACAAAAGAACTTTTGCGAAGAGGGGATAAAGTTTATAAAATCGTTACAGCCGACGAATCTGTTCCCAATCTTGTTCAAAAATAGCAAATCTCTTCCTATATTAGCCGTTGGTTATGGCAAGAGAAAAATTAAACAGAAGAGGTTTCTTTAGAATCACCGCCGGTGTTTTGTTTGCCGGCTTTTTGGGGTTATGGGGCAAGATTGTTAATAAAGAGATCGAATATACAAAACACAATATCATACGTCTACCTTTTGATAAATCACGTAAAATTACTTTTACCGGCGATTTTATTATTGTAAATGATAAGGATAACCTTAACGTTTATTCATCGCACTGTACACATCTGGGCTGTGTTATCAAAAACATCGAAAACGGAAAATTTGTTTGTCCTTGTCACGGTTCCGAATATTCATTGTCGGGTAAACCTCTGAAAGGTCCTGCCGTTAAGCCGTTAAAAAAATATGATTTTGAGTTGGATAAAGCTCATGGTAAAATTGTTGTGAAAGGGTGAAAAGGTTTTTTAAAAATATTTCGGAAATAACATTCGGTAGATGGAGTCTTGCTCTTTTTTTTATTGCCGTAATCTCCGGAATAATTTTAATAATACCTTATGACGTTAATGCTCCGTATAAATCAATTTCGGAAATACTGGTTTTAAAGCCATACGCTTCCCTGGTTAGGAATATACATTACTGGAGTTCACAGATTTTCTTACTTGCTTTGTTTATCCACCTTTTCGAATATTTCCGGAAAAAAGAACCTGTTAGGTTAAACGGAAGTATTTGGTTTAGATTGACATTAGGGTTGATTGTTATTTTTTTGGTGATGTTCACGGGTTTCCTTCTGAAAGGAGATGCCGATGCTTTACAAGCACGACAAATATTTGATAACCTGGCAAAAGAAATTCCTTTGGTTGGTAACCTTGTTTCTTTCTTTGTCTTGGGTAATGAGGGTAACTTCCAATTTATTTATATCAATCATGTTGCGACGTTCACGATAATTATTGTTTATATAATTTTTGAACACAGCAGAAAAATACGGCCCGGTTATAAGGAGTTCGTATTATCGTCGATTGTTGTGTTGATTGCGGCTTTGTTAGTGTCTGCCCCATTGCACGACGGATTTAGCGATTCCGTAAAAGGACCTTGGTATTTCGTAGGGTTGCAAGACCTCTTGCATTGGTTTTCGCATCCCGCGTGGGTACTCGTAATATTGGCGGTAATATTACTTTTGGTATATCTGGCAGGCGATAAAAGGGTAGAAATATGGTTCCCTGCACGGCGGATTTTACTTTTGGTAACCTTGGTATATTTTATTCTCACCGTTGACGGACTATTTTTCAGAGGTGCTGCCTGGAAGATTGTATTGCCGTGGGACAAAGATTATGCTTACGAAGTTCTTGGTGAAAGTAAAGTTTCGGGAGTTTGTTTTTCGGCGGATACGGTTACTGAAAAAACGGGAATTACGGCAAACGGCAGGGTGGAAGGATGTATGGTTTGTCATAACGGCGTTAAGGGCTTTACACATTCTCATAACCCTCAAGCTACGGGATGTTTTTCATGTCACGGCGGTAATCCATTTACATTCGATAAAAATAATGCTCATAAGGGAATGGTGCTGTTTCCCGGAAATCTTTCAAATGCCGGAAGAAGTTGCGGGACATCTCAGTGCCATCCGTCAATAACCGGGAGGATTCATTCCAATATTATGAATAGCTTAACGGGAATGATTAACGTTGACAGATATGTTTTTAATGAACAATCTTCACCTGACGGAAATGCAACTGTTAAGGATATTCACCATACCGCTGCCGACGAGCATTTGAGAAACCTTTGTGTGAGATGTCATTTGGGTAACGATAAAACGGAGCCCGGACCCGTTACGGAAAAAAGTCGTGGCGGAGGATGTCTTGCTTGTCATTTGAATTACAGCGAAAAAGCTCTTGCCTTATTAAAAAATAATCCGGGAGAAAACGGTAATATAAAGTTTCACCCTTCGGTTGATTTAAACGTAAATGATAATCACTGTTTCGGATGTCATAGCCGTTCAGGGAGGATTTCCGCAAATTATGAGGGTTGGCACGAAACGACTTTAACACCGGAAGAAATAAAAGAAAAAGACGGCTACAGACTTGTTGAAGGCTCACGCGTGTTTACTTATGTTAAAGATGATGTTCATCATTCGTTAGGTTTGGAATGTGTTGATTGTCATACATCTTATGAGTTGATGGGTGACGGCAATTATTATCGACATGAAGAGTTGCAGCAGGATGTATCTTGTTCCGACTGTCATACGAAAAGTCCTGATACCGTTAGTTTTGCGGATTTGGATGATGAATCGGCGATTGTGGCGAGTTTAAGATTCGGAAATGTGTCTGACCGGAAATTTATCAGAATATCGAAACATAAAAGACCTTTGATAAATGTGTTTGTTAAAAAAGACACCGTTTTTTTAGAAGGAAAAAACAGCCGTAAAATTTATAATGTAAAACCGCCGTCAACAATTTGTGAGCGTGATAATGTGCATAAAGATGTAAGCTGTACGGCTTGCCATACCTCATGGGCTCCAACGTGTATAGGTTGCCATAATGCTTACGATCCTTCGGAGCCTGCATACGATATGATTGCACGAAAAGAAAAAACAGGAGGCTGGGTTGAGTATGTGGGAGATAATTATGCATTACCACCGACTTTGGCTGTCAGAAAAACCGGTTTAAAAAAAGAGATAATCCCTGCCGTCCCCGGCATGATACTTTCCATTGATATATCGAGTTTCGATAAAAAACTTCATGATTCATTAATTTTTCACAGACTTTATGCTCCGGTATCACCTCATACAATTGCAAAAAAAGGAAGAAATTGTAAATCGTGTCATAATAATCCTTTGGCTTTGGGTTACGGAAGCGGAAAGCTCGATTATATTGTTAAAAACGGACGAGGATATTGGAAATTTACTCCTTTGTTTAGTAAAAACAGTAATGACGGACTTCCCGAAGATGCCTGGATTCCGTTTTTGGGCGAAAGAAAAGGAAAAGTTTCCACACGTTCCGATGTTTTTCCACTTTCTGTTACCCGGCAAAAACGAATGTTAACGGTAGGGGCATGTCTAACTTGTCATGATGAGAATTCCGAAATTATGATAAACGCATTATACGATTTTAATAAGACTTTTAATAATAGAAGTGAAAGATGTGTTGTCCCATTCTAACTATAAGACTTTTATTACTTTCAAGCCTTAGATTTTCCGTATTTTTGACGGTAGCACGATAGTGCGAAAGAACTGTGACGGTGAGTGCTGTGGCACAAAGTAGTAATATATCTAATTGCGTGTACGAAAGGCTTTCCCTGCCACATTTAAACCAACCCCACCATGGTTCGACTAAGACTGCTCTCAGGCAGCCTTGCTACCAATGACGTCTTTTTAAATACTTGTAAATCAATCTATAAAAATTGCGCCTGAGATTGTCACGATGAGTGATGCGAACTTTAGGAGCATCGTATCGAACCGTGTGTGCGGTGGCTTCCCCCGCCACTATTCGACAAGCTCATAGTGACACCTGCACAAAATACTTGAAAAACGTCATTTAATGATTGTTGAAAAAACTTTCTTCCCCCTACCAATGACGTCTTTTTAGTTACCAGAATATCAATGTGTTATTATTGTCACACTGAGCTACGTCGAATGCGTGACAGCGGGCGGGCAAATTCCTTTCCCTGCCATGGTTCGACCAGCTCACCATGACTGCCTGTTCCACCTTTTTACAACGTCATTTACTGATTGTTGAAAATTTATTTTCTT
>WFZS01000024.1 GCA_015489465.1 Bacteroidales bacterium | reverse complement strand
GAATATACATCTTATAAAATAAAATTAATACACTGCAGTAATATTTACAAAACAATGACTTTTTTTTGTGTTATTATTCCAATGAAATCGTTTTAAAAACCTGTTATTTAAGGCATTAAGAATCGTCACATTGAACCCCTCAAATGTATGACAGCAATGGGACAATTTTCATTTCCCCGTCACTATTTCGGCAGTCTACTCACCGTAACAATCCGTCCACTCTTTTATCTAATTGATATACAGGCATTTTAAATTGATATCATTGGTAGTTTATCGAATATCTAACAATGCGAATGCTATTTCATTTCCCTACCACCCTGCGACGGAGTCAGGATAACACTTAAATACTTAATATAACATTATTTACCGATTGTTGTAAAAAATATTCTTTTACTATTGGTCACCATGGAAATTAATATATGTTTTTACAAAGTAGTGATTATGAATTATCTGGTCAACTTAAATTGGAAAAACAGGATAATATTTTATTTTTGATTACCAAAACAATACAAAATGGGAAAAAAACTGATTATTTTACTGATAGGTTTAAGTTTTTTTAACCTGAAAGCTCAAGATCAATGGAAAGCTCCTCAAGATGCCAAATTATTACAAAACCCTTTAAATGACGAAGCTCCGGTTTTGGATAAAGGAGAGAAAATTTTCAAGTCTCTTTGTGCATCATGTCACGGAGTAGATGGAACCGGAGATCCGGTAATGGTCAAAACCATGAATCCTCCCCCTGCGGATTTAACCTCAAAACATGTACAACAACAAACCGACGGAGAAATTTATTGGAAAATTACCGAGGGTAACGGTTTAATGGCTTCTTACAAAAGCATACTTTCAGAAGAAGAGCGTTGGGCCGTTGTAAAATATATTCGTAAGTTGGCAAAAGGACAACATGTTGAAAAGCCCAAACATCCTGTTGAAAAAAGCGGAGAGGTCGAAGCGTTTTCTTTTTCTCAATTAATCAATGCCAAAACGACTCATATACGTCAAACCGACGGTTTTAGTTTGGGATTCGGAATTCAACACAGGTTTGGTGCCACTAAATTTAATAACGATATGCTCAAAAACTTTTTCGGGTTGGATTTAGCCTCCAATATCCGTTTTAACTTTGAGTTTCCGGTTACCAAGAAACTGATGTTTGAAGTAGGACGAACACGTTACGGAAAATTTTATGATTTGGGAGGAAAATATCTGCTTACAAAACAAACCGGCAAGATGCCGGTTAGCATAGCAGTTTACGAAAATATTGCCGTTACGACTGAAAACCCGCCACAATATTCGGAAGACGCCACTTTTTCCGACGGCAGGAAATTCGAATATAAGTTCATGCACCGTTTATATTACGATACTCAATTAATTATTTCGAGAAAGTTCTGCGACAGATTTTCGGGAGAGATTGCAGCGGAATTGGTTTGGCGAAACCTTACCCCCGCTACACCGGATGACGAAAAAGCTTATGTGATAGCGGTTCCTTTAAGTTTCCGTTTTAAAACAGGATTGAAGTCAGCTATCGATTTGGAAATAATGCCCAATACACACAAAAATACAATGCCGATATCTTTGGCTTATGAAATAGCAAGCAGTGGCAATCATGTTTTTCAAATTACAATAACAAATTCGGACCGGCTTTTAGCACAAAACCTGTTTTTTAATCCCACTGTAAAATATTTTAAAGACGGTTTTATGCTCGGTTTTAATTTGATAAGATATTTTTAAAAATAAAAGTTTAATTCATTCTTTTTCATTGATAAACATTATACCATGAAAAAAATATATTTCGGTTTACTTATTTTGGTCTCTTTGGTTTTGACAAACTGTTCTAAAGATAAAGGACCTGTTGATGATGAGCCGGCAACCGAAGAAGTAAGTTTTGCCAATGATGTACAACCTATTTTCGATCGAAGTTGCATATCCTGTCACCCGAGTTCGGGAAATTTGGATTTAACTTCCGGTAATTCTTATAGTCAGTTGGTAAATGTAGCTGCTTCCGGTTATTCGGGTAAAAGGGTTATTCCCGGTGATGCGGAAAATTCGATTTTATATAAAAAAATCGACGGTTCGGAAGTTTACGGCAGTAATATGCCGTTAGGAAGTAGTTTATCGGCCGGTGAAATCGAAACTATCGAACAATGGATTGAAGAGGGAGCGAAGAATAATTAATTTGATATTAAGCAGTTCAAAATCCTACCCTCTAATCTTTTTCTCAATAAGTGTTGTGGAGTATCCTTCCAGGAAATCAATTGTAACTATTTGTCCGTTGTTTTCTTTAACGATATCGTAACCGACTATTTCTTCCGGTTTGTAATCGGAGCCTTTAACCAAAATATCGGGTTTTACGGTTTTAATTAATTCGTAAGGGGTCTCCTCGTCAAAAAGAATGACATAATCAACAAATCTTAATGCAGCTAAAATAATCGCTCTGGACGACTCGTCCTGGATAGGTCTGTTTTTACCCTTGCCGAGCTTTTTTACCGAACCGTCGGTATTTAGACCGACAATCAAAACATTACCCAAATCGGCGGCTTTACTCAAATATTCGATATGCCCTTTATGTAATATGTCAAAAACCCCGTTTGTGAAAACAATCTTTTTATCCAAAAACCTTAAAACATGCAAAATGTTTTTAAGTTTAGGGTCTTCTCTTTTAAAAATTTTTGAGTTTAATATTTCCAGATTAGTCATTTGCGGGTTTTTGTTTTTTTGATAAATAACCGAGTGAAAAATATGAAACGGCACCCAACAAAACGTTAAAAACGGTTTGTCCGGCGTGGTTTATTGCAGCAAAAGAACCGGCAACAACGGCATCAATTCCATAAACGTTTTGCAAAAACGATTTAACAATTATATGATAAGCACCTATTCCTCCGGGCACCGGTGCCACAATCCCAAGACTGCTTACAGCCAGCAAATTAATACCGTCAATAAATGACAAATGAGCGGTTTCGGCATACATTTTCAAAGGCAGCCAAGTCATTATTGCATAAAATATCCATATTATAACGGTATAAAAAAGAAAAAGCCATTTTCTTTTCATTATTAGCACGGTTTTTATACCGTTCCACAGCCCGTCAAAAAAAAGTTTTGTTTTTGTATAAAAAGAAAACTTTTTAATCCTTTCCTTGTATTTGTACATTAACCAAACCGTCAAAACAAAAGAGAGTAGTACCAACATTACTGATGTAATTAAGATAATCGCATTTTCTGAAACCGAATCGAAAAAAGGACCGAATTTGCCACCTAAAAAAGCTCCGACTTTTTCAACCTGAAAAGCTACCACCAGAAATATTATCAACAGCAGAACAAACATATCGAATAATCTTTCGGAAATGACGGTACCAAACAAAGCGTTAAAAGGTATTTTTTCTTTTTTCGACAATATTCCGCAGCGAGCCACCTCTCCCATACGGGGAACAGCCGTGTTAGCCATATAACCGAACATTACCGAGAAAAAAGTCGTCCAAAGCCGCGTCTTGTATCCCATCGATTCTATCAAAAGATTCCATCTGGCAGCTCTTGCCACATGTGATAAAAAAGCGAAAATTACCGCAAGAAACAGCCATTCGTAGTCGGCTTTTTTTATCTCGACCCACAGCATTTTCATGTCGAGCTTATAAAAACTCAACCAAAGCAATAACAAACCAAGCCCGAGAAAAAAAAGATATTGAAGTACCGGACGTAGTTTAACTTTAATCACCTTTTATTATAATTGATTTTTTTCGTCGGGGAATACGATAGCCGGTTTAAATTTTTTAGCTTCTTCAAAATCCATTGATGCATAAGAAACAATGATTACCAAATCACCCACTGAAACTTTCCTTGCAGCGGCACCGTTTATCCCTATAACACCCGAACCTCTTTCACCTTTTATCACATATGTTGAGATACGTTCTCCGTTGGTAATATTATAAATACTCACCCTCTCGTTTTCTATAATATTGGCAGCTTCCATCAAATTTTCATCAATGGTAATACTGCCTATATAATCCAAATCAGCCTGAGTAACAGTAGCTCTGTGTATTTTCGATTTTAAAACTTCTATATTCATACTTTATCCTCTTAGGACCGGCTTGCAAAATTAGTGTAAAAATATATTCAAAATACAATTTTTAAAAAGTTGATAAATTAAGTGTACCGAATATTATCAATTAGCCTTACATCTCCCAGATAAACAGCTATAAAACCTCTTATTTCTTTGGAATCATCCCAACTGTCAACCGGCATAAGATTCTCACCGTCGGCAATTTCAAAATACTCGATTTCAAACTCTTTAATTTTTCCCAATTCATCGGTTACCCACTTTTTAAGTCCTGCCGGTGATAAATCATCTTTTTTTGTTACAGATTCGGATAATATTTTATAAATCAAAGGTGCCAAATCCCTCTCCTTCGCAGATAATCTTTTATTTCTGGAACTCATCGCCAGTCCGTCATCCTCGCG
>WFZS01000023.1 GCA_015489465.1 Bacteroidales bacterium | reverse complement strand
ATGTAACCTGTTAATTGCATGGGCTTTGTCACATTGAGTGCTGCTACTTTGGGAGCAGTGTATCGAAATGTGAGAGGGAAGGAGGAACGGTTTTAAATTGTTCAAAGTTGTTCAAGATGGTTTAAAAAGTTAACAGTTGATCGTTAAAAGTTTTTCAGGCGTGCGAGGTGTCACACTGAGGCTCTCGAACGTGTGACAGTGCGGAGGCTTCCCCTGCCACCCTTCGGACAACCCCGCCACTATTCGACAAGCTCATAGTGACACCTGCCTAATGTACCGCTATAACGTCATTTACCGATTGTTGAAAATTTATTTTCTTCTCTCTACCAATGACGTTGTTTTATATAACTGTATATCAGAGCGTAAGGATTGTCACACTGAGCCTGTCGAATGTGTGACAGTGGGCAGGCAATTTTCCTTCCCCGCCACCCTTCGGACAACCCTGCCACTATTCGACAAGCTCATACTGACACCTGCCTAAAGTACCTCTAAAACGTAATTTGCCTATTGTTGAAAATTTTTTTCTTCCCCCTCAGTGTGACAATCAGGTCTCGTATTTTACCACTAAATATAAATCTATCCATAAGATAGCGTTGCCGGTTACAAATGCTGAAAAACATCCGTTGAGATTTAAGGAATTTCTTGAATTTTCAGAGTTGTAAATTCAATAAGTTCGGGATAAAATTCGTTGAAATGGGCGTTTAAAATTTTGTAATGTTTTTTCAGAACATCAGGACTGTTTTTCATGCCGGAAATAAATTTGGTCCTCCGGTCCATTCCGTAAAATATGTTTTGCAGTCCATCAAAATTTGCATAGTTGGCAAGCCAGTCTTGACTTATCATAAAAGGCAACAGCCTTTTTGTGCGTGCCGGCAGCATGAAAAACCGTTTTGACAATGTTTTATAAACGTGCGAAGTAAAAGATTTTAAAGGGGTTTCCGAAAAACTGTTCCAATTTACCGCTAAAAAGTGATCGTAAAAAATATCAACTACGATTCCCGAGAATTTACCGAAATAGGTACGTATTAAATCCCTGCTTTCTTTATGAACCGGATGACTGTCGGTAAAAGTGTCTATCTCGCGGTGAAGAGTTATTCCCTTTAAAATATCTCCCGAAAAATTTTGCGACGCATCACCTTTAACGGCGTCGGCTATCATATTGCCGAAAAGTATTTCATCGTTATCATTTGAAAGATGTGCGTGCGCAAGGAAGTTCATAAAATCTATTTTTTCTTATTTTTTTCCTGTTTTAAAATCCACTCCACATCCCTTTCAAGCTGTTCCTCAACGGTTCTGTGGTTTTTACGAGCTTTTTCTTTTATTTTATCGAACCACTTTTTATCATTTTTTATGTAGTTCATCAGATGTTCTTTTTCAGATATTTTTTTGTTTGGATTATAATTCTCGGCTTTTATTCCTCCTGTTAAAGTCCAGTTATCCAAATCGTAAACGTAGTCTTTTATACTGTATGCAGCATATACTTTGTAGGTTTTTCTCGAATGTAAATCTTTGTGCCACTGTGTATAATAAGATTTTACCGTTCGTGAGGATGAATCTTTTTTCAAAGGATTATTTTCGTCTAAAGCAATATTCATTAAATCGGCGTTTGTAGTAAGTCTCCAGTCATCTTTCATTGTGCCTGACGAATTGAAATCTTTAACCATAAGTAAAGAGTTAAGTCTTAAAAATTCAAGCATTGATATTTTGTTGTAGTCGAAGTTTTTTACGGGAACATCAACTTTATATTTCTTTTTATAGTGCCACCATGACGGTCCGTGATCGGAAACAACAATTATTTTGGTATTATTGTAAACGCCATTCTCTTTCATCCATTTTATATACTCTGTAAATTCATTCATTACCCATTTATGATTTTCATAAGGTGAAACATCACGGATAAATTTTCCGTCTTTCGTTATTATGTCCCACGGAGCATGTGTGCTCATGGAGTGGATGAAAATAAAATTAGGTTTGTTGCTTATAGTATCTGATATTTTCGGTAAAACTCTCAAGAAATTGTATTTATAAACATCGCTTGAATTCATATCAACATTTGATTGAACTATCCAATGTCTGTTGTTATAAACGGCAGGTTTAATAAACAAAGGAGAAGCGTTAAAAAGGGCATTTTCCCACAAACGTGTGTACCAAACTTCGCTGTGTCCGGTTAAACCTAATAGTTCTGACCATCTATCGTCCCAAATAGGGATATAATTGTCGTAAAAATCAGGTTTTAAATTGGAGTATTTAAAGCGTGTTGTTGTGAGATAATATCCTTCACTGTCTATTTTATGAACAAAACATTTTACGGCTTTAGTGTATTTCTCGGCTATACTGTGTTTTTTATCTTTATTTAATTCTTCAATGGTATAATTTTTTCCGCAAAGCATTGCCGGAGTAGAAGCGTATGTATAATTGGATGTTGAAACACTATTGGGATACCATGTAAAACCGTCATATTTTTCTCTTATTTCCGGTTCTTCGTTTATAAGGTCGTGCATGTACCAACCCTGTGCACCATCCGGGAAAAATATAAGTATATTCGGTTTTGTTTTGGAAAAATGGATTTTCGGCATTTCTCCGGTAGTCTTTTGTGATTTTGTTTCTTTGTTTACAAAAAAGCAATCACTTTTAAACCCTTTATAAAGACTTTGGCCGATAATTGCAATGTTCAATAACACCAAAGAGTACAAAATCAGTTTACGTTTGTTGTTTTTAACAAGCCAAATTACCGATAACAATACCGATAAAAGAAAAACAAACTCTAAAATCAATGTTGACAGATCAATGTCAAGATTATTTTCTTTCGAGTAAAAATTTCCTTGCAGTGTACCGACGTCAAAAGGTATTAACGAACCGTAAGCAAAGATTATCAGCGATACGAAAAGGAAAAATATTAATATTAAACTTCTGTATTTTAAAGGTGTTGAAAAATATATTAAAATGCTTGCAAAAAACACTATCGCAAATGGTGTAATGTTGTGATAAAAGAAAGCTATAGCCGGAAAGTTAAAATCCTGTGGAAATGACGAAAATACAATTATGGGATTCCAGAAAAAAACCAATCCCGAAATGTAAAGAACGGATAATATGAATATTAAATTGTAACTTTTGTCAATCTTGATTAAATGTAGATTCCAAAGTTTGAAATAAAAGGGGAGAGCTGCCAAAAGAAACAATATACCTGTAAAAACCGCAGCGGGATAAGAAAATATGTTTATCCCCCCAATTATAGTTTCCGCTTTTTTTTCGGATAATATAAATATTGATATTTGTAATGCAAAAAGTAATATTAACAGTAATGAATACAATATGTGATTGGATGGAAATACCTTTTTCCCTTTTATCATAATATGCGTAAAAATAATTAACTCAACAGGGAAAAGCAGAAAGGTACTTACATTTATTATACCTCTTTTGGGTCCGTTATAATGAAATGTTCCCGCAAGGTAAAAGTAGAGAATAAAAAATAACAATGAAATTATCAATGACGATTTATTATTGATAAAAAATCTCTTTGTACTCTCAATGAAAATTTGCAAAAGGCTTTTGTCCGATTTCTTTTTAAACACCTCCGGATTAGTAACAAACAATCTGAAAAAGCTGAAAACGTTGTTCATTGTCCAGTACAAAACCAGTCCCGAAGGCAGGTTGTAAAGCAATACCAGGAAAACCAGAGCGATAACCACCATTTGTTTTCGTTCCGATTTATCACCGAAACGGGTGTAAAACCAAGCGGTAATCAAGTTAACCACTGTCATTGCAACGGGTAGCAGGTTTATTGTACCGAAAATATGGTCGGGTTTTGATAAATCTTTAATAAAACCGAAAGCAACACCTTGCAACGGCTGGTAATTATCAAGAAATTGATATGCTGCAATGAAAAAAGGTATTTGAAGCAACAAGCTCAATATCGGAATCATTGCTTTGAACTGGCTGTAGCCGTGTTGTCGGTGCAGAGTACGTAAATAGTAATACCGTTCCTGACCTTTGTAAACGCGTTTTAT
>WFZS01000022.1 GCA_015489465.1 Bacteroidales bacterium | reverse complement strand
ATTTACATTAGTAACCACCGGTATATTGTTGGTGAATGTAAACAAATTTAAAACGAATTTGCAGTGTTTACAACCGTAAAACAACTTGTTTGTTTAATGTTATAAACAAACTTGATAAAATGTTAAAAAAGTATTATAAGTATAAGATAATCAGTTTGTAAAAAATTATAACCGTAAAAATACTTTAATTTGCAGCGTCTAAATAGATGAATTTTGTTATATATCATTTTTATTTTATAAATGACAGTGTAACAGGTGTTAAACGGAACATTTCTCAAAAATAAATTACCAATTCGAGTGTTTACAAAAAACAACATAAATTTTTAAAGAAAAATTTAAAAGTTTAACATTTTTGATGTTATATTTGTAAACATAACCGTGATTTTATGAAAGATAGAATATTGGAAATAATTAAATATTATAATTTGTCTTCTTCGCAATTTGCCAATGAAATAGGAATACAGAGGTCGGCAATTTCTCATATATTATCAGGAAGAAATAAACCCAGCCTGGATTTGATTTTAAAAATTTTGAACAAATTTTCGGAAATAAATACGGATTGGCTTATTTTGGGAAATGGTGAAATGATAAAAAACCGGGATGAAAGTAATATTCCGGTTAAAAATGACGGTTTTGATGATATTGAATCGGGTTTATTTAAAAAGGTTGAGGAAAAAGAGGATTATGATATTTCCGCAGAAGAGTTGAATGAAGTCATTTCAAAAGAAAAATCCTCCGGAACAGATGTAACGGAGGATAATAACATTGAAAAAATAATATTCTTCTATAAAAACGGTAAATTTAAAATTTACCTTCCTTAATTAAAATCTTTCGAGTTTTGAAAAGAAGAAATTGCTTTCTATTTGAGCATTTTCATCGCTATCTGAACCATGTACCGCATTTGCTTGAATGTCGGTAGCATATAATTTTCTAATTGTTCCTTCCGCTGCTTCTGCAGGATTGGTGGCACCAATGAGTTTCCTGTAGTCTTCTACGGCGTTCTCTTTTTCCAATATGGCAGCTACAATGGGTCCTGATGACATAAAGTCTGTCAGTTCATCGTAAAAAGGACGTTCTTTGTGAACTGCATAAAACTCCATTGCTTGCTCTTTTGTTAAGCGCAAGTATTTCATTGCCTTGATTTTAAATCCTCCTTCGATTACTTTAGCGAGGATATTTCCAATGTGACCGTTTTCCACAGCCTTGGGTTTAATCATTGTAAAAGTTATGTTTCCAGCCATAATTATTATTGTTTTAAAATTTGCTGCAAAAATATAAGATTTATGATACCATCGGGCACTAAATATGATTAAAGGTTAACTTTAACAAAATATAATAATTGTAAAATAGTTTAGATTGTCATATTAAATTATCTTTGCGTTCTATTTTTTATAATATGTTTCAGGATAAAGAGTTAAGCGCATTAAAAAATTTACTTACAAGTACCGGTAATGTAATACTTACTTCACACCATAACCCTGACGGGGATGCCGTGGGTTCATTACTGGCAATGTATCATTACTTAAAAAACAAAGGTTTAAACGTTGCGGCGGTTTTACCCAACGAATTTCCGGAGTTTTATTCTTGGATGCCTGGTGCTGATGAAATATTGATTTACGAAAAACAATCGAAAGCCGTTAAGGAAGTCTTTGAAAAAGGCGGTGTAGTGTTTTCATTGGATTACAATGCTTTTCATAGAGTGGGACAGATGACGGATCTTTTGAAAAATTTTAAAGGGAAATATGTTATGATTGATCATCATCCGGAGCCTGAAAACGGTTATGATTTGTATTTTTCAAATATTGACTCTTCATCTACCGGTGAAATTGTTTATAATATAATCAAAGGGCTAGGGGATAAAGAGCTTATAAATCAAGATATTGCGGTGGCTTTATATGTTGCCGTCATGACTGATACCGGTTCCTTTAGCTATTCATGTAACAACCCCGAAACTTACAGGGTAACAGCGGACCTTATAGAAAAAGGTGTTGATGCCTCTAAAGTTCATAAACTTGTTTACGATAATTATTCTGTGGACAGATTGAGGTTGATGGGATTTGCTCTGTCTGAACGTATGATCGTTTGGCCCGAATTGCATTCCGCAGTAATTTATCTTACAAAAGAAGACCTTACAAGGTTTAACTACAAGCCGGGTGATACGGAAGGTTTGGTAAACTATCCGTTATCAATCGCCGAAGTTAATGTTTCCGTACTGATAACCGAAAAAGAAAGAAAAATCAGATTATCTTTCAGGTCGAAAGGTGATTTTGCAGTTAATGAATTGGTTAAAAAATATTTTGATGGCGGAGGACATAAAAATGCGGCGGGTGGATACAGTTACGTTAATATGCAACAAACATTAAAAAATGTAAAATCCGTTTTGGAGAAATATAAAAAAGACCTTGATTTTAAAATTGAATATTAAATTGAAATATTTGATTTACATATTGTTAATTTTAGTTACTTTTCCGGTGGTATCGTGCCGTGAAAATGACAAAGAGGCTTACCTCAACAGAAAAAACGGGCAACCTACCATTAAACAGGTGCGTGAAAAAAGTTTGAGGAAAGTAAACAGCTATCTTGTCAGAAGGGAAAACGAAGAGATAAGAAATTTTATTGAAAGACACGGTTGGAATCCCGTAAAAACTGGTACCGGACTAAGATATGAGATTTACAAGCACGGTTCGGGAAGAAAAGCTAAAAAAGGCGATATTGTTACTTTAAATTACAAAATGTATCTAATTACAGGTGATTTGATTTATTCAAGTGACAGTTTGGGACCAAAAGTTTTTAAAGTGGGTAAAAGCTCGGTGGAAGCAGGTTTGGATGAGGTTGTTAGATATATGCGAAAAGGTGATAAAGCTCATGTTATTTTGCCTTCGCATCTTGCTTTCGGTCTGAAAGGAGATTTAAAAAAGATTCCCAAACGGGCTACTGTTATATATGATTTGGAATTAACGGAAATAAAATAGTTAAATTTAATTTTTTAAAACAATGAAAAAAACTTTGATTTTAATGGCGGCTGTGATTACCGCATTCGCAATGACCTCTTGTTCGAACAACGGCGATGGAGGTTATAAAACCACAAAAGACGGTTTGAAGTACAAATTTTATGTAAAGAACGATACCGGAGCCATGCCTAAAGAAGGTGATTACATTACCTTAAATATGGTTAACAGAACTGAAGATACTACGTTTTTTAGAAGTTCTGACAATCCGGTTCCAATGCAAATTCCGATGATGAAGTCTCAGTTTCCGGGAGATATCTACGAAGCTTTCGGAATGATGCATGTAGGCGACAGTGCAACTTTTGTTATAAGCACGGATTCCATTTTTAAAGGTAATACGCAGCCTTTACCCGATTTTTTGAAAAAAGCCAAAGCAATTTATTTTGATGTTAAATTGGTTGATGTAAAATCAAAAGATCAGATAATGAAAGAGCAGCAGGAAGCTATGGCAAAACGTGAAGAAGAGGCTAAAAAAGCCAAAGAGGAAGAACCGGGTAAATTGGCTAAATACATCAAAGACAACAATATAAAGGTAAAACCTGAAAAATCGGGACTTTATGTTGTTATAGAGAAACAAGGAAAAGGTAAACAACCTAAAAAAGGTGATAAAGTAACTGTGGATTATACAGGTTATTTACTTGATGGAACTAAATTCGACAGTTCCAAAGATCACGGACAACCTTTTACTTTCACACTGGGAGAAGGAAGGGTAATCCAGGGATGGGACGAAGGAATAGCCCGCTTACGTGAAGGCGGAAAAGCAAAACTTATTATCCCTTCCAACCTTGCTTACGGTAAAAGAGGAGCCGGCGGAGTTATTCCTCCTTATGCACCTTTGGTTTTTGATGTTGAACTTATAAAAGTGGAAACACCGAAGAAAAAATAAGGTTTAATAAAAAGTGCACTATAAATAGAGGAGTTCAGGTTTGGACTCCTCTATTTTTATAAAGTTAAATTCGTATTGAAATTAACCCGGTTTTAAAACAATTATGATTTTGGTATCGAGCTGTCTTTAAGCAATGTTTCCTAGGTATGATTTTAAAATGATTAGGATTTATAGCCCCAAACTTTTACCTGCTGATGACAGGTGAGGGGGGACCTTAATTAATTTTTTATTAACAAACCGTTTCTTATAAATACTTATGACCGTAAAAAAGGTATTATAAATGAAAACAAAAGTAATTTTTTTATATTTAAAATTATTTCTTTTCCGGTTAAAGATTAAGAGTGTATTGTAATGACACACTTCTCATGGGTTCCGCTTTTAAGGCTCTTAAAGAATACATTCTGTTAAAAAGATTTTTTACGATAAATGCCAGTTTATGCTTTTTCTTGAAAGTATAGCTGCATCTTGCATCAAATATGGCATTACCGTTATTGTGATGATAAAAATAGTTTTTATAAAGAATCGGTTGCAATGTTCCACCGGAAGATTCGGTAGCTTCTTCCATTAAAAATATTGTTTTATCCAGGTTTACAAGTTTACTGTAATATCTTAAACTGATTCCGGCGTCAAATGCTTTATAATAAAAGCTCAAATCAAATTTAACGGTGTGTAAGTAGCGGTATTTCAGAATTTTTTTTGAAGGGTCAACACTCATGGTATTGTAGCTGTATTCTTTACCTCTGTCGTCGGTAGTAAACACATAATCGGGCTCCAACGCTATGGGATTTACATAAGTGTAACCGGATATTATATTAGCTCCCGTATTCTTATTGAATTTAGCTTGTCCCGTAAATGAAATATCAAGTCCGGTAACCCTTGATTTTCCGGTATTTAAGAATTTAAAACCTGCTGCTGCATAGTCTAAATCCCAAAATCCGAACAAATATTCAATGGTATTGTTATAAAATTGATAAAAAGCCGCTATGTCCAAATATCCGTAAAATTTATAAAATTTAAGACCTTGTTTTACACCGATTTCCGTGTTCCAACTTGTTTCGGATTTAAGATCCGGATTATTAAACACGGCAAAACTTCCCATTTTTGTTCTTATATATCTTTCGGTAATAGTCGGGAATCTGTAACCTTGCCCGAATGAAGCTCTTAAAAACGTTTCCTGTCCCAGTTTCATGGTAGTTCCCATTCTGAAGATAGGTTTTGTTTCAACTATTGAATCATTCAAAGCGAAATGTTCCACTCTTGCGCCCATAGAAAGTATCAATGATGAGCCGAATTTTTTTTCAAATTGCATGACAAGGGAAGAATTCCAAACGGAATTAACAGGGGAGCCCGATGCTTCATACATATTTGAATTTGATTTGGTATAATTGCTTATTAAAGCACCGATAAATTCCAAATTTCCGAGGTTGTCAAAACGTTTTCTTATCTGGTATTTATTGTAAATCATTAAAGCACTGTTACTTTGATTTTTTATGGCATCGCTGTTTCTGTATAATATTCTGTTCGTAAACTGATGTTTTGTTCCCGATGGTGTGTAAAAATTAATATACGGGTCAAAATATGCTGTTGTTACATCGGAAAGTAACACTGCTCCTGGGTAAGCCCTGTAAAAAAAGTTTGTATCATTGAGCCAAGCCATTGCAACAGCTTGATGCCTGTACATAACGGTTCCGTTTAGTCCGAAGTTAAGTCCTTTAATTTTTACAGGTCTTCTTCTTAAACTGAAATTAAAACGGGCTTTGTTCTCCCTCATATCCGAATCGGTGATATTATTGGTGTCTATTACTCCCGGGTTTGGTATCGGAGCCCCTGTATAATTTCTGTCGGTAGCAATAACACCACCGATAACCAAGTCTGTATTTCCTTTTCCCAAACGTCGTGAATGGAAAAAGTTTGCTCCTTCAAAATCATTTATACCGTTCCACCATTTAACGGCAGGTGCTTTAGGTGCGGTATGCATACCGGTATATATCTGAACTCTTGTCTTGGGATCAACACCCGGAAAGTTGGTTTGGATGTATATTACTCCGTTCATTGCCGAAGAACCGGCCAAAACCGACGAAGCTCCTTTAACAACTTCAACTTGTTTAATATTTTCAACCGGAATCAACGACCAGTCGGGTTTTCCGGCATCACCTGTAATAACGGGCATACCGTCAATAAATACCCCGACCTTTGAACCGACACCGAAGGTAAAACCGCTTCCTCCTCTTATTTGCGGCTCTTCGTCAAGTATTGTTACTCCCGGAGTAAGATTTAAAATTGATGAAATATTTCTTGTATTTCTGTCTTCTATTAATTTGGGTTTTATAACTTCAATCGATGCGGTTTGTTCTTCGAGTTTCTTTTTAAAACTACCGGCTCTTATTTCTACTTCCTGGAACATTATACTGAAAGGTTCCATTTCGAAGTTTAAAATCTTGTGTTCACCGCTTTTTATATCAACATCTTTATATATTTTTTTCATTCCTGTAAAAGAAACCACAATCGTATATTTTCCCGGAGGTAAAGAAATAGAGTAGTGGCCGTTAAAATCCGAAACATCCCCGATTGTGTAATCACTTTTAGTATAAATATTGGCACCTACAAGCGGTTCGTTGGTTCCTTTTTCGGTAATCCTTCCGCTAATCACTCCGTAATTTTGAGCAAAAGCACTCGAAAATATAAAAAGATTAATACAAATTACGAATGATGAAATATACTTTGACATTATGATTTATTTAAATAAAAATATGGTAACTATACCGTTTTTATAAAGATGAATTAAAGCTCTATCTTTTTGGTTAACAAATTGTTACCGTATTTTACACTAACAATATAAATCCCTTTGGGCAGATTATAATCAAAAGAATTTTTTTCGTTTAAGTAACCAAATCCGGTCAACTGTTTTTTACCGCTTATGTCGTATATTTCGAGTTTAAATTTATCCTTATTTTTTCCGGAAATAAATACGTTTAAAGAGTTGTTTTTTGCAAAAAGAGTCATGTTTTTTGCGTTTTCTTCGGCAATACCACTGTTATTATAAACCAATTTAAGGTCGTCAATCCACAACTCGCTACCAACTACGGCATTAACACCATAGCTTGACGAAATTATAACCAGAACATATTTGGGTATATCGTTTGTATAATAATTAATAGGTAGTGAAAATTTTTTCCAGTTTGTTGTATCGTTTCCCGATAAAAACAGTGTTCCCGAGCCTATAAAACCTGTAGTGTCCTGGGTTTCGGAAACCTTTACAAAATCGGTATGCATTACGATTTTAACCTTGGCTTTATCTCCGTTTACACTTTTTACTTTGTACCAACCCGTAAGACTATCGGGTTTTGCATTTACAACGGTATTCCACATGTCATTGTCCGGGTCCGTAAAAACATATCCCTCGTCAGGGTTGAATGTGGCATGAAATCTGCCGTTTGTAACCGTTCCGGGAACAGGAATCTCAAAAACACTTTTAGTTATTAATTTAACCGAATAATCTCCCGAATGAGCGTCGGTTGATTTAATAACCGTAACCGGGGCACTGGTGTTTACCTGGCTGTTATCGGAGCTTTTTATCGTGCTCCATTCAACCGGCTCGAAAATGCCGGTTCCTATATTTAACTGTTCCCATTCTTCAAAACTTGAATTTTCAAGTTGCGGATGTTGTGCAAAAACCGTTGATACAAAAAATATTGAAATTATTAATAGATATAGACTTTTTTTCATGATTTATGATTATTATTTATTTACAAATTTAAGAAAATAAGGCAAATTTTAATTGTATTTGCCTGAATCGGGAATATATAGTGAGAAAAATTTGCCGGTAGATAAAT
>WFZS01000021.1 GCA_015489465.1 Bacteroidales bacterium | reverse complement strand
TTAGTACTCGAAAGTGCCGTGTTTCGATTTTATTGTTAGTTTCTTTTTGTCGTATTTTTCAACCCTTCCCACAATTTTGGCATCAATATTAAAACTTTCCGATATGGCAATTATTTCACCTGCCGACTCTTCCGGTACATACAATTCCATACGGTGTCCCATATTGAAAACCTTATACATTTCACTCCATTCCGTCCCCGACTGCTCTTTAATCATTTTAAACAAAGGAGGGGTTTCAAAAAGATTATCTTTTATTACGTGAACATTGTCAGCAAAATGAAGAACTTTTGTTTGCGCTCCTCCACTGCAATGAATCATCCCGTGGATATTTTCTCTTAAATTCTTTAAAACCTCTTTTATAACGGGAGCGTAAGTTCTTGTGGGTGAAAGCACCAGTTTACCCGCATCAATTCCATCTACGGGACTTTTATCCGTCAAATTGAGTTTACCGGTATAAACAAATTCTTCCGGAATAGCCGGATCGTAACTTTCCGGGTATTTTTTTGCGAGAGTTTTGTTGAAAACATCGTGGCGTGCCGATGTTAATCCGTTACTACCCATTCCGCCGTTATATTCGTCTTCATATGTTGCTTGCCCGAATGAAGCCAATCCAACAATAACATCACCGGGTTTTATCTTGTTTTCTATAATATCCGAACGCTTGGCACGTGCAGTAACCGTCGAATCAACAATAATTGTTCTTACCAAATCACCAACGTCTGCTGTTTCACCCCCGGTAAGTATCATATTTATCCCGAGGTTGTTCATTTTTTCAATAAACTCTTGCGTGCCTTCTATTATGGTTTTTATAACTTCACCCGGAATATTGTTTTTATTTCTGCCTATGGTTGAAGAAATTAATATATCGTCGGTAATTCCCACACACAACAAGTCATCGGTATTCATAACTATGGCATCTTGTGCTATACCTTTCCATACGGAAATATCGCCGGTTTCTTTCCAATACATGTATGCCAGGGAACTTTTTGTCCCTGCGCCGTCCGCATGCATTACATTACAAAAAGAGGTGTCATGACCCAATAAATCGGGTATAACTTTACAAAAAGCATTGGGAAAAATTCCTTTATCCAAATTTTTTATTGCCGCATGCACATCTTCTTTTTGCGAAGAAACACCGCGCTTTTCATATCTGGAGCTGCCTGCCATTATTTTACTCTTCAAAAATTAATTTCTTTGACTTTTTATCGAATTTGAATTTGCCGAATCTTTTTAAAGTCTCGTCACCGAAAACCAAGTCGTGTTTCAATTTACGGTTAACGGTAACTTTAACGTTTTTCACCGTTTTATTTGCTATGGTAACTTCTTTTAAATTGATGACCGCTTTATCGGCAATTGTATTGTTTTGCAAGATTTTGTTTACGTCACCTTCGAAATCTTCTTTACTTATTGCTCTGTTTTTCAATAGGTCTATTGCTTTATCAAGCGATATCATAGCGGGTGAATATCTGTCGTAAGCAAAAACTTCGCGATAGCTGTTTACCAAACAAGGAACTAGGTAAGCTCCCGTTTTAGGTTCTTCCGCAAACTGGACGAAATTATTGTTGGGGTTAACAACAATCTTAATTTTTGCAAGAGAGGGATTCTGATTTGATTTAGGCACAAAATCTCTTCTCAAAACACGAAATTCGGTACGCCTGTTAAGAGAATGTGCCGCTTCTTTTTGGGCTTTTGAAGGCAATGAATTTATAAAAGCGTCATCAAGCTTTGTTCCCGCTTTAAACAGAAAGCCGTCTTTAATGATGTCTTTTTTAAGAATTCTCGGAACACGCTCTCCATAACCTTTGGCAATCAATCTTTCGGGATCAATGCCGCGCATAATCAGATAATCTACAACCGATTGCGCACGTTTTTGCGAAAGTATGTCGTTTCTTTCTTCCGTATCACGCGAGTCGGTGTGCGAAGCAAGTTCTATCACGAGTTTGGGGTTGTCGCGCAGCGTTTGTATTAAACCTTGCAGTGAATCCTGATATTGAGGTTTCAAGTCCCATTTTCCCAAATCGTATAGAATATCCGGTAAAACGATGGGCTCGTCGGGAATAGGTTTTAAAACAAAATCTTTTTGAAAATCTTTGCTAAACTCAACACCAACCGTGGTAATGTTTCCGCGTGCTTTGAAATAATCCGGTTTTGATACTATTATTTCGTATGTAACATTAGGTTTTATTTGACTCGATGTAAAGGAGTAATAGCCTTTGTCGTTGGTTTTTGTCGTTACAGATATCCCGTTGGATCCTATAAGTTTTACCTTGGCTCCTTCCACCGAGAAAAGTGTTCTGTCATCTTTTACGGTGCCTGATAAAGTAAATAACAAAGGTGGTTCGATAAAATACCAAATATCTTCTTTTCCCCGCGTTCCTTTACGGTTGGAGCTTAGATAACCCCACTCCTCTTCCGGATGAAAGACAATCCCGAAATCGTCCATGGTTGAGTTGATGGGATATTTAAGGTTTTTAGGTTCGCCCCATTTTCCTGTGGAATCTTTTTTAACGACGAAAATATCGAGACCTCCCATTCCACCGTGACCGTCCGAGGCAAAATATAGTGTCGAATCATTTCGTAAAAAGGGAAACATATCTTCACCCGGAGTATTTATATTAGCACCGAGATTTACAGGTCTGCCGAAAGATTCACCTTTCGATTCGCGAGTTGCATAATACAAGTCGCTGCCACCGTAACCGTTTTTAAATTTACCCGCAAAAAATATGGTTAATTCATCTTCACTTATTGACGGTTGCCCGACGGTCGAAAGCGTATCCACACCTTTTATTTTCAGCATTTGTATATTACTCCATTTACGGCCGCTTCTTGAAGCGGTATAAATTTGACATCCCGACTCTTTTTTCGGAGTATTCGGACATCTTGTAAAATACATTTTTTTGAATTTTCTGTTCAGTGTGGCGGCACCTTCGTTCGCTTTGGTATTTATTGTTGAATTAGCGTTTTCCTCTTTTTTATCACTTCCTTTATCTAACAAAACTGGAGCCGACCATTCGCCGTTTTTATCTTTTTTGGCGATGTAAAGGTCACTGAAACTTTGTCCTGTCCATTTATCTTCTTGTTTTCCCGTAGAACCTTCCCTTGTCGAAGTGAATATTATTTCCTGATAAGTGCTGTTGTAGAAAGCCGGAGCAAAGTCGGCATCTTTGGAGTTTATTTTTTTTACATCGGTAACCTGATATTTTGAAGGATTTTCTATCCATTTTTTAATTAGTGCGGCACTTTCGGCGCCTTTTTTTCCTCTGGGGTCGTTAGGCACCAATTCGGAATATTTATTATAGTAATCTATTGATTCATCGTATTTGCCGTTCATTTTGAGCATGTCGGCATATCTTAAAACCAACAAAGGATTACGTTTGTCATATCCGTTTTTAATTAACCTTTTATATAGTAATTCAGCTCTTTTGTAGTTCTCGGTCAACCGGTAACTCTCTGCCATTTGATATGTTATCCTGTTTTTTTCCTCTTTATCCTTTTTAACCTTTTTTATTGCTTTTTTATATTTATCCAATGCCACGGTGTATTGATGCCTGGCAAAAGCATCATCGGCACTTGCCGCCGGATTTTTTCTTTTTTGTCCGAAAAGAATAACGGGAAACAAGATTAAAGATATAACCAAAAGCTTACCTGTGTACGACTTCATTTTATGATTTGATACTTTGTTTATAACGCAAGATAGTATAATTTATTGACCGGTAGCCTTATCATTTTCTTTTCCGCCGGTGTTCTTTTTTCCAACATTTCCCTCTTCGGGATGTTCGTTATTCTCTTTACCTGAAGATGCTTCTTCATTGTACGAAGTTGAGGAACTCCTGGGTTGTGACGAAGTATTATTCATCTCTTTTTTTAGTTTTTCTTTATATTCCAAAAGTTTCTTTTCCCTCTCTTTTTTATCGGCTTCTTTGTTTATTTCGTTTTTGATATCTTCCGAAGCTCTCTTTATCTCGTTAATGAATTTACCGAATGTACGTGCCATTTCGGGAATCTTGTCAGGTCCGAAAACCAAAAAGATTACCAACACTATCAAAAATATCTCCCCCGAACCGAAATCAAAAAACAATAAACTCAAAGCTTTTCCTTTTTTTGTGCAAGTAGCAAAAATAATAAAAAAGTCCTGTAACATAGAGCAACAGGACTTTTTCAAGAATTATATTTTAAAAGAAATTATTTTTTCTTTTTTCTGTTAACTTTTTTGGCTTTTTCTTCTTTTGCTTTTAATTCGGCTTCTTGCTTGTCACCGTGTAACAAGTCGTAAGCTATCGGGCTGGCGGTAAATACCGAAGAGTACGTACCTACCAAGATACCTACAAGCAAAGCAAACACAAAACCTCTTATAACTTCACCGCCGAAAAGGAATATCATCAGCAACACAACCAAGGTGGTACCCGATGTATTCATTGTACGTGCCAGCGTTCTGTTCAAAGCCTCATTCATATTTCTTTTCAACGAATGTTTCGGGAATAAAGTATTGTATTCACGGATACGGTCGAAGATAATCACGGTGTCGTTAATGGAGTATCCGATAATTGTAAGGATAGCTGCTATAAACGCCTGATCCACTTCCATATTGAAAGGCATGATACTGTAGAACAGCGAGAACATACCCAACGTGATTATCGTATCGTGGAACAATGCTATAATACCACCGGCACCGTATTGCCACTTTTTAAACCTGATAGCAACATACAAGAATATTACTATCAAAGAGAAAAATACGGCGAAGTATGCTTTTTCGCGGATATCGTAAGCGATGGTAGGTCCTATTTTTTGAGAACTCAAAATACCCAGCAATTTATTTTCTCCTTCAACATCCGATGAGAAATCTTTGTAAGATATCGGAGTTTTATAAAATTGTTTTAAAGCGGAGTATAATTTATGCTGAATTATGGAGTCAACTTGAGGACCGTCTTTATCTATAAGATATTTTGTGGTAACCTTAATCTGGCTCTTAGGTCCGAAAGTCTTAACTTCGGGAGCAATATTGTCAAAAGCTTTTGTGAGTGCTTTTCTTACATTTTCGGTATTTACGTCTTTATCGAATCTTACAACATAAGTACGACCACCGGTAAAGTCAACACCATAGTTAAGTCCGCGTGTAGCTAATGAAATAATACTAATGATTATCAATATTGCAGAGAACAGGTAAGCTTTCTTTCTTGCCGAAATGAAATCGAAATTTGTGTTTTGAAGAATATTCTCGGTGAATTTTGTAGAGAATTTCAGTTTCATATTCTTCTTGATCATCCACTCGAATATCAAACGTGTAATGAATATCGAAGTGAATAATGAAGAAAGCAAACCTATGATAAGTGTTGTTGCAAAACCTTGAACCGGACCCGTTCCGAAAACATAAAGGATAATACCGGTCAACAATGTTGTTACGTTACCGTCGATAATAGCTGAATATGCGTTGCGGTAACCGTCTTTCAATGCTAATTTTATACCTTTTCCCGCTCTTACTTCTTCTTTGATACGTTCGTAGATAATTACGTTGGCATCCACGGCCATACCAAGTGTAAGAACTATACCTGCAATACCGGGTAATGTTAATACGGCTCCAAGTGAAGCAAGTACACCGAAAATAAAGAATATGTTAATAACCAGTGCTATACTTGCAACAAGACCTCCGCGGCTGTAATATACAACCATGTAGGCAAGAACCATTATAAAGGCAAGGATAAACGAATTTAAACCGTCTTTAACGGCCTCTCTACCAAGTGAAGGACCAACAACTTCTTCCTCAACAATATGAGCTGAAGCCGGAAGTTTACCCGCCTTCAAAATGTTTGCAAGGTCTTTTGCTTCTTCAACGGTCATTCCCCCACCGGTTATACTTGAACGTCCGTTAGGAATTTCATCATTAACATTAGGGAACGAATAAACGTAGTTGTCAAGAACAATAGCAATTTGACGTCCTATGTTTTCTCCCGTTAATCTTTTCCATGTTTTGGCGCCCACGGAGTTCATCTGAATGGTAACTTCAACACGACCGTTGTTATCATAATCTTGACGTGCATCAACAATAACGTCACCGCCCAGCGCAGCCGTTCCGTCACGTCCGCTTGCTTTCAAGGCTACCAATTGCAGATAATCGGGTGATCTGGGGTCGGGTTTAACGGTCCAGGCGAATTTTAAATTTCTCGGGAAGATATTTCTTTTGTAACCTTCCTTGAGAAGCCGGTTGACAATAGCTGTATCCTTTATCGCGGCAACACCTACCAATGCCGACTGTCCCGGTTGTCCGTTTTGCGAAATATTGGGACGAAGATAATACCACAAAGGATTTTTTTCTTTGAATTTTAATTCGTCCTGTTGTGCATTGGCAAGGGTGTCTTCCGATTTATCCAACTCTTCCAAAAGTTTGTTTGTAGTGTCGGATTCGGCTTTTGCATTTTGTTCCGGATTTTTATTTTCCGTTGTATTTTCTTTATTACCCGCTGTTTTAGCTGTTGCAGTAGAATCTTTCAGAGCTTGTTCTTCTGCAAGAACTTTGTTAAGTTGCTGCATGAACGGGAAAATTTCATCGAAATTGTATGTTTCCCAAAATTCGAGTTTTGCAGTTCCCTGAAGAAGTTTACGAACACGGTCGGGATCTTTGATACCCGGCAATTCGATAAGTATTCTTCCCGAAGTTGCAAGTTTTTGAATGTTAGGTTGTGCAACACCGAACCTGTCGATACGTGTTCTTAAAATCTGGAATGTACGATCTATGGCTCCTTCGGTTTCTTTGCGGATAACTTTAAGAACTTCTTCGTTAGAAGAATTTGTCGTTATGCCTTTATCTTTAAATTCATACAAAAATATTGAAGCCAATTTGGCATTGGGATCTATTTTATTGAATGCTTCGCCAAAAAGGGTAACGAAATCTTTATTACTGTTTTTTTCTTCTTTTTTGGCGAGTGCCAGTGCTTTTTTGAACGTCGGATCGTCACTGTTTCCGGAGAGTGCTTTGATAATGTCGGCAACCGACACTTCCAGAACAACGTTCATACCCCCTTTCAGGTCTAGTCCGAGGTTCAGTTCTCTGGCTTTTACATCTTTAAAAGTGTACTTTTTAAAACCGATATTGTAAACTACCTGGTTTGCAATACTGTCTAAAAAGTGTTTTTTACGTACTTGGGCTAACGAATCCAAATAATACTTTTCAAGTACTTCATTTCCCCCTGCAAGTTTTTTTGCCATCTGCTGGGCTTGTTCGTTAACGGCATATTCATTTGCTTTTTTCTCGTAACGAGCGGCAACAAATGTAAAGCTTAACTGATACAAGCAAACCAACGCAAACGCAATGGCAAAAAACTTAATAGCTCCTTTGTTTTGCATTGTAAATAACTATTTGATTATATTTAACTTAAATTATTTAATTTTTCAAGGGTGCAAAAATAGAATAATATTTCAATTTTGACTAATTTAAGTTCAACAAAATGAATGAAGTGAATTTTTTATTTTTATGTTAATACCTTGAAAAAACAAAAAAGGTGTGGAAAAATCTTCCACACCTTTTTTCATTTGTTTTATCTTTTACGCTTATATTCGTAATCTTTTCTTTCCAGTTCGTATTGACGTTTAACCGCTTTTTTAAACTCATTGAAAAGTTTGTTGATTACTTTTATGGGGTCTTTACCTTCTTCGGCCAGCAAAACCTTTTTGCTTTTTAAATCTATGGATGCACTTATGGTATATGTTGACGAAGAATTATTAATAATCACCTCAATAGTAAGATCTTTGTTGTATTTCTTGAAAAGTTCATTGTAAAATTTTGTTTTTGAGTTGATAATTTTTTCCGCTTCGTCTCTAACGGCTGCATCAATTTCTTTTAAATTTTTAATAATTAAATTAACCATACTTTTTCCTGTTTTTTTATTCCTTATGTATATACTCAAAACTTATTCCTGAACAATATAAACTGTTTAAATGTCAGCTTTATAACCTTTTTTGGCAGGTTTCCGTTTGCAATAATAAAACAAAAATACAACATTTAATCACCAACTTAAAATTATGCTTTATTTTTGACTCTTGTAATTTGCTTTGTAAAATAAAGCTTTGGCATTTGCGTTATAATTTTGAAAATTAAAAAGAAATCAGGTGAAAAAAATTTATTCTTTACTTTTTTTTACATTATTTGTCACTATAAACCTGACAGCCCAAATAGGCGGGCGTCATGCATATCCCTTTCTTGAAAAACCCGTTTCGGCAAGAATTGCTGCTTTGGGAGGCAATACTGCTGCAATAAATGATAACGATATTAACCTCGCTTATGTAAACCCGTCACTCATAAATCCCCAAATGAATAATTTTATTTCATTGGCGTATGTGGATTTTTTCGGTGATATCAATTACGGATTTGCCCAGTACGGACATTCATTTAAAGAAATAGGAAGTTTTGTAGCCACAATGATGTACAATAATTACGGTTTGTTCGATTATGCAGACGAGGCCGGTAATGTATCGGGAACTTTCACAGCCTCGGATGTTACTTTAAACGTAGGGTGGGGCAGACAACTCGGTAAGCGTTTTTCGATAGGTTCGGCGTTAAGTCTTATTTATTCCGGTTATGAAAGATATAATTCTTTCGGCTTTTCCGTTAATGTTGCCGGAAGTTATTTTTCCGAAAGCGGTTGGGAGATGTCGTTAATAGGTCGTAATATAGGAGCCCAAATAACTCCTTACTCAACCGGAGGTGAAAGGGACCCTTTACCTTTGGACATTCAGTATGCAGTAAGTAAAAGGCTTGAGCACCTTCCTTTCAGATACTCCATTATTTATGATCATATTGAAAGATGGAACTTGTCGTATGATGATCCCAATAACCCGTCCGGAGGAATAGACCCTTTAACCGGTGATCCGGTTTATAAAACGGGGATTTCGAGATTTGCAGATAATTTCATGCGTCACATTATCATAGGAGGTGAAGCTTATCTAGGAAAAAATCTGATACTCAGAGGAGGATATAATTACAGAAGGAGACAAGAACTTAAGCTTAACGGTAAGCCCGGAATGGGAGGTTTCAGCTGGGGTATCGGGATAAGAATTTATAAGTTCAGAATAAATTATGCAAGAACTTCATTCAGCCAAAACGGCTCACCCAACTATTTTACACTCGTTTTCGATCTGAAATCTTTATTGAAAAAATAAGTCTGCTTTTCTCCCCCTGTTTTTGTATTTTCTATAAAGTACAACACCTTTTCTTATACTTAATTAAAGGCTTAATGTTATTATATTTGCCGAATGCACTTCGAAAAAAGATATTACCGTGTTGCCCTTTTGTTGTTTCTGGTATTGACCGGGTTTACCGCATTATCACAAGTAAATTACCGATATTTTTTGAGGTCCGCTAATGATGATATCGCCGAAAAAAGATTCGTGGATGCGGTTACAAAACTAAACACGGCATTAAAATATAAACCGGATGGTTTTGAGGCATATTTTTTAAGAGGTGTGGCGAAATATAATCTGGGTGATTATGCCGGAGCCGTATCCGATTTTACAAATACCGTGAATATTCATTCTTTATACATACGCGCCTATTTTTACCGCGGAATTTGTTATGAGAGCCTAAAAGAGTATTACAAAGCCCTTGCCGATTTTGATAAAGCCATAAGTCTTGACCCTTACACCGCCGCATTTTATATGGGTAGAGGTGATACAAAACTTGATGTGCGTGATTATAAGGGTGCAGTTAAAGATTATAATAAAGCTATAGAACTTAATGATAAAAATGCGAATGTTTACCTTAACAGGGGTATTGCATATCATTTTATGGGTAATGATTCGGCGGCAATAGCCGATATAAATACCGCCATTAAAATGGAGCCTTTCAAAATGGAAGGTTGGCTGAAAAGAGGTCTGGTTTATTACGAAATGGATAGTGCGGATAAAGCTTTACCGGATTTTAACAAAGCCATTTCCATCGATTCCTCTTATCTTCTTTCCTATTTTCAAAGGGGACTTGTTTATTTGAAAAAGGGTGATACGTTGGCTGCTTTGTCTGATTACGGCAAAGTTTTGAAATTGGACTCTACAAACTCATTGACTTATTACAACAGGGGATTACTTTATTCGATGACCGGGAAGTATAATAAAGCCATTGAGGATTTCAGTAAAGTAATAGCACTTAATCCGTTTAATGTTTACGGTTATTTTAACAGAGGTGTTACTTATGCACAGATGGAAGATTTTAAAAATGCCGAGCATGATTTTTCGTCGGCTATAAAAATTTTCCCCGATTTTGTTGCTGCGTACATCAACAGGTCGTCGGTCAGAATGCGTATGGGAGACCAAAAAGGAGCTTACCGCGATCAACTGGCGGCAAAGGATATTATAGCTAAGGTGGAAGGTTCGGATAAAGACATAGCAACATTGTATAAAAAGTATTCCGACTCTGTTTATTTTAACAAAATTATTGAATTTGAAGCCGATTTTGTCAGCGGTAATATGAAGCGCGGGAGAGTGCAATTTAACAGGGTGAAGATAGAACCCAAACCCGATATTTTTATTGTTAACGCGTTTTCCGTATCAGATGATTTGGAAGAAAAATTCAAAAGATTTGAATATACCGACACTCATTTCGCGGAATTTAATTCGGCTAACACTTTGGGATTGCGACTTTTGTTTACAACGTTACAGTGGCCCGTAAATGAAAAAGAAGCCGAACGCTTGGCTGAGGTATATAAAAACAAGATGCTTGCTACTGGAGATTCGGCGGGAGCCGCTTTTATTACAGGAGTTATAAAAAGCATGTTGCACGAATATATGGAAGCTGTAAACGAATATGATAAAACGGTTTCATATAATCATTCTTTCGTATATGCCTACTTTAACAGGGCGGCAAGCAGGGTTGCAATGGATGAATTTATATATTCGGAAAAACTTTATAAAAGTTCCATTGGCATTTCTTTGGGTTCCGTAAAAAGTCAAAAAGAAGAGATAAAACCTCCCGACCATAAAAAAAGTATGGAAGATTATAATAAGGTGATTGAAATTTATCCGGGATTGCCCTATACATATTATAACAGGGCAAACCTGAAAACGATTTTGAAAAAGTATCAGAGGGCTATTGACGATTACTCAAAAGCAATACATTTAAAGCCGGATTTTGCCGAAGCATATTTTAACAGAGCGTTGACACTGTTGTATCTGAAAGAAAATAAGCTGGCTTGCAAAGACTTGAGTAAAGCGGGAGAGCTGGGGATAAACGAATCGTATAACATCATAAAAAGATATTGCGGTAAATAATCTTTTGTTGATAACAGGGTAAATGTTATTGTAGTTTCAAAAACTCTTTGATTTAACTTTGCCGTTTTGTTGTTTAGCGGTTTTTAATTTTAAAAAATTCATTTAAAGTGACTGATTTTCTTAAAGGACTTAACGAAGAGCAATATAAAGCTGTAACTGCACCCGACGGCCCTGCAATGGTTATTGCCGGAGCAGGTTCGGGAAAGACTAGAGTTCTTACATACAGGATAGCATACCTTCTCAACAAAGGAGTTGACCCGTTTAATGTTTTGGCGTTGACGTTTACAAACAAAGCGGCAAAAGAGATGAAAGAGAGGGTGATGACCCTTATCGGTAACGATGCCGCGAATGTTTGGATGGGTACATTCCACTCCATATTCGCAAGAATTTTAAGGTTTGACGGCGATAAACTGGGTTATACTTCCAACTTTACAATTTACGACAGCGATGACAGCAAAAGGTTGATAAGACAGATAATAAGTGAGAAAAACCTCGATAACAAGGTATATAATCCTTCGTATGTACAAGCTCGTATTTCAATGGCAAAATCGGCTTTGGTTTCGGATGAAGAATACAAGAAAAATGCAGAGATAATTGCTGCCGATACCGCTGCCAAAAGACCTCTTATCAACGAAATTTACACGGCATACAATAACAGGCTTAAGCGAGCCAATGCCATGGATTTTGACGACTTGCTGTTTAATACCTATCTGCTTTTCGAAAATTTTGAAGATATTTTGTACAAATGGCAAAACAGGTTTCAGCATATATTGGTTGACGAATATCAGGATACCAATCATGTTCAGTATATGATTATCAAAAAGTTGGCTTCGAATAACGAAAATGTTTATGTTGTGGGTGATGATGCACAGAGTATATATTCCTTTAGAGGAGCCAATATTCACAATATTTTGAACTTTAAAAACGATTATCCCGATTATCAACTTTTTAAACTCGAGCAAAATTACCGTTCCACGAAAATTATTGTCGAAGCAGCAAATAAAGTTATTGCCAACAATAAGGACCAAATTGAAAAAACCGTATGGACAGCTAATGAAGAAGGTGCCAAAATAGGGCTGATTAAAGCTACGAGTGATACGGAAGAGGGAAATCTTGTAGCCGGGACTATTTTTGAGCTGAAAATGAGGGAGCAGCAGCCTAACAGCGCTTTTGCCGTTCTTTACCGGACAAATGCACAGTCGCGTTCCATTGAGGAAGCTTTGCGTAAAAGAAATATTCCGTATAGGATTTACGGAGGTCTTTCATTTTATCAAAGAAAAGAGATAAAAGATCTTTTGGCATATTTCCGCCTCGTGATAAATAATAAAGATGAAGATGCTCTTTTAAGGGCTATAAACAATCCTTCGAGGGGAATAGGAAAGACAACTTTGGAAAAGGTTATGATAACTGCTGATAAAGCCGGTACGGGATTGTGGGATATTATCAACAATCCCGGACATTACGGCTTGCCCGTAAACAGCTCGACAGCCAATAAGTTAAAGGCTTTTGCCACTATGATAAAAAGTTTTGAGGTGGTTGTAAAAAATAAGGATGCTTATGATGCCGCTCATCATATTGCCGTTTCTTCGGGACTGATAAAAATGTACAGGGATGAAGATACCCTCGAAGCATCGAACAGGTTGGAAAATATAGAAGAATTGCTTAACAGCATAAAAGAGTTTAGCGAGCAAGGTGCCGAGAGGGCGGAAGGCGATTTGGAAGGGCAGGGGACGTTTACCGATTTTATGCAGAATATAGCCCTTTTAACTGATGCCGATAATGAAGATGAAGAGAATGCCGACAAGGTTATGTTGATGACGATACATGCTGCAAAAGGGCTTGAGTTTCCGTATGTTTTTATTGTAGGTCTGGAAGAGAATCTTTTTCCTTCAATGCAATCAATCAGTTCAAGGGCTGATTTGGAAGAGGAACGACGGTTGTTTTATGTTGCTTTAACACGTGCCATGAAAAAGGTTACTCTGTCTTATGCTGAAACCAGGTACCGTTACGGGCAACTTATGATGGGAGAACCCAGCAGATTTCTTGAAGAGATAGATGAGAGTTTTTTGGATATTCCACGTCAGGCAAGGGTTGTTGCCGGTAGAGATTTCAGAAGGTCGGAGAAAACGGTTATAAGTAGTGCACCGTCAAAAAGAAATTTAAAACCTGTTGCCGAACAGAATATTTCCAATTTTGAACCTTCCGACAGTGAAGATATACAGACGGGTATGACCGTAGAACATTCCAAATTCGGTAAAGGAAAAATATTGGCTATTGAAGGTGCGGGTCCCAACAAAAAAGCTACTGTATTTTTCAGCGGTGTAGGTCAAAAGAAGCTTTTATTAAGGTTTGCTAAACTACGGATTGTTTCAAACTAAAAAAAGACCCCTTGAAAATGAGGGGCCTTTTTTATAAAAGCTGTTTTTAGGCAGGCTGCCTATACTACACCTTGAGCTAACATAGCATCGGCAACTTTAACGAAACCGCCGATATTGGCTCCTTTGAAGTAGTTAATGTAACCGTCATCTTCCTTACCCCATTTAACACATGTGGCATGAATGTCTTTCATGATTTGGTGTAATTTGGCATCTACTTCTTCGCGGGTCCATGAGTAACGTGCCGAGTTTTGGCTCATTTCGAGACCTGAAACGGCTACACCACCTGCATTGGCGGCTTTACCGGGACCGTATAAAATTTTATTTTCAAGATATACTTCTATAGCTTCGGGTGTTGAGGGCATGTTTGCACCTTCGCTAACAACAAAACATCCGTTACCGATAAGGGTTTTAGCATCTTCTTCGTTAATTTCGTTTTGAGTTGCACAAGGCATGGCAACATCACATTTAACACCCCACGGACGTTTTCCTTCGTGATATTCAACACCGTATTTTTCAGCGTATTCTTTGATACGACCGCGACGAACATTTTTAAGTTCCATAACGAAAGCAAGTTTTTCGGCATCAATACCGTCGGGATCGTAAATATAACCCGATGAATCGGAAAGGGTAACAACTTTACCGCCCATTTGAGTAACTTTTTCGGTTGCGTATTGAGCAACATTACCCGAACCGGAGATAGCTACGATTTTACCTTTTAAAGTATCTCCGCGTGTACCGAGCATTTCTTCGGCAAAATAAGTAGCACCGTAACCGGTAGCTTCTGGACGAATAAGTGAACCGCCCCATTCAAGACCTTTACCTGTCAATACTCCCGTAAATTCGTTTTTAAGTCTTTTGTATTGTCCGAAAAGGTAACCTATTTCACGACCACCTACACCTATATCGCCGGCAGGAACATCGGTATTAGGACCGATATGACGGAAAAGCTCGGACATAAAACTTTGACAAAAACGCATTACTTCGTTATCGGATTTTCCTTTGGGATCGAAATCCGATCCGCCTTTACCACCACCCATAGGTAGTGTTGTCAGTGAATTTTTGAAAACTTGTTCGAAAGCAAGGAATTTCAAAATACCCAAATTAACTGTAGGGTGGAAACGAAGACCTCCTTTATAAGGTCCTATTGCGCTGTTCATTTCAATACGGAAGCCACGGTTGATTTGGACTTCACCTTTGTCGTCCAACCACGGAACACGGAACATGATTACTCTTTCCGGTTCTACCATTCTTTCAAGAATTTTGGCTTCTTTATATTGCGGATTTTCTTCGATAAAAGGAATCAAAGATTCTGCAACTTCATGTACAGCTTGGTGAAATTCCGGTTCACTCGGATTTTTGGCAATTACTTTTGCCATGAAGCTGTTTACTTTATCTTCATATAAACCTGACATTTTTTTAATTTTTTAGGTTGTTAATAATTTTATTAGCTAAACAATATTAATTAATAAATGGCAATCAAATATTGTTCTTTTGTCATTTTGGTAGATTTACGGAGATAAATAAGGGTTTCACGTATATAGGTTGCAAGCATGAGGTTGTAATGACGAGGTGGTAAGTAGTCGGTTGGTAAATTTATAAAGCCGGTTGTGTTCGTTAAATACTTTGCCGGAGTATGTTTCTTACTCTTTGTTTAAAGTAATTATTCGAAAATTGTTAATTGTTTTTGCCGTCGCACTAGACTGTCTTTATGTTCAAAATTGTTTAAGATGGTTCAAAAAGTTAATCGTTAATCGTTAAATTTTTGCCTGTACTGGTCCTTTCGTTTCATCGTGCATTCGTGCATTCGTTCTTTCGTTGAAAGTTTAAAAGTTTGCAAAAAATTATTCGTAAAAAAATATTACACAAACCTTTCGATAAGCTCTACAAGTCTGCTGGAATATCCCATTTCATTGTCGTACCAGGCAACTATTTTGACAAGTTTTTTGTCGTCACCCAAAACCGCAGTCAGGTTGGCATCAAAGACAGCAGAATGTGTATTTCCTATTATATCCGACGAAACTATGGGGTCTTCGGTGTATTGAAGTATTCCTTTCAGATAGGTTTGGGCAGCTTTTTTAAAAGCATTGTTAATTTCTTTTACCGATGTAGCTCTTTTTACCGTGCATGTTAAATCTGTTAAGGAACCGTCGGGAACGGGAACCCGTATGCCTGCACCTCCAAGTTTGTTTTTAAGATGTGGAAATATTTTGGTTGAAGCTTTGGCAGCACCTGTGGTGGTAGGAACTATCGATGTTGCAGCCGCCCGGCCTCTACGCCAGTCTTTATGCGGTCCGTCAACAATATTTTGGTCTTTAGTGTAGCTGTGAACGGTGGTCATGAATCCTGTTTCTATTCCCAAAAGCTCGTCTAAAATCATTATTAAAGGTGCCACATTATTGGTAGTGCATGAAGCGTTGGAAATAATAATATCGTTTTTGTCGATAATATAATCGTTAACTCCCAAAACAACATATTTTACATTTTCTTTTTCACCTTTTGCCGGTGCGGATATTATAACTTTCCTCGCCCCTGAATTTTTAACATGTTTTACTGCTTGTTCATATTCCGTAAAATGACCTGTTGATTCTATAACAACATCGACATCAAACTCCTTCCACGGCAGTTTTGCAGGATCGGGTTCGTTGATAACTTTTATCCTTTTTCCGTTTACCGTTATGCTTTCTTTGTCTGCGGAAATTTCACCGTCAAATGTTCCGTGTACCGAATCGTATTTTAAAAGGTGAGCCAGGTTGGCGGCATCGGTTAGGTCGTTAATAGCAACAACCTCCATATTTGTTTTTTTCGATATGTTACGGAAAGTTATCCGTCCTATACGTCCGAAGCCGTTGATAGCTAATCTAATCTTTTTCATTTAAAGCTGTTTTTGGGTATGGCAAATGTAAATCACCGTTTTTAAAAAACAATTATCCGGTTATCTTTTTATTTTTCCCGACAATGTTTTTTCAAACTCCTTTTTTGTTATAATCTTTTTTGGCAGTTCGTATTTCGACAACAAAGGTTTAATTTCTTTCATGACCTTTTCTTTATCAACAGGTATTTCGCTTTCAATTACCAATACGGGCTTTTCTCCGAATTTATCATCGGGTTCACCTTTAAAATAAAATGGTTTTTTCATAACTTTTTCTATCTTCTTTTCCATTTCTTCCGGAAACAGTTTTACTCCGCCGCTAATAATCACATTGTCTATTCTACCTTTTATTATAAACGAACCGTCGGGATTTATTTCGGCAATATCATTTGTTTTTAAAAATCTAACACCTATTCCGGAGGCGTCTATTATTAAACGGTTATCTTCGGCTAACGATAGAGATACTCCGGGTAAGGGTTTGAAATATTGTGTTTTATCTTTGCCGTTGACTTTTTTCAACGCTATATGTGTAATAGTTTCAGTCATTCCGTATGTGTGCCAAATTTCCGTTTTTAAAGCGTCGAGTTTTGTTTCGAGTGACCGGCTTATTTTATCCCCGCCTATTATCAGCTTTTTAATTTTGTTAAGGAGTTCTTTTCCGTTTTCCGTTTCAAGCAGTGCCGAAACTTGAGCGGGTGTCATGGCGGCAAAATCAATAACGGTTTCATCAAAAGCGGGAGTTAAAGAGGGTTCAACACAATAAAGGTTCATTTTACCTTCTATGGCTCTGACAATCATCAGCTTTCCGGCAATGTATTTTACGGGTAAAGCAAGCAATGCTTTGTCACCTTGTTTAAGATTGAAAAATTTTAAGGTTTTAAGGGCACTTCTTTTAACGTATTCTTTTTTTAATGAAATGGTTTTTGGAGTGCCGGTGGAACCGGATGTTGTTGTTTTGATTTCATCCGAACCCGAAAGCCAATCTACTATAAAATATAATACCTCTTTTTTCCACTCCGTAAGCGACCAGCTCTCACGTAACAATGTATAAGAATAGTTAAGAATCCATGCTTTATCAAATGATGCAAAGTTTAACCTTAAAATATTTTTTTGTGTGCTCATAATTTTTGTTGCTATTATATTTTATCTTTTCCCTTCCCATTCGTTGAAAAACTCTTCAAGAAAGTTTTCCATAAATTTATGTCTGTGCAATGCAAGTTTTTTTCCTGTTTCGGTGTTCATCCTGTCTTTAAGTAAAAGAAGTTTTTCATAAAAGTGATTGATGGTGGGAGCGGTACTTTTTTTATATTCTTCCTTACTCATGTTAAGATTTGGAGCTATGCCGGGGTCGTAAATTTCACGGTTTTTGAACCCTCCGTAGTTGAATGTTCGTGCTATACCTATGGCACCCACGGCATCAAGCCTGTCCGCATCTTGAATTATGTCAAGTTCGGGTGATTTGAAGACTTGTTCTTCGTTGCCACCTTTGTAAGATATATTGGTAATTATATTTTTAATATGCTCGATAATATCGCTGCCAACATTCATTGATTTTAAGAATTCTTCCGCAATCCGGGGTCCAACGGTTTCATCACCGTCATAAAATTTTGAATCGGCAATGTCGTGAAGTAATGCCCCCAACTCAACTATAAACATATCGGCGGTTTCTTTTTCAGCTATCGTTTTCGCAGTTTTCCAAACCCTGTAAACATGCCACCAGCCGTGTCCGCTTTCACGGTTTTTCAAGCTGTTTTTTACGAAAGTTACCGTTTTGTCAATCACTTTTTGTTTATCCATAGGATGATTTTTGACCGGTAAAGATATAAAATCAATAAGTTGAAGAAGAACAGATAAATATTTAACAACAAGCTTTAGTATTTGCGGGCGACGATTTTGATAATTTTAAAAAAGTTTTAAAACAATAAGCCGTGTGTTGATAAAATGCGGAGTTTTTTGTTATATCTTTGAATATAAAAGCTAAAAATATCATTATGAAAACTTTTAAACTTTCGGGAAATATAGTTGATATACAC
>WFZS01000020.1 GCA_015489465.1 Bacteroidales bacterium | reverse complement strand
AAATATAACAATTTACTAACGTTCAATAATACGGTTATTTCACTTATTATGGTGATGTAAGCAACTGTAAATTATTAACTTTTATTTGAATATTAAATAAACCGTTTTGAAAAAGTAGATATAATATTCTTAAAAGTTGTTATATAAAAACCTTTTTGATATCCGGATTATTGTGTATAAAATTCAAATAAATAAAAAAAATAAAGAGAATAATTTTCAAGCGGTTGATAATTTATTAATATCTGTATCAAACTCCTCCCCTATTAATATTTAATAAATGTTAGCTTTGCATATCTTGAACGGATAAACAATATTCTCATCATTAAAATGAACAGAATAATACTGAAAATTTCAATTTCGTTGTTAATAATGGCAGCGGTGGTTTTTTTGTTTTTTAAAAGTACGGGAACCGTCGATTCAAACCCGTGGGAAGCACTCCCCGACTCCCCTTCTCTGATTTTGGAACTTGATGATCCCATGTCGGTAATGACAACGATAAATAAAAAAAGTATTTATAAAAATTTCAGCCGGATTAAACAATTTAAAATTATCAACGACAGAATACTGAATATTCTTAACTTATTGGAAAATAACGATGCAAACCATAAATTAATAAACGGCAAAAACACTTTTCTAATAGCTGTTTACCGTGAAAAAACCGAGGGGACTATTTATGTTCTTTCAACAAGCAAAGTTTTGAATTTAAAATCGTTGAACACTTTTCTTAAAAACAATATTTCAAAAGAAACCGGAGTTAAAATAATTGACAACAACGGCGAGCAAATTATTGAGACCGAAAATTTTAAGACAAAAGAAAAATTTTTCTTGTCCGCAGTTGACAAGCTGATTTTGATTTCGAAAAACAAAACGTTAATATCGGATGCTTTAAAAACTTATAACGATATACTTAATTCCAATTTTGCTACGGAAAAATCTTTTGCCAAAATCAGGAAAGCCGCAGGTAAAAGCGTTAAGATAAAACTCTTTTACAAAGGAAAAACTCTTAAAGAATCGGTTGGTAACCTTGTTAATGAAAAATTCAAACCCGATCTTTTATCGTTGCAATCGGTATCAAAATGGACGGAAGCCGATATTTTGTTTGAGGATAACGAGTTGATTTTAAACGGCATGTCTGTAGGTGACAGTACAAAAACTCTTTACCGGAAACTTTTGCAACAGAATCCCCGAAATATCGAACTTTTAACAATACTCCCTTTTAATACCAATATGTTTGTTTTTCAAGGGTTTTCCGATTTTAAAAAATGGTATGGTAACGAAAAAAAATCCTGTAAAACGGCGGATGTTAACAAATTTGCGGAACTTGTAAGCAACGAAACAGCTGTTGTAAACACTTCTGTATCACCTTCAAAATATCTTGATAAAAGTTTTGTGGTTATTAAAGTCAAAGATATTGAAGAAGCAAAAGCATTTCTAGATAAATACAGGGTAAAAAACATTTCTAAAACTTTCAACGGACACAAAATAAAAAAACTACCGCAAGGTGATTTTACCCGTAAATTATTAGGTAATCTATACGGGTCGGTTACAAAAAACTATTACACTTTCGTTGAAGACTACCTTGTTCTTTCAAATAATGAAGCCGAATTATCATTGCTGTTAATGTATTACGATACCGGCAAAACGTTAGATTTAAGCAACAGGTTCAAAACATTTTCGGCAAATTTTACGGAGTCCTCCAACGTAACGGTATTTGTAAAGTCAAATAAATGGCTTGACGTAATTACGAGGTATTTAAACGATGAAACGAAAAAAGAGTTTGTCAAACAAAAAAAAGTTTTGAAAAATTTTGAAGGTGTTTCGATACAAATTTCATCGGTTCCGCCGTACATCTATACCAATCTTTACATAAAATACAGTGAAAACAACGAAAAGCAACAAGAGAATTTATCTCTGTGGAACGTTAAACTCGACGATGAAATTATAAGAAAGCCCTACCCTGTCAAAGATCACACCACCGGAAATTATAATTTCATTGTTTTTGATAAAAGTTCCAATGTTTACCTTATACGTACCGACGGCACCGTTTTATGGAAAAAGGAACTTGACGGCTTACCAGAAAGCGATGTCCGGGAAGTTGACTACTACAAAAACGGAAAAATTCAGTACCTTTTCAACACCGCCGGTAAAATTTATCTAATTGACAGAAAAGGGCGTTTTGTTAGCGGATATCCCGTAAAAATATCTCCTTCGGCATCAAACGGTCTTGTTGTTTTCGATTACAATAAAAAGAAAAATTACAGGATATTAATAGCTCAATCGGATAAAAGAATTTACAACTACACCGTTAAAGGTTCCAAGGTTAAAGGATGGAACAAATTCAAAATGCCGGATATAGTAATACGTCCCGTTCAACGACTTGTGGCTAACAATAAAGATTACATTATTGCCGTTGATATGAGTAAAAATATAAAAATTGTAAACAGACGCGGACGCGAAAGGATAAAGATTAAAGGAAAATTCAACATTGCCGACAACTCCGTATTTTACGTTAACAGAACCAACAGCAAAGGTGTTTTGCTAACCACCGATGAACACGGTAAGTTGGTTTACGTTACAACTTCGGGCAAACTGAATTATACCGATTTCGGAAATTTTTCAAAAAATCATTTCTTCTTGTATAACGATTTTAACGGTGACGGCTCAAAAGATTTTATCTACATTGACAACAATAAATTACAGGTATTCGACAGATTTAAAAAAGTACTTTTCAGTTATAAATTCGCACATCCGGTAACCATAAAACCCGAATTTTTCAATATAGGAAGAAACAACAAAGTTCTGGGTGTTGTCATCGAGCAGGAAAAAACAATTTACCTTTTCGACAAAAAAGGCAATATCATAATCAGTAACGGATTGGTAGGCGAAATACCTTTTACCGTTGTCAACTCAAAAAATAACAGGGAAATAAATTTAATAACGGGTGCGGGTAACGTTTTATACAATTACAGAATAAAATAACACAAAAAGGATGAGGAGAGGATTATTATTTATAATCGCATGGTTGACGGTTTTTGGAACCGCTGTTTACGGGCAAGATCATAAAACCTTGGAAAAAGCAGGTAAATGGGCCGATTCGGTTTATAACACATTGACTTTAAAAGAAAAGGCAGGTCAGCTGATTTTTGTAAGAGCCAATTATTCGGGACAACCCTATTTAAAAGAGGTATCAAAATACATTAAAGATTACAACGTAGGAGGAGTATGTTTTTTTGCCGGAGACCCGGTAAAGCAAAGCCAACAGCTAAATAAATGGAACAAAATTTCTAAAATCCCTCTTGCGGTAACCATCGATGCCGAATGGGGTCTTGCAATGCGCCTCGATAATACGGTTAAATATCCATTGCAGATGACATTGGGAGCCGTGAAAGATAAAAGCCTCATTTACAAAATGGGAAAGCAGATAGCCGAACAGTGCCGTCTGCTTGGAATAAATCTCAACTTCGCTCCCGTTGTTGATGTAAACAGTAACCCGCAAAACCCCGTTATCGGTATGCGTTCCTTCGGTGAAAACCCCGAAGAAGTGGCGGAAAGAGGTTACCTTTATATGAAAGGTATGCAAGACAATAAACTGATGGCTTGTGCCAAACATTTTCCGGGCCACGGAAACACTTTCAACGACTCACATCAAACTCTACCCGTTATAAAAAGTTCCGAAGAGAAACTTTTTAAAAACGATATCTTCCCTTTCAAATATCTTATCGACAGCGGTGTTGCTTCGATTATGGTTGCCCACGTTTGGTTTCCGGCTCTTGATACCGTAAAAAATCATCCCGCAACTCTTTCAAAAAACATTGTTACGGGATTGTTAAAAAACAAACTCGGCTTTAAAGGTCCGGTTATTTCCGACGGACTTGACATGAAAGGCGTTACGGATAATTACGGAAAAGAGAATGTTGCATTGCTTGCATTTAAAGCGGGTAACGATGTTTTATTGATTCCCGAAGATGTTCAGTCATCGGTTAACAGCATTGTTGACGCCGTAAAATCCGGAGAAATACCTGAAGAAAGACTTGAAGAAAGTGTTAAAAAAATATTGAGATTCAAATATTTATCAGGAAAAAACAAAACAAAAAAAATAGACACCAAAAGGCTTCTGAAAGAACTAAACAAAAAGGAGTACAAAAGATTATCCGGTAAGCTGTATGCCGAAGCCGTTACTTTGGTGAAAAACGAAAAGGACTTTTTGCCGTTGAAAAACCCGGATAAAAAGACTATGCTTGTTATTATCGGCGAAACCGTTAAAACACCGTTTGAATCTGCTTGCACATCAAACTGTGCCATTTCAAAAACATTTCATTTGCTCCACAATGCCAACGATAAAGATATTAATTGGGTTTTGAAACAATCCGCCAAATACGACAGAACAATAGTTGCCGTACTGAATACAAACATAAATGCACGTAAAAATTTCGGAATATCACTAAAGGATGTGAAACTCATTGATTCGCTGGCTCAAACTACAACGGTTGTTCTCGATATTTTCGCCTCACCTTACACTCTAAACTTTTTTAAACAACTCGATAAAATACCATCTATAATAGTTTCTTACCAGGAACAAAAAGCGGCACAGATTGCTTCGGCAAAAGTTATTTACGGCAAGAAAATCCCATCCGGGTTGTTACCTGTTAGTGCCGGAGGTTTTGAAGCGGGTACGGGCATTTCCAATTTCCACACCATCCTTGATTACCGTAAACCTCAACAATTGGGAATTAACACCCGAATACTCGAAAAAGTGGACTCAACAGCCGAAAACGGTATTGAAATAAAAGCCTTTCCGGGCTGCAGGATTTTAGCAGCAAAAGACGGACACATTTTTTACGATAAGTCATTCGGTTATTTTACTTACGACAAAAAATCGCCCGTTACCAAAAACACAATGTACGACCTGGCTTCTCTTACCAAAATACTTGCCACAACACTGGCATTGATGAAGCTTGAAGAAGAGGGTAAAATAGATGTAAACAAAAAATTGTCATACTATTTACCCATGCTAAACGGTACCAACAAAGAAGATTTGGGAATAAGAGAAATTATGACTCATCAGGCGGGGTTGCAACCTTGGATAGATTATTCCGATTCAACTATGAGAGATTACGGTCCCGACTCAACTATTTACAAAAATAAAATCAGCGAAAATTACCCCGTTCGTGTTGCCGAAAACATGTATATCCGGAAAAATTACAAATACACTGTTTACAAGCAGATTCTCGATTCACCGTTAAACGAAAAGGTTTACAAATACAGTGATTTGGGATTTTACCTTTTCAAGATAATGATTGAAAACATAACCAACATGCCTTTGGAAGATTATGTGCAAAAGGAATTTTACGACAAAATGGGGCTTAAAACCATTTCATACCTTCCGCGAAAAAAATATCCTGTTGCAATGATTGCTCCTACTGAAAACGACACCGTATTCAGACATCAGTTAATACGCGGTGATGTACACGATCCCGGTGCTGCCATGTTGGGAGGTGTTTCGGGGCATGCCGGACTTTTCGGAACGGCACACGATGTTGCGGCAATCATGCAAATGCTACTTAACGGAGGTGTTTACAACGGAGTGCAAGTACTGAAACCGGAAACAATAAAGATGTTTACCTCATATCAATTTCCTGAAAACGACAACAGACGCGGGTTGGGATTCGACAAACCTTTGCTTGAATACGAAGACCACAGGACCAATTGTAAAAGTGCATCACCCTCCAGTTTCGGACATTCCGGATTTACCGGAACTTACACATGGGCAGACCCCGAAACGGGACTTGTTTATGTTTTTCTATCAAACAGGGTTTATCCCGATGCCCACAATACCAAAATTTCCGACTTGGATATACGGACAAATATTAATCAATTGTTTTATGACGCTATTGAAAGGAAATAATTATGATTTTTTAAATAACGTTATTAAGAATCATTCTTAAAAAAACCTTTTCTTTGCAATTTAAATGATAAAATAATTTAAATAATAAAATATATAGATATGAAGAATACACTCTTATGGATATTGGCGATAATATTGACATTAGCCACCGCTTATTATCAGAAAACCACCGGACCTACTTGGCCTGTTTCGGGTGAAGTTACAATAGGAAACGACAAGGTAGATTTTGTTTTGTTAAGAAGTCACGGTGGTGAAGGTGGCGCTCCTGTGGAAGTGACAGTTCCCGATAAATCGGTTACAGGTGAAATATCATACAAACGCTACAAAAGTTATGATGAGTGGACTACCGTTCCATTAAAACGTGTGGGTGATAAATTAACATTTACATTGCCACACCTGCCACCCGCCGGAAAAATAGAATATAAAATAACCCTTCATAAAGGTGATCAAAGTGTAAACCTTACCGGGAAAAGTGTTGTTTTGAGGTATAAAGGTGCTGTTCCAGTAGGTATATTGGCTCCTCATATCTTTTTCATGTTTCTTTCAATGTTATTTGGTATCAGGGCTTTACTTGAAGTCATTACAGGTGGCGACAAGACCGAATACCTTGCAAAAGTTATTGTTATAACTCTGTTCATTGGAGGGCTTATATTAGGTCCTTTCGTTCAAAAATATGCTTTCGGAGTATATTGGTCGGGCTGGCCGTTCGGTCATGACCTAACCGACAACAAAACAATTATTATGTGGATATTCTGGCTAATTGCATGGTTAAAATTGAGGAAAAACCCTCAAAACAAAGTTTGGCCTTTAATTGCCGTAGTTGTGATGCTGGTGGTTTATTTTATACCTCACAGTGCAATGGGTTCGGAAATAGATTACACAAAAGAACAACCGAAAACAGAAAAAATTAAATAATGCTTACCTGGATAATCATAATAGGTACAGCCATAGTTTCTATTATGGCTTTTAACAACTACGCACTTTTTGAAAAGCTGAAATTCAATGCTTATTCAATTAAACACAACAAAGAAACAAGCAGATTTTTCACTTACGCATTAGTGCATGCAGGCTGGTGGCATTTGATAATTAACATGTTTGTTTTATGGTCGTTCGGCCGTATTGTTGAAGGTTATTTTTCTTCGATATACGGTATCAAAGGCGAACTTTATTATGCCATTCTTTACATTGCCGGAGTAATATTTTCAACATTACCGGATTTTTATAAATACAAAAACAACTCTTATTATAATGCTGTTGGGGCTTCCGGTGCCGTTTCCGCCGTTGTATTCGCCAGCATTTTGATTTACCCTTCGGGTTCAATTTTTATTTTCCCCATACCGTTCCCGATAAAATCATGGTTATTCGGAATATTATATCTTGTATATTCTGCATATATGGCTAAAAAAGGTATTGACAACGTCGGGCACAGTGCTCACTTTTGGGGTGCTGTGGTAGGAGTTGTAATTATGTTGATTTTTGCGCCTTCAACATTTGTGTCGTTTTTCAATTATTTTATTAACTGATAAATAAACGGAAATTATGAAAAAAACAATTTTGATATTACTTTTGATTGTTGTGGCGATACAGTTTATACCGAGGGGTTTACCTCAAGTAAAAACGGACAACCCGGGGGATTTAATTAAAACGGCACAAGTTCCCGGTAACATTGCCAAAATATTGAAAACATCCTGTTACGATTGCCACTCGAACGAAACCAAATATTTGTGGTATTCTTATATCGTACCTGTTAACTTTCTTATCAAAAGGGATGTTGAAGAAGGCAGGGAACATCTTAATTTTTCTGAATGGGCCGGTCTGAAAAAATCAAAAAAAGCCAAAGCTCTCGACGAAATTTCCGAAGAAGTTGATGAAGATGAAATGCCTATGGGTATTTATACGTTAATACACCGCGATGCCAAACTTTCGGAAAAAGATAAAAAAGCACTTATTGACTGGACGGAAAATTACGCAGAATCGCTATTTTCCAAATAGCTGTTTTTCAACATATAAGAAGACAGGTTTCAACAAAAAACGAAACCTGTCTTTTTTTGTTTAATTTTGGCTTTTGATCAATAAGTTTTCCAAAAGAATTTAAAGCACTGTAATGCCTGAAAATAATACAAAAAAGAAGGTACTTTTTATCGTTAATCCGATTTCAGGGACTCGCGGAAAAAGAAACTTACCCCGGATAATTAACGAAAACATAGATAAAAATCAATTCGAAATTTCAATAGTTAATACCGAATATGCAGGGCATGCCATAGAACTTTCAAAACAAGGTGTAACGGAAGGTTACGATATTATCGTTGCCGTTGGCGGCGACGGTACCGTAAATGAAGTAGCTTCACAACTCATCCATGAAAAACCCGTTTTCGGTATTATTCCCGGTGGTTCAGGCAACGGTCTTGCACGTCATCTCAATATCCCCCTATCCCCTGTCAAAGCAATTCATTTGATAAACAAAGGTCTTGTAACAAAAATAGATACTGCAAAAGTCAATGACAGGGTTTTTGTGAGTATAGCCGGTGTCGGTTTTGACGCATTGGTTGCTAAAAAGTTTGCAGAAAGCAATACACGAGGATTTTTGACATATTTCAAAATTGCAACTCAAGAATTCTTAAACTATAAACCTAAAAAATACAAACTGAAATTTCCGGACGGCAGAAAAATAAAAAGAAGAGCATTTTTTATAAGCTTTGCCAATTCCAACCAATTCGGTTTTAACACGCAAATAGCTCCAAATGCCAGACTTAACGACGGTAAATTAGATATTTGTATTGCGAAAAAACCTAACATACTTCAAACTCCCATTCTCGCAAACCTGTTACTTCTAAAAATGATTGACAAATCGCCATTGATGGAAATAATACCTACAACTGAAGTAAAAATAAAAAGAAAGAAAAACAAGGTTGTTAATATTGACGGTGAACCGGTAAAACTAACAAAAAACCTTACGGTTAAAATAGTACCTTTGTCTCTTAAAGTAATAATACCTGAAAATGTCAAAGAAGCGGAATAGACACGACGGAATAGTTTTTTCCACAAGAGAAAATTTTGATCCTTTTGAAGACGATTTTGAAGATGAGGAAGAAACTTTGCCGCCTCAACAACAAAACCTGAAAATTTCCCTCGATAAAAAACAACGTAAAGGTAAAAAAGTAACTCTTGTAACCGGATTTGTCGGAACGCAAGATGATTTAAAAGAGCTTGGAAAAATATTGAAATCCAAATGCGGAGTGGGAGGTTCCGTTAAAGACGGTGAGATAATCATTCAGGGTGATTTTAAAGAAAAAGTCAAAGCCATTCTTGAAGCAATGGGTTATAAATGTAAAATCTCAGGAGGATAATGTTTAACAAAAAATTATAACACATGAAAAATATCGTAATCGTATCACTTTTAGCATTTGCGCTTGTGTTTAATGCAAACGCCCAAAACAAAAAAGGCAGTCTGGATAAGGAAACAATTAAAAAAATTCAACAATCTTTTAAAAAAAGTTCTACCGACAAAGCCTTGGAAAATGCGGTAACCCACAATGCCATTAAAAGTCTTGCCAAAAACCGTGATAACGAAGGGAAAATAAATCACTTGATAAACACAAAAGTCAAGACACACGGCATAAGTAACCAAAGGTCTTCGGGAAGATGCTGGCTTTATACCGGGCTTAACACTTTGAAACCTGTTGTTTTGGCGAAATACGATATCAAAGATTTTGAATTTTCTCAAACATACAGTTTTTTCTGGGATCAATTTGAGAAGTCGAACCTTTTCCTGGAAATAGCCATTGCCACCGCCGGAAAACCGATTACAGACCGTAAAGTAGAATGGTTACTGAAAAATCCCATCGGTGATGGTGGTCAGTGGACAACATTTGCCGATATAGTTCAAAAGTACGGAGTTGTCCCGGCAGAAGCCATGCCCGACACTTACCAAAGTAAAAATACCGGTATGATGTCGAGACTATTGAAACGCAAACTGCGCGAAGATGCTTTGACATTAAGGAAAATGGTTGCCGGTAAAGCAAAGAAAAAAGAACTGGAAAACACTAAAATAGAAATGCTGAAAGACATTTACCGTATTTTGGTTTTGTCGTTGGGTGAACCTCCGCAGGAATTTGTTTGGCAATACGAAACAAAAGAAGGAAAAGCTTCGGAACCCAAAAAATATACTCCGGAATCTTTCTATAAAGAAGTTGTAGGCCGCGACCTGACACAATATGTAATGTTTATGGACGACCCTACACGAGAATATTACAAACTTTATGAAGTTGAGTTCGACCGCAACATTGTGGAAGGTGCAAACTGGAAATATATTAACCTTCCCGCCGATGAAATAAAGAAGTTTGCCGTAAAATCCATTAAAAATAATGAAGCAATGTATTTTTCTTGTGATGTGGGTAAACAATTCGACAGCAAAAACGGTTTCCTCGATGTAAACACTTATGACTATGACGACCTTATGGGTGTTAAATTCGGCATGGATAAAGCTCAAAGGATAAAAACTTTCGACAGCGGTTCCACTCACGGAATGGCTCTGATAGGAGTTAATGTTTTACCCGACGGTTCAACTGATAAATGGTTGCTTGAAAACTCGTGGGGTGCCGACAGAGGTCACAACGGATATCTTACCATGACGGATAAATGGTTTGACGAATATATGTTCAGACTCGTGGTAAATAAAAAATACATATCGCCGGAAGTATTGAAAATTCTTAATCAAAAGGCTACATTGTTACCGCCTTGGGACCCTATGTTCGCTCCGGAAGATTAAAAAACATAAAGTCTCGTAATTTTTACGGGACTTTTTTCATATTATCCCAAATTCATTTTTGTTACTTTTACCTGAAAATTATTCAAGATGATTGACGACATAATAAAGATAAAACGGCAAGAAGCCGAGGCGGTTTTAAACATACCGGTAACCGGTGCTTATGAAAAGGCTATTGATATAATTTACGAGCAGGTTCATAAAAAACACGGAAAATTAATTACCGGCGGAATGGGAAAAGCCGGACAAATTGCACATAACATAGCTACAACTTTCAGCTCCACGGGAACCCCGGCGGTTTTTCTGCATCCCAGTGAAGCCCAGCACGGCGATCTAGGTATAATTCAAAAAAACGATGCCTTACTTTTAATCTCCAATTCCGGAAAAACCAGGGAGATTGTTGAACTTATAACTTTGGCCGAAAGACTTCATCCCGGTTTACCTCTTATAGTCATAACTTCTCATCCCGATAGTCCAATTGCAAAAGATGCGGATGTAATTCTTGAAACCGGAAACCCCGAAGAAGTGTGTCCCCTGGGCCTCTCTCCCACCACTTCAACAACAATAATGACCGTAATAGGTGATATACTTGTGGTTCAGATGATGAAAAGGATAAATTTCACGGCAAAAGATTACTCTTTACGTCATCACGGAGGTTATCTGGGACATAAATCAAGAAAGGATGCTGAACAATGATAAAATCGGTAATTTTTGATCT
>WFZS01000019.1 GCA_015489465.1 Bacteroidales bacterium | reverse complement strand
GTAATAACTGTTGATAACCGTTATTTTGTCACCGATTAATAAACATTAATATTAACATGAGTGTTGATAACTTGTAAAAATTTGAGTATCAATAACATTTAATATGATATATTTTTAAATATTTAAATAAAAAGCATTAAGTATCAATACTTTTTAAATAACCGTATTTTTTTGACTAATTTTGTGCATCATATTTTTTTTAACAAATGAACGATAAGAGTAAAATTATACCAATGGCTACGGACCATGGCGGTTATGCCATGAAAGAATTTTTGAAAAAGAAATTGGAAGAAGCAGGTTATGAAATTGTGGATTTCGGTACTTATTCGGAAGAAAGTGTTGATTATCCCGATTTTATACATCCATTGGCAAAAGCTGTTAATGACGGTGAATATGAAAGAGGTATTATAATGTGCGGGAGCGGAAACGGAGCCCAGATGACTGCCAATAAACATCAAAATGTCAGAGCCGGTTTGTGTTGGAATGAAGAACAAACAAGGTTAACAAGACAACATAACGATGCAAACATAATGTCTATTCCCGGAAGATACATACCTTTTGAACAAGCTTGGGAAATGGTTAAAATTTTTCTTACTACCGAATTTGAAGGTGGAAGGCATTTAAGAAGAATAAAAAAGATTCCGATAAAATGTGAATAGTTATTAATTACCGTTTAATTGTGAAACAATCATTACAGCATAAAATATTTTTAAAGAAAGCCGAAGAAGTAGCTTTTGACAAGGAACATCGAAAAAAAATTCAATTTAATATAAGTAGATACGATGCCGCCGTAAAAAAAGGTAAAGCTATTTATAAGGATTTGGATTTGGCCAGAACAAGAGCGGGTTACCTTAAATATAAGGTGATTAATGATCTTGAAAAATATCTTATAGAATTTGAAAATAAATTTACAAATAACGGTGGTAAAGTAATTTGGGCTGACGACGACAAGGAAGCAATTGACGAAATAATAAAAATATTGAAAAAGCGTAAAGTTAAAAAGGTGGTTAAGTCAAAATCAATGATCACCGAAGAGATAGAACTTAACGCTAATCTGATAAGGAAAAAAATAGAAGTTGTAGAAACCGATTTGGGTGAGTTTATAGTTCAGCAAGCGGGGCAAAAACCCTATCATATAGTAACCCCTGCTATGCACTTGTCAAAAGAAGATATTGCAAAACTGTATCATGAAAAATTCGGAACACCTGAAGATTTATCGCCTACAGAATTAACTGATTTTACCCGTGAACTGTTAAGAAAAAAATTTGTTGAAGCTGATGCCGGAATTACCGGTGCCAATTTTCTTATTGCCGAAACGGGTTCGATAGCTTTAACCGAAAATGAAGGAAACGGAATTATGTCAATGTCGTTTCCTAAATTACATATTGTAGTTGCAGGTATTGAAAAGATAATACCAAAACTGGAAGATCTTGATCTTTATTGGCCGTTACTTTCCACACACGGTACCGGACAAAATTTGACAGCTTACAGTAATATAATCAGCGGTCCGAAAAAACGTATCGAAAAAGACGGTCCGAAAGAGATGATAGTGATACTTTTAAATAACGGACGAACAAATCTTTTGGCAAAAGAACGTCAGCGTCAGGCTCTTTCCTGCATACGTTGCGGTGCTTGCTTAAACGTATGTCCCGTTTATAAAAATATTGGCGGTCATACCTATGGAACCACTTACAGCGGACCCATAGGAGCTGTTATTACACCGCATTTAATTGATTTCGGAAAATACAGGCATTTAAGTTTTGCTTCATCACTTTGCGGTGCATGTACCGAAGTATGTCCTGTAAAAATACCATTACATGAGTTATTGTTGGTAAACAGAAAAGAGGCTATGGAAAACGGTTTTTATACCTACTTTGAAAAAAAATCCGTTGATATAGCTGCATTTGTTCTTTCGTCACGTAAACGTCTGGACATGTTTAACGGTAAAGTTAAAAATACGGTATTAAAACTGGTAGCTAAAAATTCATGGGGTCCGCGCAGGGAGTTACCCGTTATAGCCGAAAAATCTTTCAGTCAGCTTTGGAAAGAACAAAACAAGGAAGATAATTATTAGTAATAGTGTTTAATTTTTGTAAATAATCTAAACGATAATTGGAAATTCAGATAAGGATAAAATTGAAATCTCTCTATTTTATCCAAAGGTTTAATTATATCTTCAGGTTTTTCATAATCCGGATCGTTTGTTTCGATGCTATATTTAATTTTACCTATATATAAAATCCCGAAATCAAGACCGAAGCTTAAAAGTCTTTTTTTAGATATACTTCTTCCAAAACCAACACCTATATAAGGATTTATTTTATTAACATTGAATCTAACCTTATTTACAATTGTTGGTGGATTATATGAAGGATAGTCATGTTCATAATATTCTTCCGAATAATTATAAAATGCACCTAAAGAAGCATGAAAAATACCTCTGAATTGCCAGTCGCCTATTAATGATACGGTTCCTATTCTAAGTTCATTGTAAAAATATTCACCGTCGGGAAGATATTTTGATAAATCACTTTTGTTTCCGAAATAAGTAGCCCCGAGTCTTATATTAAATGGATGATAAAAAGCTTTGCTAATTTCTATTCCGGGTCCTAAAGATGTAAGTTTTATGGCAACGCCTATTCCACTTGTATTTCTAACTTTATGTTTTGAACCCGTGTCATTGTCCCCTGCAAAAGAGTAAATACTTAAAATTAAACTTAAAAAAAGTAGTAAAAATTTTGTTTTCATAGTTTTTCTATTTAGTTAATTTTAAATTGTTGCTAAGAATAATGAACAAATATAGAGCAAATAATTTTAAAAGTCAATTTTAAAATTTTGCATAATAGTTTCAAAAAATTACAGGTTAAGGTAACATGAAATATATTAAATTAAAGGATAAGTTGTGTTTTATCTATATTTGCAAAAACAATTTGAAAGGTTTACAAATTTGAAAAAATCAATATTTATTTTACTTCTGGTATTCGCAAGTATAAACCTTCAGTCACAGGTTTTGATTTCACTAATATTGGGTGATAAATTAAATTCCGATAAAATTGATTTCGGTCTTGAAGGCGGAGGTAATTTTTCCAGTATTTTCAATTTGGAAACAAAGAAATATGTTATGGACTGGAACCTTGGCTTTTATTTTGCCATTAAGATGAAACATAATTGGTATGTAAGTACGGGTGTTTTAGTAAAAGCAAAAATGGGCTCCGGACAATTAACTCAAAAAGACCTTGATTTTCTGGGAATACCTTCTTTAGATACATTAGGTGCTACCGAGGGAAATTATTATCAAAAAGTGAATTATTTCAATGTTCCTTTAATGATGAGGTACAAATTTGATAACGGCTTTTATTTTGAAGGAGGTTTTCAGCCCAGTTTAAAATATAAAGCTTGGGTAGAGTATAAAGAAAAGCAGAGGAATGAGAGGGATATCATAATAAAAAAATATAACAAGGATATGATAAATCCCATTGATTTGGGAGCCATTGCGGGTTTCGGTTACAGGTTTAAAAAAAGGACCGGTTGGACTTTGGGATTTAAATATTATTACGGATTTACCAATGTTTACAAGGGTGTCAAAGGAACAAAAAATAATTCTCTATATTTGAAAGCCAATATACCGATAGGTGCAGGCGAAAAAGCCAGGAAAAAACGAGAAGAAAGAGCCAGAAAAAAAGCGGCAAAAAGAGCTGCAAAAGCAGCAGAAAAACATAAATAATTAAAAAACCGATAACTATGAAAAAAATTTACATTATTTTACTATTAGTATCTTTTGTATTTCCGAATTTAACAAAGGCTCAATACGCATCCAAAGTAGTTCGTAAAGGGAAACAACAAGCTTATGTTGACAGTTTAAAAAGGATGAATTATGACAGGGTTTTCCCGTTTTGGGGAGCAAAAGCGTATAAAAAAGGTATTGATATTCCTTATCCAGTTGGATTTATGGCTAACTACTTTTATGTTAACCAAGGAGTAACAATCGATAATTTTCAATTGGGATTTGACAATGCACATGATGGTATTGTTAATTTTCCATTAACACCCGTTTCCGATTCGATATTATCATTTGGTGATAATAGAAACAGGTCTTACTCTTTTAATGTTCGACCTGATTTGTGGGTTTTTCCGTTTATTGACCTTTACGGAATATTCGGATACGGTCATTCGGAAACTTCCGTGGAAGTTATATCACCTTTGTTGCCCGATGGCAGTTTTACATCTGTGGTAGATCAAAATATTACCACTTACGGTTTTGGTGTTTTGTTAGCAGGAGGTTTAGGTCCGGTATGGTTGTCTCTTGATGCTAATATGACCTGGAATAAACCCGAACTTTTGGACAAGCCTACAATAGCTAATGTGGTTGGAATAAGAATGGGTAAGGTTTTTAAATTTAAAAACAGACCTCAAAGTAATTTTTCTTTTTGGGTAGGAGCGATGTATTTGACAATGCAGTCGGAAACGGTAGGACAAGTACCGTTGCAAGATGCTATCCCGCAGGAAATATGGGATAAAAAAGATCAATGGGTTTCCGATTATTGGGATAAATATAATGCGGCACCGCAGTGGCAACAGACTCTTGCAGACAAGTTTTTTACCCCTATTGTAAATGCCGTTGATGAAAGAAACGGTGAATCGTTAGTAGCGTATAAAATGGATAAACAAACAAAAGCACATTGGAACGGACTTATCGGAGCACAATATCAGCTTAATAAATCATGGCAATTTAGAGTTGAGGGTGGTGTAATAGGTGATAGAAAATCAATATTACTCTCTATTAATTACAGATTGTTGGGTTTTAAAAAGAAGACTAATTAAAAAAATCATAATTTGAAACTTGGGGAGGTATCGTTTTCGGTATCTCCTTTTTTATTACCTTTAAAACCATGAAATACCAAAAATGGTTAAACGGTTTTTATCATCTGTTTTTTCCGAGAACATGCATGGCCTGCGGCAATGTGCTTTTTAATCAGGAAAATGTGATCTGTACCAAGTGTTTATTTCATCTTCCCAGAACAAATTTTTGTTTTTTTCAAGAAAACCCCGTATTCGAGATTTTTAAAGGAAGAATAGATATATTTTCGGCAACATCATTTTTATTTTTCAATAAAGGCGGGAAGGTGCAGAAACTTATGCACAATTTAAAATACAGGGGTAAAAAAGATGTGGGAATATTTTTAGGAACATTACTAGGGCGAAATTTAGTGAAAAGTCCTTTGTTCAATACCGTTGATATTGTTGTTCCGGTACCTTTGCACCCTTTAAAACGAAAAAAAAGAGGTTACAACCAAAGTGCACTTATTGCCCGGGGTATTTCGGATGTTTTGAATATCGAGACAATTGAAAACAATCTTATTAAAATTGCAAATACCGAATCGCAAACCAAAAAAAAGAGATTCGACAGATGGGAAAATGTTAAAACTTCTTTTATTGTAAAAGATAAAAGCGTTTTAAAAAACAAACATATTCTTTTGGTTGATGATGTTATCACAACCGGCGCTACAATAGAAGCTTGCGTAACCGTTTTGAAAGAATTGGAAAATGTTAAGGTGAGTGTTGCTTCCGTTGCATATGCTCAGGGATAGTCGGTATTGTATCATTTACCCTGCCCATTTGTATCATTATTTTATTGTAATGCTTCCGGTTTCTAATAAGTTTTCTTTGTAAACGTGCCGTGGAATTAAATAAATTATATAATGCCTGAATGGGCCCCATGGGATATGGTTGTAACGGTCTGTTTAATAACTTGTCTTCGTCATCGGCATTTATTTGTATCTCTTCGGGCAAACGCATGTCTATAACCATTTGTTTAAAAGTTTCGTAATCCCAAAAAGCTTTTATTAAAACCTCGTTTAACGTAATAGTATCCCTTTTCATAAAAATAGTAACGGAATCGGCTTTTAACACACTGTCATCTACAAAAAAAAGACCGTTGCTGAAACCCAAAGAAGTAATAAGAAGGGTATCGTTTTCGGGAACATAAATTTCAAAATTACCGTCAGGCTCCGAAAACGTTCCCCAAATCATTTTTTTACTGATAATGTGAGCATCGGGTAAAGGTTTAAGACTGTCTTCGGTAAGCAATATTCCTTTCAATAAAAATAACGAATCGTTGTAGTACTGCCCGTTTACCTGTACGGTTAGAATCGAAAAAAATAAAAAAGCTATTAAAAATTTAATATCTGTTATTTTTATTTTGGATACTTTTACCAAGACTTTACATTTTTAAATTGCTATATTAGAACAATATTTTTAGCAAAAAATATAAAAAAACTTAATAAAATTATCTTATATGTCAACATTTACACACTTTTTAAACGGATATTTAAAAAAATGGTTATCAAGGCTTTTTTTGATAATGACACTTTCCGGTTTATTAAATTCTTTAAACGCCCAGACTTCACATGTCAATAATGGCAAAGATTCTACAAAACAAATAATAAAAAAGGGATGGACTTTCGGAGGTTTGCCGATTCTGTCTTTCGATTCCGATCTCGGAGTTCAATTGGGAGCTCTCGGAGGCCTTTATAATTACGGTGACGGAAGCCGTTACCCGAATTATGACCATTATATTTACGCCGAAGCTTCATTTTATACCAAAGGAAGTTCTTTGTTCCGTTTATATTATGACAGCGACAGGCTTATAAAAAACCTAAGGATAACAAGTGACCTGACTTATAAACCCGACCATCTTTATGATTTTTTCGGTTTTAACGGTTATATGTCTGTTTATAATCCTGATTGGGTAAATGATTCCACCAAGGTATTTTACAAAATCCGTCAAAATATGTTTCGTTTTATGTTTATGTTACAAGGAAATATTACTTCAAAGAATTTCAAATGGGTAGCCGGAGTGGATTTTTATAACCTGGATATTTCCGATGTGGATATTGACCACCTTAACAAAGGTAAAGATCCTGCTGATTTTATACCTGCCACTGATACCGTACCTACTTTATACGATCATTATAAAGACTGGGGATTAATTAATGAAAACGAAGCTAACGGCGGATTTTATACGGCAATAAAAACAGGTTTAATATTTGATACCAGAGACAACGAGCCGAATCCACATAGAGGTGTTTGGAGTGAAATACTTCTTGTTAGCGCTCCTGAATTTATGTCGAACATGAGTTCCGGATTTTTGAAATTATCCGTAATTCACAGGCAATATTTTACGGTAGTGAAAAATCTTGTATTTGCGTACAGACTTGGATTTATGTCAACAATAGCGGGAGAAGCACCGTGGTATGCCGAAAACAGACTATATCCCACATATTTGCGTGGATCTTCAAGTGAAGGTTTGGGAGGAGCCAAAACATTAAGAGGTATTTTAAGAAACAGGGTGGTCGGTAAAGGTATAGGTTACGGAAATTTTGAATTTAGATGGAGAATATGGCAGTCGGTAGTGATGAAACAAAATCTTTCGTTTTCGTTAAGCGGATTTTTCGATACGGGACGTGTTTTGGTAGAGATGAAAAAGAAAGAGATAGAAAATCTTCCCGAGAGTATAAAATCAAAATATTTTGAAGACAAAGACGGTTTTCATAACAGCGTGGGAGGCGGACTTCACATGGCTATGAATGAAAACTTTATGCTTTCGGTTGATGTGGGTAAGGCTCTTGACAAACGTGACGGTAATATAGGTATTTATATCGGTCTGGGATATCTATTTTAGTAGTTAACTAATCAAAAAAGCCTGTCATTAATTTTTAATGCAGGCTTTTTTGAAAAGAAAAGGTTTTATTATCAGGTTATTTTATTTTTTATCTTTTTTCAACCCGAACATAACGGCATAAAACGCAGGAAGTACAATTATTGTTAATAATGTGGCGGCAAACAAACCTCCCATTATTGTAACTGCCATTGCACCGAACATAGGATCGGGTAATAGTGGTGCCATTCCTAATATTGTAGTTCCTGCAGCCATTGCCACCGGTATTGCTCTTGATCTGGTAGCAACTATAATGGCTTGATATTGCGACAATCCGTTTTCTTTCATTTCCGCATCGGCTTGGTCAAGCAAAACGATGGCATTTTTTATTACCATGCCGACAAGACCCAAAATACCGAGAACGGCAAAGAAACCGAAAAACAATCCTGATGCTAAAAAGGCGAAAGTGATACCTATAATTACCAACGGTACCATTAACATAATCATTGTTACTGTTTTCCAATTGCGGTATTGCAACATTAAAATTGTTATAATTAGCAATACGGCTATGGGTAATTGCGAGTTAATGGCTTTATTTGTAACCTGTTGGGTGTAATATATACCGTCCCACCATAGTCTATAACCTTCCGGTAAAGGAATAGCTTCTATTTTAGGCATCAGTCTTGCTTCCAACTCAGTATTACCTATACCGGGAACAGGGTCACATTGTGCTGCTATATCAAGCTGTCTGTTAAATTCGTTTAAATAATAATTTTCAAATTTTATGGGTATGCTGTCAGTTACCTGTGCCAAAGGAATTATATTGCCTTCCGAATTAAGAATAGGTAAACTTCCAATATCTCCGTAGTTATAAAAATCCCTGTTTTCAGCTTTTAGCAGCATTGGCATAACCCAGGTACCTTCGCGGAATTCCCCTATTTTCTGCCCGTCGGATAGTCTTTGTAATGCCCTTGCCATGTCCGTTCTGGTAACATTGGCAATACGTCCTTTATTTTGGTTGTAAACAGGTTCGAGTTTCGGTGTTTTAACTCCCCAGCTGTCCCTGATATCCTGAGCCAAAGGATCTGCCCTCATTATTGCTTTGGCTTTTTCAGCCAATTCCCTTAATACTGCCGGATTAGGTCCGTCAAATTTTGCCTCTATGATAGCATCCGGCGAAGGAGCAACTTTAAACTTGTAAAATATTGCCAGATTATCCGGGAAATTGGCATCTACCCATTTTTCAAACTCAGGCATAAGTGAATCGGCTGTTTTGTAATCAGTTGTCTCAATAAGTAAATTGGCAAAATTAGGTCTGGGACTCCACGATACCGAAGAGAGATAATACCTCAGCGGTGATGCACCTATGGTTATGGAAACATTTTTAACAACCTTTTGTTTAAGAAGATATTTCTCCATCTTTTCAATATCCTTCTCCACTTTTCTTATATCTGTACCGTCCGGTAAGAAATAATCAACCTTAAACATAGGTTTGTTGATAGCCGGGAAAAAGTCTTGTTTAACAAATTTAAAAAGATAAATACTCAAAAAGAACAGTCCGAACACAATACCTACGGTAAGGTATTTATGTTGAACGACAGATTCTATAAAAGCTGTAAGTTTTTTGTAAAATTTGGTATCGTAAGGATCTTTAGGTTCTCCGCCTGCCGATTCTTTAAGCAAGAAATCGCCGAAAGTAGTGGTTTGAATAAGTGCGAATACCCAACTTAAAATCAAAGCGATAGCTAAAACTTTAAATAAAGGTTTTATAATTTCGGCGGTATTGCTGGGAGCCGTATAAAGCGGAAGGAACGATAAAATAGCTATAATAGTAGCTGCCAGAAGTCCCCATTGCGGTTTTGATGCTCCTTCTTCCAAGGCTTTTCGCCGTGGCATACCTTGCGCTATTTTCATTTGGGCATTGTCGGTGACGACAATGGCATTGTCAACAAGCATACCCATTGCAATGATAATTGCCGCCAACGAGGTTCTGTGAAGATCTATACCGAACGGCAGCATCAGGAAAAGTGTTCCTAAAATAGAGAATAGCAAGCTCGTGCCGATAAGAACACCTGCACGCAAACCCATTGCAAACAATATGAGAATAACAACTATTAAAACCGATTCTATAAGGTTGGTAATAAAAGTGTTATTAGCTTCCAATGCTACTTCGTCTTCCGAGTAAATTTTATTCATTTCAATACCGACAGGCAGTAAATCTTGTATTTGTCTGTACTTTTCACGCACACTGCGTCCTACCACAACGGAATTTCCGCCCTCTCTTGTTGAAAATCCTATTCCGATTGCCGGCAAACCGTTCATCCTCATCATTGTACTCGGCGGATCTTTATAAGCTTTTTCTATTTTGGCAATATCTCCCAATCTTATTTTGTTTCCGGCTTTTCCTTTGATAACAAGATTTTCAATTTCACTAACAGATTTAAAAGTACCAACCGCATCAATTCGTATTTGAAACGAACCCGATTCTATTGCACCCGTATTTATCAATTGGTTTTGTGAAGCAAGAGCCTCTTGAATATTTTTAGGTGTAAGACCGGAGTTGGCCAATTTCTCATCCGAAATGTAAACGTTAACAACCCTGTCCTGAATACCGAACAGTTTTACTTTTGCAACATCTTCCGCTGTTGACAACTGTTGTTTTATAAATTGGGCGTAATCTTCAAGTTCACCCATTGTAAAACCCGAGTCTGCGGTAATTCCGTAATATATACCGTAAACGTCACCAAAGTCGTCATTTACTATTACGGTACTGGCTTCGGGAGGCAGTTTGGGTTGAACGTTCATTATCTTTCGCCTCATTTCGTCCCAAACTTGCTGGAATACCTCTTTAGGCACCCATTGATACATGTCAACTTTTATATAACTGAATCCGGGTCTTGACTCCGATTTGATAAAATCGACAAGAGGGTGGGATTGTATTTCCCTCTCGATAACTTGGGTAACTTGTGTTCTAACCTGTTCGGCATTAGCGCCGGGATAATATGTCATAAATACTATCTGCTTGATAACAAACGGCGCATCTTCTCTTTTTCCCAAATGTTCAAAAGAAAAAATACCACCGAATATGGTAATTATCAAAAAGAAGTATATGACCTGTTTATTTCGTAATGAATATCCTGCTAAATTCATAATTTTTCCGGATTAATTATCAATGGAAATTCTTTTGATCAAGGATCTTAACTTTCTGACCTTCAACAAGTCTTTTAGCTCCGGCTACCACTATTATCTCACCCGGTTTAAGTCCCGATTTAATTCTTATATAATCTTTTCCCGCAAAGCCGTTGAGAGATACATGCTGTTTTTTAACCGTCAAATCTTTTGTTAAAATCCATACCGAAGGAACGGTGTCCGTTTCACCTTCAAAAACAGCGGATGTCGGAACAACTATTTCACCTTTAGAAATTTTATCACTTTTTAAAGAAATATTAACCCTGCAACTCATTCCTGCCGATATTCTGTATGCCGATGATTTATAAGGGTCATAATTTAAAAACAGATGAAGTTTAAAACCTTCGGGAGTGGGGGTTTTTTCCATTTCTTTTAAAGTAGCCGTAAAAGTAGTATCTGGATATGTGTCGAAGATTACATGATATTTATCGAAAAACCTGAAATTAACAGCCATTTGTTCGGGTATGGTTGTAACAATTTCGATTTTCGATAAGTCGTACAGCCTTGTGATTGGTTGGTACGCTTGCACAACGTCTCCTATTTCGGCTAATTTTTCACCGTAAAAACCGGTAAAAGGTGCATATACTTTTGTATATTCCAAATTGTTTTTAGCTTGAAGATATGCCGATTCGGCTTCTTTGAAAAAAGCATACTTACTGTCGTAATCACTTTTTGATACCGAACCTTTTTTCCAAAGTCTTTCATATCTCTTAGCTTCGGCTTTTGCTTGATTGTAACGAGCTTTTGCCGATTGTAAAGCTATTTTGAAATCGGAAGGGTCGATGGCTGCTATCAAAGCACCTTTTTTAACCATTAGTCCTTCCACAATATTGTTTTCTATTATAGGTGCTCCCCCCACTCTGAATGAAATATCGGCTTCTTTAAAAGCTTTGGAAGTGGCAGGATAGCCTTTACCCATTTCATCAACAAAGTAAGAAACCTTCATTGTTTTAACGGGTCTTATAATTTCTTTTTTGGGTGCTTCCTCTTCTTTACAACCCGTAAAAACCAGTATTAATGAAGTTAAGACTAACAGTGCGGTTAACTTTTTCATATTGTTAAAATTCATAATTATTTATTTTTTATTTATTCAATTCCCCGGTTGCATGTAAGTATTCCGAATATGCTATATTAAGATCGTATTTTGCCTGAATGTAATTCAAATAGCTTTTTTGCCAGAAAGTTTGAGCATCCAAAACTTCCAGCACCGACGAAAGCCCTTCGTTATATCTGTCGAGCATTACAATAACATTCTTTTTGGCATTGTCTAACGCTCCTTTGGCAAAGTTCACTTGTTCTTTTGATTCCATAAGATTGTAATAGGCCTGTTGAGCTTCAAGTACAATTTCATCCGTTGTTTCGTCAACTTTGAGTTTTGAAATTTCGGTTTGCTGTTTTACTGCAAATTTCTCATGTTTTTTCTCGCCCCAGTAAAAGATCGGAATCTTTAATTTTGCTGCAAAATAGTAGTTAAAGTCAGGTTGTATTTGTAATCCGGGAGCGGGAGAACCCCACTTGCCGCCGGCAAAAACATTCATTTGCGGATTAAATTTTGAAACGGTAACTTTTTCCCTGTATTGATTGGCAATTACTTTTCCTTTATAGTAAGATAAATCGGGTCGTTTTACCAATGCCTTTTCTATTAAACTGTCCGATGAAATTTCCAAATTCAACAGGGGTAACGAATCCGCTATCAACGGAACGGTGTCAACGGGATATCCCAAAAGTCTGTTTAAATTCATCAAACTCATTTTGTATTCTTTGGCGGAGCGCAAAACCTGATATTCGGCATCATTATATCTTACCTTCGATTGATAAAGTTCGTTTTTTCCCACAACTTCTTCTTCAACCCTGTTATTTATCACTTTAACGAATTCTCCTATAATATCACGGTATGCTTCGGCGAGTTTGTTAATTTCCTTTTTTGCTACAACGGTTAAGTATGTTTTATCGGAAGCCAACATTACCTGTTGTTCCGACATTTTAACATAGCTTTTCATGGATTCGTAGTCCCATTCCGAAGCTTTTCGTGTATTTTTCAAATTACCGCCGGTAATAACAGGCTGATTTAATGTAATATCCAAAGAATAGATGTTGTGAAGTTCTTCACCGGGAGTTCCTATAGGCGCATCCGCCGGGGGAGCCAACTGCATCGGTACACCGTAATATTTGTAATTACTTGAAAAATCAAGTTTCGGTCCGTAAGCCGATTTTGTTGCTTTGAATTTCGATTCGGCACCAAGCAAACTTTTTTTAGCCATCTTTACTTGTTGCTGATAATCAACGGCAATACGCCTGTAACGGTTTATCAATGTATCTTTACTTTGACTGTATGCAGTTTGATTAATTAATGCAACAAAAAATGCAAATAATAAAATTAGCTTACTTTTCATTTGGGGGATTTTAGTTTCGATTAAATTATATACAAACATAATTATTTTATCGGTATAAATTAATGTTTATAGAGAATTCGGCAATGATAACACTCCCGAATGTGTTACAAAAACAGGTTATCTTTCCATATCAAAATGCAAATTATAAACCCTTCGAAAGCTATTGATAAAAGTGCAAAAAAGTATGAATATTTATTGTCGGGATAGTATTTTCTTAACATAAAAGCACCTACGGGAAGTGATAATAAAACCGGAGTTGTTAATATTATAAGCCACATTCCCGATGATTTCATTTTAATCATCATTCTTTTACGTTTGTTAAATTTTTTGCGTTTATCTTTTTTTGTTCGGAATTTTTCTTTGAGTATGATATTTAGTTTAACCGGTAGCATCTTTAATAATGCGGGTTTTAAATATTTGGTGGATATTTGTATAAACGGGGTAATATGATAAAATAAAGTGAAGCTGGTAAACCCTCCGGCAATTATAATAAAATAAGATACCCAAAAAGTTTCGCCTACGGAATAGGCAAAAAACGGCGAGTAAAAGTATTTTACCATCGCCATTAAATAAATGGAAAATATTTTAAAAATTTCAGTTATCAATTAATTCGGCTTCAAACTTGATTTTATATTCAAAGGTTTCTTTGTCGACGGGTTTTTGATATCCGCATATGGGACAATAATAGAGATAATCGGTTCTAACCGGAATTAAGGGGATAAAGAAAAAAGTAAGGTTGTGTTTTACTTTTTCCAATATCCATCTTTCCGTGTTATGGCAATGCGGACAATATTCGGGTTTTAAAGTCCGCCACCTTTGCGGTTTTCCGGGTGATATGCCGGCTATAAATAAAAACATTGTTTAGTAATTATAAACCGTTGTACCTACAACTTTACCCACAACCAGCAAGGTGTTTTTATCTATTTTGTCCATAGTGTCGCCGGTTGTATGCCAATATTCGAAAAAACTGCCGTTACTGCTTTTGTCGTCAAGATGAATTATATCTATTGTAGGTATTTTTCTGTATTTGTTTATGAATATGTGGTCATCCGAAATGGCCCCGCCTTCCTTGTTAATAAAAATATCATTGTATCCCAGTATCTTTGCCGTTTGCCAAACCATATCCACAACAAATCTGGCATATGCCATTGAATAATATTCTTTTTTAAAGACGGGATTTTTGGCGCCTACCATATCGAGCAATATACCGTAATTTGCTTGATAATTTTGAATGTGCGGGTTTTTTGCCCAATATTGTGAGCCCAAACCCCAATTTTCCTCTTTATATTCATGTTTTTCAAAATCGGGAGGTCCCCAGTCTTCTATGTCAACAAGCAAAACATCAACACCCTTTCCGGGGTTGTGTAATTTAAATTGCCTCAACAATTCAAGCAAAACCGCAACACCGCTTGCACCATCATTTGCAGCATCAATAGGTTTATGGTAATTTTCGGGATTAGGGTCATGATCCGCAAAAGGACGTGAATCCCAATGGGCAAGCAATAAAACCCTCAAAGGAGATTCCGGATTGATGGAACCTATTAAATTTATTCCGTTTCTGGTAACACCGTCGTATGTTTTGGTTTTAAAATGTTGAATGTAAACGGTATCGCTATATTGTTTTAATTTTGATATTAACCAGTTTGCACACTCGTCATGAGCTTTGGTTCCCGGAACTCGCGGACCGAAAGAAACTTGTTTACCGGTGAAATAATATGCCGAATCGGCATTAAAAACGGCTTCCGTAAAACTCTTTTTTTTAGCTTTATTTCCTTTTCGGGAGCCGGTGGTTCCGCATGAGTTCAATATTATTGAAAGGATTAATGTTACCGTAAAAATGTTAAGGTTCATTTCAAGTTATTTATAAAATCAGATGCAAAACTAATAGATTTTTAGCGACTGTGCTTTATTTAGAATACTTACCTTTGCAATGTTTGAAAATATGAAGATAAAATTTGCCTACATAACGTTGTTTCTTTTAATTCCCATAGCTTTTTTCGCTCAACGGAAAGAAACCAAAACCACTAAAATATTTGTTGAAAGGGCCAAGCTGCAAAGCTATGACGAAAAATTGGGGAAAAATATCGAAAGGTTAATAGGAGATGTACTTTTACGCCACGATTCTTCTCTGTTTTATTGCGACAGCGTCGTTCTCAACACCGAAACAAAAACTTTTAAAGCGTATGATAATATTCACATAATCGTTAACGATAGTGTTGAAATTTTCAGTGACAGCGTATATTATACCGGTGAAACCAAAATAGCGGAACTATTCAGTAATGTTAAACTTATCGATAATCAAATGGTTTTGACAACTAATCATTTGATTTACGATCGAAATACAAATATCGCTTATTATTACAACCACGGAAAAATTGTTAACGGTGAAAACGTTCTTACAAGTAAGGAAGGTTATTACAATGAACTGACAAAAATTTTTCATTTTAAAACCGATGTGGTATTAACTACTCCCGATTATATTATTTATTCCGATACTCTTATTTATAATTCCGTTACCGAGGTGGCTTTTTTTAAAGGACCCACCACCATAACAGGTGAACAAGGAAAAATATATTGCGAAGACGGATGGTTCGATACAAGAAATAATTACGGAAAACTTATTGAAAACCCTGAAATATCGCAAAACGAGCAGATTTTATCAGCCGACAGCATATTGTTTTCGGGCGATAGCAATTACGGAAAAGCATTCGGAAGGGTTAAAATAAAGGATACCGTTAGAAGGGTTATAGTAAAAGGTGTTTTCGGTGAAATGTGGCAGGACAAAGGTATGGCTTATGTTACCGACAGTGCCACTGCAATTACTTATGACGATACCGATTCGCTATATTTCAGCGGAGACACCATTTGGATATTTTTCGATAAAGAAAGGCAAGTAAAAAAGATACTTTCTTATTACAATGTAAGATTTTACAGAACCGATTTGCAAGGTAAATGTGATTCTATGGCATACAGTATGCAGGATTCGGTGATAAGGCTTTATTACGAACCCGTTTTGTGGTCGGGAAAAAACCAGCTGACAGCCGATTCCATGACCATTGCAATTGTCAACAACCACCCCGACTCCCTGGTAATGTATAATAATGCGATGATTGTTATGCATGATTCATTGGACCGGTTTAACCAAATAAAAGGGCGTAATATGATTGGATATTTTTCGGGAAATGAGATAACAAAACTGTTTGTTGACGGTAATGCTCAAACTGTTTTTTACGTTAAAGATGAAGACGGCTATCTTATAGGAATTGATAAAGCCGAAGGAAGTACCATGGAGATAAGGCTTAAAAACGGTGAAATAAATAATATTGTTTACAACGAAGAGCCCAAAGAAACTACCTATCCTCCCGATAAGTTTCCGCCGGAGGGTAAAAAACTTAGAGGATTTAGCTGGCAAGAGGCTATCAGGCCCAAAGATAAATATGATATTTACCGCAGACCCTGAACGGTTTTAAAACCTGGCGGGATTGATAAAAAAAGATTTATAAAAACCATTACTTTTGCAAAATAAACAACGGATTATGAAAAAGTTCATACTTTTAATAACATCGATTATTGTTTTTTATTCATGTTCAACAGTACCTATAACCGGACGTAAACAGTTTAACATGATGCCGGCAAGCGAAATGTTGGCTATGAGCGATCAACAATATGATACTTTTTTAAAAGAGCATAAATTAAGCTCGAATAAAAAAGCTGTTCAACAAGTTAAAAAAGTAGGTACAAATATCGAACATGCCGTAACAAAGTATCTTACCGAGCATGATATGGCTCATTTATTACAAGGTTACGACTGGGAGTTTAATCTTGTAGAAGACAAGCAGGCAAATGCATGGTGTATGCCCGGAGGAAAAGTTGTTGTCTATACGGGGATTTTATCCATAACAAAAACGGACGGGGGTCTTGCCGTTGTTTTGTCTCATGAAATAGCTCATGCCATAGCGGAACACGGTTCCGAAAGAATGAGTCAAGCATTGGTTCAGCAGTTGGGAGGAATGGCTCTTAGTGTTGCATTACAAAAAAAGCCTGAAGAAACCAGGGCATTATGGCTTGCGGCTTACGGAGTGGGCACTCAAGTTGGATTGATGTTACCTTTTAGCAGATTGCAAGAGAGTGAAGCGGATCATTTGGGTCTTATTTTTATGGCTATGGCTGGATACGACCCCCATGAAGCCATAAAATTTTGGCAAAACATGCAAAAAATGAATAAAAGCCGAAAACCTCCCGAATTTCTAAGTACGCACCCTTCCGACCAAACAAGAATTGAAAATATTAAAAAGTGGTTGCCGGAAGCTATGAAGTACTATAAAAACAGCAAAAAAAATAACTGATGCCAATAAAAATTTCCGCTGCAATAATAACTTTTAACGAAGAAAGAAATATAGAAAGATGTATTAAATCGGTAATAAATCTTGTCGATGAAATTGTGGTTCTCGATTCTTTTTCTACCGATAAAACAGAGGAAATTTGCAAAAAATACGGTGTCAAATTTTACAAGCACCCTTTTGAAGGATATGTGGAACAAAAAAACAAGGTATTGGAATTTTGTAATTACGATTGGGTGCTTTCGCTTGATGCCGATGAAGCGTTAAGTGAAAAACTTTTTGAAGAAATAAAAAAAATTAAAGAAAATCCGGATGCCGACGGTTATTACTTTAACAGACTTACGTTTTATGTAAAAAAGTGGATTAAACATTCCGGATGGTACCCCGACCGTAAATTGCGTTTATGGAAAAAAGAGTTGGGCAAGTGGGAAGGCACAAATCCCCATGATTTTCTCGTATTGAAAAAAGGAAGTAAAACAAAACACCTGAAAGGAGATCTTTTACATTATTCATATTACAGTATCGGGCAACATGTTAACCAAATAAACAAGTTCACTACCATAGGGGCACAAGAAGCATATAAAAAAGGAAAAAAGTCGTCACTTGTAATGTTGCCGTTACGAACGGTTTTCAGGTTTATTCGTGATTATTTTATCAAACTGGGCTTTTTGGACGGATATTACGGTATTGTGGTTTGCTCCATGAATTCCTGGTCAACTTTCCTTAAATACGTAAAATTAAGAGAGCTGCAAAAAGGTAATGAAATCGGGTAATAACCTATAAATGCAATAAATACTTTATTTTATTGTTATCTTTGTTTAATTAGTTAATTATTAAAAACCGGTTTATGAAAAATATTTTATTGCTTTTATTTTCTTTTCTAACGCTTTCCTTGTATTCCCAATTTTACCAATATCCAAATGTTGTCATTGATAATACGGGTTCTCCCGAGGAGCCTTCAATAATAATGGATCCTAAAAATCCCGATCATTTGGTTGCCGGTTCCAATATCACAAATTTTTATTATTCTGACGATGGAGGGCTTACGTGGAACGAAAGTTCAATGTCTTCTCAATATGGCGTTTACGGAGACCCGTGTGTTATAGTTGACACGGCGGGCGACTTTTACTACTTTCATCTGGCTAATCCGCCTAGTGGCGATTGGCTTGACAGAATGGTGGTTCAAAAATATGATTTCGATTCCCATTCATGGATAGTAGATTCATATTTCGGCTTGAACAGTCAAAAAGATCAAGACAAAGAGTGGGCTGTGGTTGACAGTGCCACTAATACCATTTATGCAACATGGACACAGTTTGATTATTACGGTAGCAGTAGCAGTACCGATTATTCAAACATAATGTTTTCAAAATCCACTGACGGAGGTGTTACATGGACTAATGCCAAAAGAATTAACGAAACTTCCGGCGATTGTCTTGACAGTGACAATACCGTTGAAGGTGCCGTGCCTGCGGTAGGACCCGGCGGTGAGTTGTATGTTGCATGGGCCGGACCGTTGGGAATTATGTTCGACAGGTCTCTTGACGGAGGAGAAACGTGGCTTGACAATGATATTTTTGTAGCCGATCAACCGGGAGGATGGGATTATAATATTCCGGGGATATGGAGGTGTAACGGATTACCGGTAACATGTTGCGATATAAGCAATTCGCAATACAGAGGAACTATTTATGTAAATTGGACCGACCAGCGAAACGGGCAAAATGATACCGATGTTTGGATAGCCAAATCCACCGACGGAGGAAATACATGGTCGGAACCCGTTAGAGTGAATGACGACCCTCCCGGAAAACAACAATTTTTATCGTGGATGACGGTGGATAATGCAACGGGTGACGTTTATGTGGTTTTTTATGACAGGCGAAACTACAACGACAATAATACTGACGTTTATATTGCAAGATCGGTTGACGGTGGCGAGACTTTTCAAAACTTTATGGTTAGTGAAACACCGTTTTTGCCGTCGTCATCGGTTTTTTTCGGCGATTATACCAACATAACGGCATTCGACGGCATGGTCAGGCCTATTTGGACAAGACTTCAAAACGGAAGTCTTTCGGTATTGACAGCCATTGTGGATATATCGGTAGGTATTGAAGAGCAGAAGCAAAAAACCACGGAACCGTTTACCGTTCAGTCCAATTATCCCAATCCTTTTAAAGAGAGTACTGCCATAGCTTTTAAAATAAACAAACCGTCGGTAGTTAATTTAAAAGTTTATGATGTAATGGGTAAAGAGGTTGCAGTTGTAATTGACAACAAAAAACTCGCGAGAGGTAAATATATTGAACACTTCAACGCCGTAAATTATAATCTGACATCCGGTATATATTATTTTGTATTACGAGCCGGGGATTTTGTAAAAACTCAAAAAATAGTACTTTCGAATTAGGCATATTATTTGTATGCATTTTTCATCAAACTTTTATTATGACTAATCAGGAATTAAGCGATTTTGTTAAAACGATTAGAAAAACAGCCCGGGAAAAAGGAATAAATCCCGTAACTCTGGAAAAACTAAAAGAAGTTCCATCCGTTTCAAAAGAGTTATTGGCAAAATATGTAAAATCCAATGACGAGCTTGTAAACTTAATACTTGAAAATGAAAGACAACAATTGGAGGAGATTCTTAAAAAATATGATGAAAACAGAAAAGAAACGAATGCCATAGATTTGTTATTTAACGTAAGTAAGGATATTGCCGATAATTTTCATAACCTTTCACCCGCTCTTGTTCATCAATATCAAGAACTTTATCCGGATATTTATAAAGATCATTTTGACAAAAAGGCCGAGTTTGTTTTTCAACGGATTTCCGGAAATCTGAGAGACGGAAAATGGCAGGGTGTTTACCGTGACGATGTTAGTGAAGAGCTTGTTGCACGGGTGTATATTAGCCGCTTGGTGGATATGTACAATCCCGACAGTTTTCCGGCAAAAGACCTTTCTTTCTCGAAAGTGTTTATTCAAATGTTCGAGAACTTTGTAAAAAGCATTGCTACCGAAAAAGGTTTGCAATATTGGGAAAATAAAAAGTCGGAGTACAATATTAATTTTTAATAAGTTTTTTAGTTAGAACCAATCCGTTGTTATCTTCAAAGCGCAACAGATAAAATCCTTTTTTCAATCCGTAAATATCCAATTTAAGGCTATTATATCCTTTTTGCAAATCAAATCTTTTTTCAACAAGTTTTTTTCCGGTAAGGTCGAATAAAGTAACACCGGTAGTGCCGTTAAATTTGCTGTAAACCTCTACTTTTATTTTGTCTTTTACGGGATTTATTAACTTTATTGAACTAAACCCTGAAACCGGTTTTTCATTTATACCTGCGGTTTCATTAACAGCCAATTTTAAAGTTACGGGTAAATGATCCGAGTTTCTATATAAAGCCGATAAAACGTTTGACGGTACGGAAGTGTTTGTCGGAGAGTCAAGAAGACCTTTGTTAAAATGTTTGCCGTCTTGGCCTACGGCATGATAACTTCCGTTTACATATTTAACTTTTTTTGTTCCTTCTTTAATGTAGTTGGAAATAAGTATAAAATCAAACCTGTCATCAAGTCCGCCTGAGGCTGCACAACCGTTGGAGTTGCTGTGTGTTGACTGCGTATGATAATATTTGTATGAAGAATTGTTGTGCCAGTCGCCGGATTTATTTACCGGATCGTTAAATCTTATTTCTTCATTATCGTTCATTGTAAAAAAGTGCCATGCCGGCTCCGAATCGGAATATAGATTAAAATCACCCATCAGCAAATAGTTATCTTTAGGATTATGATTTGCTATATAATTCATGATGTTTTTAGCCATTGTGGTACGTTTGTTTTCATTGTCCGTGCCGTATCCCGCTTTTAAATGAGCCGTAATGCAAATAACAAATGCCGTATCTCCGTTTTCAAGATCGGGTGAATTGTAATAAAACTTATAAACGTTTACATCCCTTATATAATTTTGTGCTATTGCTTGCGAAACAAATGTCAGTTTTTCGGAATTGTAATAAATGGTGTTGGCAAGATAATCCGAATTTTGATGAATAAAAGGCGGACGTTTGTAATTATTTGTCCATGTTTCATTTATAACACCGCGCAGATGCTCCATCATCGCTTCGTGTGCCACCATTTCGTTAACCGAAAAGATATCGGGCTTCATGTAATTGATTATTGTTTTTATAAACCCGTCTTTTTCTGATACGTTATTGTTGTTTGTATTACAATAATTTGTGTAGTTTCCGTAATTCAGAAGATTATATTGTAAAACCACAAGTGTATCCTGAGCTTTGATTAAAAAGCTTACCAATAAAAAAACAACCGTTAATCCTTTTTTCATGTATTACTCTTATTTAATGTTGCAAACATAGAAATAATACACGAACCTTGTCGATAATAGAACGATAATAGTTTTTGACACAACGTTTTCAAGTTTAAAAACATGGTTTACGAACATATAAATTAACTATTTTTGCCGCCATGAAAAAGAAAGAAATAGTTTTAAGCGGAATAAGACCGACAGGCAATTTGCACCTGGGTAATTATTTTGGTGCCGTAAAGAATTTTGTTAAAATGCAAGACATGTACGAGTGTTATTTTTTTATTGCCGATTACCACTCGTTAACTACACATCCCAAACCTGAAGATCTTCAAGGAAAAGTCAGGCAGGTATTGATTGAATATCTTGCTGCGGGATTGGATCCCGAAAAAGCAACAATATACTTGCAAAGCGATCTCCCCGAGACTACCGAACTCTATCTTTTCCTTAATATGAACGCTTACCTCGGTGAGTTGGAAAGGGTTACAACTTTTAAAGAAAAAGCCAGAAAACAACCCGACAACGTGAATGCGGGCTTGCTTACATATCCTACATTGATGGCGGCGGATATTTTAATACACCGTTCAACATATGTTCCCGTCGGAAAAGATCAAGAGCAGCATCTTGAAATGACAAGAACTTTTGCCCGTCGTTTTAACAGAATGTACAAAACCGATTATTTCCCAATACCGAGAGCTTTTAACTTTGGCGACGACTTGGTTAAAATACCCGGCCTTGACGGTTCCGGCAAAATGGGAAAATCGGAAGGTGAAGGCAATGCCGTTTTCCTTGCCGAAGATCCGAAATCCATTCGTAAGAAAGTGATGAAAGCCGTTACCGATAGCGGTCCGACCGAAAAAAACCAGAAAAAGCCCGAACCAATAGAAAATCTTTTTACAATAATGAAAGTTGTTTCGGAACCCGGTACGGTAGAATATTTTGACGATCAATACAATAATATGACCATCAGGTACGGCGACATGAAAAAACAACTTGCCGACGACATCATCAAATTCACCGAGCCTTTCCGTGAAAAAGTAAAAGAAATAGCCGCTAATCAGGAGTATATTGATAAGGTTATGAAGATGGGTGCCGAAAAAGCGCGGGAAAGCGGACGTAATACCGTTAACGACGTTAGAGAAATTATAGGTTTTAAAAGGATACATTAGTTCGTCCGGAGACAATAGATGATAGAAAAGAAAGAAAGTTCGATAAAGGTAGAGCCGGAAAAAACCGTAATAGTAGGTTTGTCGTTAAGTAAGGATAAAAAGAATAAAGTTCACGAATATCTGGATGAACTTGAATTTCTTGTTGACACTGCCGGAGGTAAAGTTGTTCAACGGTTCATACAAAACCTTGATTATCCCAATCCCAAGACTTACGTTGGTGCCGGTAAACTTGAGGAGATAGCTCGATATGTAAAAGCCGCAGGGGTTGAGATGGTTGTTTTTGATGACGAGTTAACACCTTCGCAAATAAGAAACCTTGAAAAAGCTTTGGATGCAAAGGTTTTGGACCGTACGAATCTTATCCTCGATATTTTTGCAAAAAGAGCCCGGACGGCACACGCAAAAGTACAAGTTGAACTGGCACAGTATCAGTATCTTTTACCACGTCTTACCGGTATGTGGACACACCTTGAACGTCAGCGCGGAGGTATAGGTTTAAGAGGTCCCGGCGAGACCGAAATAGAAACCGACCGCCGTATAATACGTGATAAGATAGCTCTGTTAAAAAAGAAGCTTGAACAGATAGATAAACAAAAGGCTACTCAGCGGAAAAACAGGGGAAAACTCATACGTGTTGCTTTGGTAGGTTATACCAATGTCGGAAAATCGACAATAATGAACCTCCTTAGTAAATCGGAAATTTTTGCCGAAAATAAACTTTTTGCAACTCTCGATACAACCGTTAGAAAAGTAGTTATAGAAAACCTGCCTTTTTTATTGTCGGATACGGTGGGCTTTATACGAAAACTGCCACACGGACTTGTTGAATCTTTTAAATCCACGCTGGATGAGGTTAGAGAGTCGGATATACTGGTTCATGTAGTGGATATTTCACATCCCGAATTTGAAGACCATATACAAACCGTCAATAAAACTTTAGCCGAAATAGGTGCCGGCGACAAACAAACGATTATGGTCTTTAACAAAATAGATGCTTATAAATGGGTTGAAAAAGAAGAGGACGATCTTACACCAGCGACAAAAGAAAATATAAGTCTTGATGAGTTGAAAAAAACCTGGATGGCCAAAGAAAATTATCCTTCAATATTTATCTCGGCAAAAAAGAAAGAAAACTGGGATGATTTCAAAAAGCTGCTATACAACACTATAAGGGAGGTTCACGCAATACGTTATCCGTATAATAATTTCCTTTATTAGAATATTTTATTTATTGATTGATAAGATTTTCGATTCTTTTTTTCAGAATGATATAGTCGTTTTTGAGTAAAACACCGCTATAATTAACCGATTCGGCGATAGCCTGTTCAAGGTCAAAGTCATTTTGATTTTGGTAATAGTAATAACCTTTCTTTTTCAGATATTCCGCAAGGTACTTTTGTTCCGTTTGTCCGGGTGTAGGGATAAATACCGCTTTGGCACCGAACCATGCAAGATCCATAACGGTAGAATAACCCGGCCGGCTTATAACAATGTCAGCATTGTTAATATATCCGGCAACTTCCTCATCGGGTAAGTGTGAAAATACTTCTACATTACCCATTTTTTCATAATACTCATCTTCCGGACGGCCTTGAAGTATAACAGTGTTTAAACCAGTGTGAAAAGCTTGATCTTTTAATTTTACTTCCAGAATACTTCGTTGAGGTTCCGGTCCCGAAAGCATAATCAAAACATCGGGTTTTTTATCAATATTTTTCGGGTTTACAAATCCGAATCTGCTTAACGGACCTATAAAATGGCGATTTTTAAGAGGATATTTATTTACGTGCGATAGTTTTCCCGAAAGGTTTATGTCACCTTCAAAATCGGGAATCCACAACTCGTCGAATTTTTTTATAAATCCGCTGACAAGTTGCTTTATGGCCATTTTTGTGATTTTTCCGTAATTGCCCGTCTGAATCTCTATTTGATGGGTAACAAAAACAGTCCGCGCATATTTGGTCCAAAGTTCATAGCGGTTATCTGAAATAACAATGTCGATGTTATTTTTTTTAACGAATTTTTCAAGAAAAGCATGTGCTTCATCGGCACGGCGCATCATTTCGGGCATGTCCGACAGCATTTTTAATGCCATGGCACTTTTTTTCGGGTAATGAGGTACGTAACCTTCAAAACGTATTACGGGTAAATCCGGAAACCTGTGTTTAAGAAATTCGTAAGGTCTGTTATCGGCACCTAAAATAATTTCAACGTCTTTTTCCTTTAACAATTCTATAACCGGAACCATGCGTGTTGCATGTCCCAGCCCCCAATCCATCGGGCATATTAATATTTTCTTTACGGAGTTCATTTGAAAACAAAGGTATTAAATACCTTGTGCAAATCAAAAATTAATATTTTTGATACCTATGGAAGATGACCTGAAATACAAGATTGGTATAACTTTGATTCCGAAAATAGGTGCCGTTAATGCCAAAAAACTGATAGCGTATTGTGGTGGAGTGGAGGCTGTGTTTAAAGAGTCGAAAAAAGCTTTATTGAAAATTCCCGGGATAGGTGAAAACATTGTAAAAAACATTTTGGGAAACAATGTTTTAGCTCGTGCCGAACAGGAAATTGAATTTATTGAGAAACATAAAATAACACCTCTTTTTTATACGGACGATGAATATCCAAAAAGACTTTTGCAATGCGAAGACGGTCCGGTAATGTTATATTACAAAGGCAATGTTTCGTTAAATAAAAAAAGAGTGCTTGCTGTTGTCGGTACACGTCGTTCCACGCCGTACGGTAAGATAATGTGTGAAAATATTTTGGAGGGATTGAAAGAAAAAGATGTTTTAGTAGTAAGCGGTTTAGCGTACGGAATTGACAGTTGCGCCCACAGGTTTTCGGTAAACACCGGAATATCAACCGTAGGGGTTTTGGGACACGGGCTAGACAGAATTTATCCTTCGGAAAACAAAAGTGTTGCGAAGAAAATGGTTACTAACGGAGGTCTTCTTACCGAATTTATGTCGGGAACGACCCCCGACAGGGAAAATTTCCCTAAACGTAACCGCATAATTGCAGGTATCAGTGATGCCACACTGGTGGTGGAGTCGGGGAGAAAGGGAGGTGCTATAATTACAGCCGATATTGCCTTTTCATATAACAGGGATGTTTTTGCAGTTCCGGGCAGGGTTAATGACCAGTATTCCAAAGGATGTAATTATTTACTTAAAACCAATAAAGCGGCTATGGCGGAGTCTGCCGATGATATTGCTTATTTATTGGGTTGGGATGATGTTAGAAAAGAGGATAACAGGCAGCTTGAACTTTTCAGTAATTTAACGGCTGACGAACAGACTTTGATAGAGATTTTACAAAAGTACGGTGAATGCGGTGTTGATGAATTAATGGTAAAAAGCGGATTACAATTGTCTAAAATAGCTTCCGCTCTTTTAAATATGGAATTTAAAGGTATTATTTTAAGTTTACCCGGAAAAAGGTATAGAGTCAAATAGGCTAGTTTTCGTTACAACGGTTTATACACTCAACAATTTCGGAAATTATGTTACTTCGTAAAGAGTAAAATATTTTTTTACCGTCTCTTTTTGCTACCAGAATACCTTTGTTTTTCAATATATTTAAATGGTGCGAAGCGGCAGCTTGTTCAATACCCAAACTTTTATAAATATCCGTAACACTTAAATGTTTTTCCCCCGAAAGAAGCTCTATAATGGCAATCCTCATGGGGTGTGATATTGCTCTTAATTTGCTTGCCGCAGCATCAAGTTTTTCCGGTTCGATTTTAAATTTACTCATAGCTTACAAATGATTTTATGCAAAAATAACAATTGATTAAAAAGTTCATATTATTAAACATATACATATATTAATTGCATAGATATTTATAACGGGTCTAAATAAATTGCAACGTTTTTGTATTAAAGTAAAAGCTTTTAACAACCTGAAAACCAGAGGTATATAACTTGTTTTTATTTCTTTTTTTTATCTTCAATCAAATATTTTTCACCTTCAATTTCCACAACTTTTTTCAACCATTCTTCGGGGTAGGGAAGGGAATGGACTCTGTTTTTTTCATCTTTTTTATAACCGTCGTTATATTTCATGACAAGATAGCCTGCCAGTTCAACCCACCTGTCGTGTACGGTGTTAGCACATTTTATTGAAAACTCGGTTAAGGTTTTTATTCTTTCGGCACCTTGCCGGTTTAAAGCTGTTTTTTCTATGGAATCTTGTTCTTTTATAAACTTCGACTCAAGTTCATATTGTACTTTTTTTATATCCTTCACCATGGGTTGATAGCATACTTTTGCAAAGTTCGAAACAAAATTAAAAGTCCACCACATCGATTTAAAATCGAACTTGTTAAAATCGCCCTTTGCATAAGCTTCGGGAACTTTTTCAGACATTATATAAAAAGGGAAAAAACAGTTGGTATAAGTATCGTCAAAACCGTACCACATCAGTGCCATATTATCGGGTATGTTTTTTCTTACTTGAGCAACGTAAACATAAGCTGTTTGAGGTGTTGATATAGTACGTTCCCACGAATATTTTTTACCGTTAACTTCCCATTGCAAAGGTCCGGAACGGTAAGGATTTCCGAAAGGTCCCGCCGCAATACCTTTGGTCATATCAAAAGGAGTGCCTTCGTAATGGTCGCGTATCAACGAAAAAACATCTTGTAAAGAAAGTTTTTTATCAGGTTTTATATACAAAGGATAAGGTTTGGCGCCGGGAACGGCTCTATGATAGTCCGGTGAAAAGTTTTGTGATGGTGCCGCTCTCCTGAAAATACTCCAGACTCTCGTTTCGGTATATTTTAGATGTGCGGGTGTCGGAGGGTCGTAAGCATCATTAAATCTAAAAGGCTCGCCTGAAGAACTATCGTAGTATCCTTTTTCAACGGCAAGTTTTATAACGTTTTTCGAGTAAAGGCAATTTTCGGGGTCGTTTAACGGAAATTCACCTATTCGCGAATGATTGGCATGTGCCGATATCATACCGTCGGGAATACGTTTTGCAACCCAAACGGCGCCTCCTTCTCCTCCTGTCCCTATCATCTCCATTATCCAGGCTTCATCGGGGTCAACTATCGAAAAACTTTCCCCTTCGCTACCATAACCGTATTGCTCGACAAGAGAAGTCATTACTTTTATGGCTTCACGAGCCGTTTTGGCACGTTCAAGGGCAAGTCTCATCAGTTCCCAATATTTTAATGGCAGGGTTTTATCCCAAAGCTCCCTTCGTCCGGTAAAGGTTGTTTCACCTATCGAAAGTTGATGCTCATTCATCAATATACCTACATGCCTGTAAGTATGAGCAACCTGATGAACTTTGTATTTTTTTCCCGAAAGAGAAGTGAAAATTAAAGAATCATTGATGTTGTGGTCGGCTGCGGGGGTTACACTCAAATGAGGAAGCCATTCACCGTCGTTTAAATAAACAAGATATGCCGAACCGTTTACAGAAGCACCTTTTGTGACTATTAAATTGGTACAGGCAAAAGAAACATTAAATAAAAAAAGTATTAATGTTGAGATTATAAATTGTTTTTTCATACCGGGGATTTTAGAAAAAATTTAATCCTGTAAAGATAAAAAATGAATCATTGTCATAAAGGTATTACCATTTTGTTGCTAAAACGGCTGTTTTTTTCCATGCTTTAACATTGCCATCGGTATCGAACACTTTGATATAAAAAACATAAATACCTACGTTTGCTTTAGTATTCCAATCGGTAACACCGTCCCACGAAATAGTACCGTTGGTGCCTGCAAGCCTGTTTTCCGCAAGTGTTCTTACTTTGATACCGTTTTTATCAAATACCGTTACCGTTATATTGTATCCCGGTTTGTTAAATTTATAAATCAGATTGACGACATCATTTACGCCGTCTTCGTCGGGTGAGAACACTTCGGGTTCAATTTTTATTTCTTCATTTTGTTCACCGGGAATAAAAAATTGAGAGTTTTGATATCCGGGTGTTCCGAAACCCGCACTTTCCGCGGCGGAATGCCAATTGTTACGGTCGTTTGTTTCACCGTATGGGTTTATCCTTTCCAACGAAACGCCTTTAACATAATTTAAAAGAGGGTAATGCATGCTTTCATCATACGTAAAATCATCTATTATTACCGAGTCGGCTTTTAAAATAACGGTTCCGTTTTCGTTGTTATACGAAGCAAAAGGATTTACTTCTATAAAAGCACCGGGATTTTTTATGGAGTAACAATTTTTTACCGCACCGGGTGATTTGGTAAGAACAAGATATTCGGAAGGAAACATTAAAATTTGTTTATCGGCAACAGCGTACCAACTTGTGTCGGGTGGATTGGGCGGTGAAATTTTTACCGAACCTATTTGAAGATATGAAATGTCAAGTAATTTATCCGAGCGGTTATAAATTTCAACATAATCTTCGCATCCTGCCAAAGGGTTAAACAATATCTCGTTAATAATGATATCGTCCTTATTGATAGTTTCGGGAATCCCCAACGTTATAACAGTGTCTTTTCCAATCTCCACACCTATACAGTTTTTGATATTACCGCTTATTGTCAAATTGTAAATAACGCCGTTCTCAAGAGGTTTGCTCAGATACAAATCGACTTTGGAATCATCATTAATTACCGGAAACGCTCCGGACGGATGTCCTATACCGTTATCTATTTCATAATTATCAATGTCGGTTAGCGATTCTTTATCCATCGTTTGATTAAAAATCAACTCTATTACATCTCCGGCAATTATAGAATAATTTTTAAGCGAAGGATAAAGAAAAACGCTATCATAAACGGAGTTTTTTTTACCGGGTGTTCCACCGTTAATATCTATTGAAGCTTTCCAGTTTTCTTCACCCGAACATATATTATCGGGATTTATTTTTTCCAAAGTCCAGCCACCGTCATCTTTATCAGGGTCTTTGTACCAGCTTTTTTTATACGATACCGCATTTATAATTTCGCCGTTTTGATTTTTTAACGTCAAGGTTTGACCTGAATTTGTCAATGAAAAACTTCCGAAACCGTAAAAGGTACCGTATTGGGAATAATCGCCGGCAGCATCAATATCTCCGACCAACAAATATCCATCAGGCTGTATGGAAACATTCTCGAAAGTTTTTTCCGAATTGCCTATTGTCAATGTCCAATTATTCAGTGATATGATATTTCCGGTTCTGTTAAACAATTCCAAAAATTCGTATGGAGGTAATCCCACCGGAGGGTTAGGGTCGGGAAAAATTTCATTAAAAACAATGTCACCGGGAAATGCCGAATAATAAGAAAACTGCGTTTGATACTGTTCCATAACATTTCCGGCAATATCACTTATACCTGAAACGGTAAGAATATATGTTACGTTATTTTGAAATTTTCCGGCAAAAGTTAAAGTTACTTTTGTTATTCCGTAAGTTATGGAAATGGGATGACCGATGTTGTGGTCAACGGCATAATTTGAAAAATTTTGAGATGAAATACTGTCCACGGCTTCATCAAAATTTATAAGGAGTGATGAATCGGACAAAACCGAAACATTTTCTATAACGGGAGGTTCGTTGTCAATAATTATGTCACCGATATAAACATCATCCCAGTAAAATTTTTTTGAATTGCTTTTGGTATATTTTGCAAAAAAGCCGAAAAAGCCTGTTTGAGTGTAAATGTTATCAGTTCCGGTGGCTTCCGGTATGTAAACGCCGGTGTTGTTTTTGTCAACGTAGATATTCCACAAACCGTTATTATCTCTGGTAACTTTCACGGAAATGTTAAAAGATGACGAGATAAGACCGTCGGTGCCACGGCAAACGGAAGCAACGCTGTTTCCGTCTTGTCTGAAAAGTTCAATGGCATCGTTATTTCCGGCCTCGCCCAGTTGTAAAAAATATCCGTGAACATCACCGGTAATGTTTTGGGTATTGCTGATAAGATAAACCCTGCTGTTGTTATTACCTGACGGCGAAAAAGATTGTTTTATCCAAAATCTCCATTCACAATCAGTAGCCAATGCATTGGCGGTTGTAAGATAAGCCGTTCCCGCAACGGAATCGTTAAGTTGCAGTTGAAAGTCATTATTAATTTTCATTTTTTGCGTTGTGCCCGTCCATTCCGGATTTGATGTGAAATCACCATCGGAAAAGTCATCGTAAACCTGCGAAAAGGAAATAAAAGGAAAGCAAAGAAGTAATAAAAGCAACCGTCTCATAATTATTGATAATTTTGCAGGCATATTTTCTTTTTAAAATTAGAAAAAATAATAATATGGATATTGCGGTTGTCGGAGCTACCGGATTGGTGGGGCGTGAAATTTTAAAAGTGTTGGAAGAGATGGATTTTGATATTGACAATTTCTATCCCGTGGCTTCGGAACGTTCGGTGGGTAAAAAGGTTTCTTTCAAAGGGAAGGATTATACGGTAATTTCGATACCGGAGGCTATTGAAAAGAAACCTCAAATAGCTATATTTTCGGCTGGAGGTAGCACTTCCAAGAAGTGGGCACCCGAATTTGCCGCTAAAGGAACTTTTGTAATCGACAACTCGTCTGCATGGAGGATGGATAAAGATAAGCCTTTGATTGTACCGGAAATAAACGCACATATACTTACCGAAAAAGATAAAATAATAGCTAATCCCAACTGTTCGACAATCCAAATGGTTATGGCTTTGGCGCCGATTCATAAAAAATACGGATTGAAAAGAGTAGTTGTTTCGACATACCAATCGGTTACTGGTAGCGGTGCAAAAGCCGTTGAACAACTTATGGCCGAGCGCGAAGGCCGTGAAGTTGAAAAGGTGTATCCGCATAAAATAGACCTTAACGTTTTGCCTCATGCAGGCGATTTTGAGGATAACGGTTATACTACCGAAGAGATGAAACTGGTAAATGAAACCAACAAAATCCTTGACGATAATATTCCTTTGACGGCAATGGCCGCTCGTGTACCCGTGGTAGGAGGACACTCTGAATTCGTTAATGCCGAGCTTAAAAAACCTTTTGAGCTTGACGATATTAAAAAAATTATCGGCGAGATGCCGGGAGTAATATTGGAAGATGATCCTGCAAATAATAAATACCCCATGCCTGTAATTTCAAAAGGTAAGAATGAGGTTTTTGTGGGTAGGATACGAAGGGATTTTTCGGTGGAAAACGGTTTGAACATGTGGATTGTTGCCGATAATATTAGAAAAGGTGCGGCAACAAATGCAGTACAAATCGCATCATATCTCATAAAAAACGGATTAATAAATTAGATTTGAAAGTATTTAGACATATACAAGACGCAACGGGCATTAAAAATCCGGTAGTTACAACAGGTACTTTTGACGGTGTTCACCTTGGGCATCGTGCGGTTTTTAATGTTATGAAGCGCGAGGCTGCAAAAGTTAACGGCGAAACCGTTGTGATAACTTTTTTCCCGCATCCCAAGATAGTTTTGGGAAATAAAACACCCGAAGAGTTAAAATTCATAAATACGCCGGAACGTAAAATAAAACTTATCGAAGAAGCCGGAATAGACAATCTGATAATTATAGAATTTACCAAAGAGTTTGCAAAAAACAGTTCCGAAAAGTTTATCACCGATTATATTGTAAAGTATCTTCATCCCAAAAAGATAATAATAGGACATGATCACCATTTCGGCAGAAACCGTCACGGTAGTTACGAATTGCTTTTGAAATTGGGTAAACAATACGGTTTTGATGTTGAACAGGTGGAACCGCTTGTAATAGACGGAGTTACGGTTAGTTCCACATTAATACGCAATTTATTGAAAGAGGGAAAGATAAAGGAAGCCAATAAATTTTTGGGGTATGAATATTCAATAACCGGCGAGGTTGTTCACGGCAACGGGATAGGAAAAACCATCGGTTACCCGACCGCAAACATTGAAATTTCCAACGAATACAAACTTATTACTGCCAACGGTGTTTATGTTTGCCGGGTGGAATATGACGGTAAAATTTACGGCGGAATGGGGAATATCGGTTACCGTCCCACAATAGAGGATAATAAATTTACCGTTGAAGTAAACATCTTTGATTTTGATAAAGATATTTACGGCGAGGTGATAACGATATATTTTGTTGACAGACTACGTGACGAAATAAAGTTCAATAGTTTAAAAGGGCTTAAGCAACAGTTGGCCGAAGATGAAAAAAAGGCAAGGGCAATATTGGGTAGTTGATTTTTTAAATTCCCGGAATTTTTTAAACATTTTTTATATATAATACCGTATAGAGAGCTACCGCGCGCACGGTTTGGCCAGCCCGGGGCATAAGGATAAGAAGGTCGAAAGTCGGAAGGTCTATACATCTAAATTCTTCATTCAATCTTCAATCTTAAATCGATATTCATTATTCGATATTCCATTCCGAGTTTAGCGTTCAGAGTTGTTCGAAGATGATTGGAAAAGTTAATCGTTAATGGTTTTTGCGGGTGCGCAGGGCTTGTGTCACATTTAGAGAGAATAAAAAATTTTCAACAATCATTAAATGACGTTATAGCGGTACATTAGGCAGGTGTCACCCTGAGTCCGGTCGAAGGGTGGCAGGGAAGGAAATTTGCCTACCCACTGTCACACATTCGACGGGGCTCAGTGTGACAACCCATCGTACATTAAAAATTTAATATATTGATATTCCGCTCTTTACAAGTGGTGTCATTGGTAGAGAGAAGAAAAAATTTTTCAACAATCGGTAAATGACGTAATTGTAGGAAGGGGAGGCTGTCACATTGAGCCTGTCGAAATGTGGCGGGACAAGCCACCGCACGCACGGTTCGATACGATGCTCCTAAAGGTCGCATCACTCACCGTGACAATCCGACCACGCTTATTATAGTTTGATTTACAAGTGTTTAAAAACAACGTCATTGGTAGCTTGTCGAATAGTGGCAGGGTAAGCCTATCCACGCACGGTTTGATACGATACTCCCAAAGGTCGCATCACTCACCGTGACAAGCCGCTGCAGAAGATCACACGTCATAGTGTCACAAAAACACAACTTCGCTTAATCTTAAATCGATATTCGGAGTTCGGCGTTGTTT
>WFZS01000018.1 GCA_015489465.1 Bacteroidales bacterium | reverse complement strand
GTGTTATACTGCCCGGATTCGGTGGCTTTGTGGTAAAGGATAACAGTGCTTTTATTGATTATAATAAGAACCAATTTAATCCGCCATACAGGGAAATAATGTTCAATCCGTTGCTTAATTCAAACGACGGGTTGTTGATAACTCATATTTCCAAAAAAGAAAATATAACTTTTAAAGAAGCAAAGCAAAAAGTTATTGATTTTGTTCATGAAATCAATAAAAAACTGGATGCCGGTGAGAGGGTTGAATTTGAAGGTGTCGGAGTTATTTTTAAAGATGACCGTAAGAATCTGATTTTCGAACCCTTTAACTCCGTTAATTTCAATCCGGAATCTTTCGGTTTACAATCTTTTGTGTCGCCGCCTGTCGAAAGGAAACAAGGAATAATAATAGAAACCGGTTATAATAAAGTTATTCCCGAAAACAGAAGAGTGGAAAAAGAACCCGGCAGAAAAAAGTCAAAAGCCGTTTATGTGTATGCCTCTGTTTTACTTTTGCTTTTACTTATAGGATTTACCTTTTTGTTCAGAAATGATAAAGTTTCGGGGAAATTACCGTTTTTCTATTCAAATACGGGAAGTTATCTGGCAAATAATTTTGACTTGATTCCCGTTTCCGGTATTTACAGGTTTTTTTCAAATTCGTGGATTGTAAAAAAAGCTTTTGACGATGACAATACCGAAAAGCCTGTAGTTGAAGAGCAGGAAAATAAAAACGTTGAACCGGCTGAAAACGGGATATCATACGCAAGTAAAAGTGAAAATGAAGAAACATCCGTTGATGTAGAGCAATCACAGACTGGAAATAATGAGGAAAAAACAAATCTGCAAGAAACTGATAACTCTGATCAACTGGAAACCGGATTTCGGGATGAACCTAATTACTTTGTGATAGCAGGGTCTTTTAAAGACAGAGCAAACGCTTTGAAATTGGTTTCAAAAATGAAGTCGTGGGGTTACGACGCGTTGATTGCCGGAGAAAGTTCTTCGGGAATGACGCGTGTTGCTTACGGTAAGTTTCATTCATTGGAGGAAGCCATGTCTTTTCTTGAAAAGGTTAAAGAGGGTGGGAACAAATCTGCGTGGATACTGAAAAAATAATCCTTTATTTTTATGAGTAACAAAAACAAATTGCAGCGTTTTGCCGAAAATAAAACTTTCGGCAATATGTTTCAACTTACATATGATGAAGTAAAAAACGGCTTCGAATTAAAAGGAAAGTGGAGAGAAAAGTTTTTTAAAAATAATAATCCCTTAATACTTGAACTTGCCTGCGGAAAAGGCGAATATACCGTTGGTCTGGCGGAAAGGTATCCTGATAAAAATTTTATCGGCATGGATATTAAAGGTGCAAGGATTTGGAGAGGCCTTGTTGATGCCAAAGAAAAAAATCTGAATAATGTAGCCTTTATAAGGACACGTATAGACCAAATAGGTTTTTATTTTGATAAAGAGGAAATAGATGAAATTTGGATAACATTTCCCGACCCGCAACCGCGCGTAAGGGATGAGAAAAGAAGGCTTACATCGCCACAATTTTTGGAAAGATATAAACCGTTATTAAAAAAGGACCACATAATTCATCTTAAAACAGACAATATAATTTTTTACGATTATACCCTTGATGTAATAAAAGAGGGCGGGCACAAGCTTTTGTATGCAAATGAGGATATATATAACTCTGACCTTGATAACGAAGTAACGCAAATACAAACTTTTTACGAGAAAATCTGGCTGGCTAACGGTGTTAAAATCAAATATCTGCAATTCCGTCTGAACAAGGATGAGTAATAACGACAATTTTTTTGAACGGGTTTACGAAATAGTAAAACAAATACCTTACGGAAAGGTCACCACTTACGGTGCCATAGCCCAATGTTTGGGGTCAAAAGGCTCTGCCCGTATGGTTGGTTGGGCTTTAAACTGTAAAAAATACGATTTACATAATTTACCGGCACACCGCGTGGTCAACAAATCCGGAATATTGACCGGGAAAAGGCATTTCGGTGGAGAAAATGTAATGGCGGAGTTACTTGAAAGTGAAGGAGTAAAAATTGAAGATGATAAAATTGTAAATTTCAATGAAGTGTTTTGGGACCCAAACTTAATGATTTGTTAACACATACGTATTTAAACCTTGATACTTTTGGCATGTTTAAAATTTTGTCAAAAAATTAAAAAGTTTCAAAATGAAAAAATTTTTACTCCTCGCATTTCTTTTTTCTTTTATTTCTTTAAAATCACAAAATGAAACCCCTTTGACCGTTAAATGGAAAGAAGGGTTGGTATTTCAAAATCCCGATAAAAGCTTTTCCGTTAAGTTCGGCGGACGTATTCAGTATGATGTAATGTTTATCAATGAGGACGATACATTGCAAAAATATTTTCAAGGAAATAACGGAAGTGAGTTCCGCCGGGCAAGGTTGTACACAAAAGGAACTCTTTATAAATTTATTAAATACAAGTTTCAAGTGGACTTTGCACCCGGAAAGGTGGTGATAAAAGATGCTTATTTGCAATTTACGAAAATACCTGCCGTAGGTAATTTGAGAATAGGTCATTTTAAAGAGCCTTTCGGTTTCGAGATGTCAACAAGTTCTAATTTTATCACTATGATGGAACGTCCTTTGGCAAACAGGTTTGATTTTGACAGGGCTTTGGGTTTTATGGTTTATAACCACCATTTCAATAAAAGATTTTCTTGGTATGCCGGAGTTTTTCATCCCGACCACAATTTGGGTGTTTATCGTGGAAAACAATACAATTTGACGGCAAGAATCACGGGTTTGCCCGTTTACAATACAGGAGAAAAATATCGTGTTCTTCATTTGGGTGCAGGTTACTCGTTTGGTGATGACAATGCAGAAAGATTGATTTTTAAAACAAGTCCTGAATCACATTTGGCACCGCATTATCTTCATTTGGACATAGATAAAGTGAATAGTACCTCAACCTTTAAAGGGGAACTTGCAATGGTTTTGGGGTTATTTTCTTTGGAAGGTGAATATACTGCCGCCGCCATAAGCGTTCCGGAAATATCGGTATTGCAGGATACAAAATATATGATGGATGCGTATTTTGTTACGGTAAGCTGGTTTTTAACGGGTGAACATAAAAATTACAATCCCTCCAAAGGAGCTTTCGACAGGTTAACTCCCGCTAAAAATTTAGGGAAAAACGGAATTGGTGCCATAGAACTTGCATTAAGGTATTCATCTATTGATTTTAACGACAAAGATATTGTCGGAGGACAAATGGACGATATTACCGCTGGATTGAACTGGTATCTTAATCCCGTTACCAAAATAACTTTTAACTATATAAATACCAATATTAAAAGTTTTATGCAGATGAAAGATTCCGAAGGCAGGGCTAATATTTTTCAAATGAGATTTCAGGTGACGTTTTAATGTATAATCGGGCAAAGTAAGTGTCCGCAACAAGGACACTTACTTTAAAATTTCAATATCTCCGGGAACATCGTATCCGTAAATTTCCATATATTTACCTAACTCATTGGTAATACGGTCAAGTGTTTGTTTTTCGATTTTGTAATGTTGCTTTTTGTGACTTTTCAATGATTCCAAGTAGTCGGAAAACATCCCTTTTAATTGTTCAAAGTCTTTGTCCAATAAATTATTGTAAATATTTTCCAATCCTTTTAAAGGAGCTTTTTCAAATTCTTCATATTTAATTTCAAAAAGGTTTTTTGCCGGTATCAAATTTTTCTGTACATGGTAATCATCAATAAGTTTTTTGTAAACATCAAATATCATGTCGTCGATAAACTCGGGAGGAACTTTATGAAGCATCAAAGTTTTTATGACTGCCTGAAAAAAATTGTGAGTTGACATAAAAACGGTAACGGGATTGCGATAGATATAAATGAATTTGGCATCCGGATACAATTTTAAAAGAGCTTTAATTCTTGCCGTATTGACAGGGTTTTTAATTATAAGCTGTTTCCCTTTTCTGTTTAAATAGGTCTTTTTCAACAGCTTTTCGTAATTATATAAAAAGTCGTTAAACTCGTTATCACTTAAATCTTTAAACCGCACCGATTTGTCGTAATAATACTTGTATTTATAGGGAAAGTAGAAGAAATTGTAATAGTTGATATAGTACATGTTGCTGAAAGCAAATTCATCTTCTTGCGGTAAATCTACCTCTAACTTCATGTTGTCGGCAGGTCTCCTGTTCGGCATGGCATATTTCATAAAAGTTTTGAAAATTATTTTACTTGCCAAGTTGTTGGGGAAAACGGACTGGTACGTGGTAACAAAACTTGAATCGGGATCGAGGCATAATAAATTATGTAATAAAGTGGTTCCGCTGCGCCAATGTCCCAAAATAAATAAAGGGGGGTTTTCAAATTTTGTTTTTGCAAGTCTTTTTTTGTTAAAAACAATCTCTTCATACCGGTGAAAAGGCGTTGAAACCAGCACGATAAATGATGTTAATGCAACTTTAAGCCTGTATTCGGGCGATATTTTTCCCGTTTTTAATATTTTCCCGAAAGTATTGATATCGGCACCTAAAAGTGTGGAAACCGGGGGTATTTTGAAATTGTCTTTTGACATAAATTTTTTTATAAAATTAGGATAAAAGCCGTTTCCGTTTTCATCTTTAACATATTTTTCAATTTTCACTAAAATCGTTAATAAAGTTGTTTAATAACATAAATGGTTATTTTTGGTGAATATTTTTCGTGTATGAAACTCTCGGTAGTTATTGTTAACTATAATGTGGAATATTTTCTTGAGCAGTGCCTTATTTCGGTGAGGGAGGCTATGCGTGGCATAGACGGAGAAGTGTTTGTGGTGGATAATAATTCCATCGACGGGTCGGTAAAGATGGTAAAGGAAAAATTTCCGGAAGTAAAATTGATAGTTAATCATGAAAATGTAGGTTTCTCTAAGGCTAACAATCAGGCAATACGGCAATCGAAAGGGGAATATGTTCTTTTGTTGAACCCCGATACCGTTGTTGAGAGTGATACCTTCAGAAAAGTTATCGATTTTATGGATTCGCATCCCGATGCGGGTGCTTTGGGTGTTAAAATGGTTGACGGTTCAGGGAAGTTCTTACCCGAATCGAAAAGAGGGCTGCCAACTCCCGAAGCAGCTTTTTATAAGATGTTCGGTATTTCCAAATTGTTTCCCAAATCGAAGCGGTTTTCGAAATATCACCTTGGTTATCTTGATGAAGATCAAGTGCATGAGGTAGAAGTCCTTGCCGGCGCTTTTATGCTTTTGCGAAAAAAGGTTCTTGATGAGATAGGTTTGCTTGACGAGTCCTTTTTCATGTATGGAGAGGATATAGATTTATCGTACAGAATAATAAAAGCAGGTTATAAAAATTACTATTACCCAGGAACCCGAATAATTCACTATAAAGGTGAGAGTACTAAAAAGAGCAGCGTTAATTATGTGATTGTTTTTTACAAAGCAATGGTAATTTTCGCCAAAAAACACTACACGCATAAAAATGCCAAATTGTTCACGTCGCTTATTAACATTGCTATTTATTTCAGGGCGTTTTTGGCATTGTTATCGCGTCTGTTCTCGGTGCTGTTGATGCCTTTTATAGATGGTTCCTTACTTTTCCTGGGCATGCTGGCAATTAAAAAATTCTGGGGTTCCTTTAAGTTTACCGATGTCAATTATTATCCCGATGAATATGTAAAATATGTTATTCCTTCATATATTGCCGTATGGCTTCTGTCAGTATATTTTAACGGAGGGTACGACAAACCGCTGAGAATAAAAAAGTCATCGGTTGGCATGCTTATAGGTACCGTAATCATTTTGGTTTTTTATGCCCTTTTACCGGAGCAGTTGCGTTTTTCGAGAGCAATAATATTAATGGGAACCGTTTGGGGTATTTCGATAATGGCACTGGTTAGGTATGTTCTTTATAAAGCAGGAGCGGATTGGGTGCAAATAGGTAATAAAAAGAAAAAACGTTTGATAGTGATTGGAGAACCGGACGAAGCCGAAAGGGTTATTTCCATACTCAACGAAACCTCGATAAAACCTGAGTTTATAGGTAAGGTAAGTCCCGTGGAAGCCGGTGAGGTTGATGATGAATATCTCGGAAATTTGAGCCAGGTTCGTGACATTATAACAATATACAAAATTGATGAAATTATTTTCTGTTCGAAAAATATCAGTCATCAGAAAATAATCGACCTTATGGCTGAATTGCAAGGGACGGGAGTGGATTATAAAATAGCACCGGAAGACAGCCTCTCTATTATAGGAAGTAATTCCATTAATACGCAAGGTGATTTATATACCGTTAATATCAGCACCATTAACAAGCCGGACAACAGAAGAATGAAACGTCTTTTTGATATTGTGATGTCACTGTTATCGTTGATTTTTTATCCGATCCTTGTTTTCTTTGTTAAACATCCTTTGGGGTTGTTAAAAAATATCTTTTTGGTTCTTGGCGGAAAAAAATCCTGGGTGGGATATCATGAGTCGGAGGAACTGGATATTCATCTGCCTAAAATACGAAAGGGTGTACTTTCGCCTTTGTTAACACCGGAATCGTCAAAAGTAACCGTTGATGCTATAAATAAGGCAAATTTGCTTTATGCCAGGGATTATTCCGTTATTAAAGATTTTAATATCTTTATGAACAACATTAAATATTTGGGGGATTAATCCGAATTTTTGAATTTCACGTTAATATATATTTCAACTAAAAGAAATAAAAAACTAATTATGAAAATAAAAACGGCACTGATAACGATTATAGCTTTTTTGTTTTTTAATCCGGTTTATTCTCAAACTTTAAAAATTACGGCATCGCAAGATACTTCGGGTGTTCCCCGTCCTATTCCTCTTATTGAAATAAATAATTCCATAGAGGAGATGGATAAAAAGATTCAGGGTTTGGATAACGAGTTGGATTATTTTAAAATGAAAATCAATGTTGACTCCTTGATTGATAAAAACAGTAAATTCCTTGTTGAAGAAGCTAAATTATTCGAAAGTTATAATCCCAATAATCTGTCGCATTATTTTCTGGAAAACGACTATAGAGCCTGGACCGCTTATCTGAAAAAATTGTATGATGCAAATAAATACATAAATGATAAACTGCTGGAGATTGACGGTGATATTAAGGAGATTGAGTGGGATTACAAGGTTTGGTATTTGACTTTAAAAGAAGTTAGAAATGCAAAAAGCATACCTGCCGGAACAAGGAAAAAGATTGTCAAAATCCTGAACGAACTGAAGAGTATCAAAGGAAAATATGAAAAACAAAAAGCAACATTATTAAAATGGGATAATGAAATAAACGATTTAATACTTTTAGGTAATAAAATTTTATCTAAAATCGTTGCTTTACAATACAATCTTCGTGACAGTTTGTGGGTTAAAAATAAACCTGCCATCTGGAATGTTAAAATAAAAAAAGACGATTACCATCCCGTAACCGCTAAGGTTAAAAAGTCTTTTCAAGATAATTTGCGAATAATAAAGAATTTTATTTCCCAATTTAATTTTTTGTGGATCGTAGTATATTCTATTCTTGTCACAATATTGTTTTTTTATGTCAGGAAAAAGTATTTATCGTTAGGTCTTGACAGAACATATCCGGGTTACCGTAATTTGAGTATAATTCTGGAAAAACACCGGTTTTCCACTTATGTTTTGTTATTGTTGACAGCTTGGATAACAATACTGTCACTCATACCTTTGTCTTTAGCCTCATTAATGGCCACATTGATGTTGCTTGCAATTTATTTTATCATTCCCGAATTTACGGGTAAAAGAGGCAAGCTGAAGGTTGTCATGATTTTGGTGATTTACCTTCTCAATCAATTTGAGATTTTGATGTGGTATTTCGGAAATATTTCAAGGTATTACTTGATTTTAGAGTCGATTACCGGGTTGGTTATTATATATTTTTACGGTTTAAACAAGCTGAAAAAACCTGACGGGAATAGTACCGTTTTTCTTAAAAATATTTATTATCTGTCGGTATTTCTGGCGGTTTTGTACGGATTGGCATTTCTAACCAATATTTTCGGTTATTTTAATCTTACCGTGTTGCTTTTAAAAGTTGCTGCACAAACTGCAACGGCAATACTGATTATTTATTCTTTGCAAAAAGTTTTAAAATTTTTGGTTAAGGCAATATGTGAAATAGGAAGGCAAAACAAATATAGTGCATTACACGGTTATTGGGATTTGATAGAAAAAAGAGTTTCCCAATTGATAGATATCATAGCCTATGTTTACGGTTTTAAGCTTGTTTTATCCATTCTGGAGATTTACCGTCCCGTTTATGATAAGTTGCATGGATTTTTAGTCGGTAATATAAAAGTGGGAACCATTTCTTTAAGCATTGGCGGAATACTGGGAATGATATTGATATTTATAATCACCTACATTATAGCCAAAGCTTTTGAGATAATATTTACCAACCACAAGTATGTTAAGAAAAAATTATCCGGCGGGGTTATTTTTGCCATCTCCACCACCGTAAAATATATTTTACTTCTATTCGGTACTGTTTTGGGATTGGCTTATGCGGGAATAGACATAGATAAATTCGGATTTTTTACAGGAGCCCTCGGTGTTGGAATAGGTTTCGGGTTGCAGAACATTGTAAACAATTTTATTTCGGGATTGATATTACTTTACGAGCGTCCCGTTGAAGTCGGTGATACGGTTGAAGTGGGAAATCTTATGGGAGTTGTTAAAAAGATAGGGGTAAGGGCAAGTAACATACGTACTTACGATGGTGCCGAAGTTATTGTTCCAAACGGTAATATTATTTCCAATGATCTTATTAACTGGACATTGTCGGATGACAAACGGCGTTTGGAAATAAAAGTGGGTGTGGCTTACGGCAGCGACGTTAATACGGTATTAAAAGTTTTGCAAAAGGTGGTTGTGAATAATGAAAATGTTTTCCCGGAACCCGCCCCGAAAGTGCTGTTTGAAGAATTCGGCGAAAGCTCTTTAAATTTCAGGATATTATGTTGGATACCTTTTGACCGCGGATTGTCAACACGTAGCGAAATAACCACTGCCATATATAATGCTTTAAATGAAGCGGGAATAAATATTCCGTTCCCGCAAATGGATATTTATGTTAAAGAGTTCAATGCTGACGGTCTAACAAAAAAGCCGGAAGTTAATATGCCAAAAGCGCCGGATAATTCTCCCGAAATAATTTCGGATAAAGATTCAAAAAGCGATGATGAAAAAACCGAAAAAGAATAATCAGGTTATAAGAAGTTTTTAATTTCATCGAGACAAGTAATATAAAACGTAGGAATTCCGCTTTTTACGGTATATTCTCTTTTGGGATCAAACAAAACCTGATCAATGCCGGCATTTATTGCACCTATGATGTCAACTTCAAAGTCGTCACCTATCATCAGACTTTCATTGGGGTTGGCATTTGCTTTTTTAAGGGCATATTCAAATATTTTGGTATCAGGCTTTTTGGTGCCTGCTTCTTCGGAGGTTATTATTTTATCAAAAAAGTTATTCAGTCCTGCCGTTTTAATTTTTATATCCTGAACTTCGCTAAAACCGTTGGTTATAATGTGAAGTTTGTATTTAGGCTTTAAATATTCAAGAATGTTTAGAGCCCGGGGAAAAAGGTTTGCTTTTAAAGGACTTATTCTGATATATTCATTGCCGAATTTATCGGCAAGTTCCCTGTCGTCTATTCCGAAATCTTTTAGCGTAAGATGAAAACGTAATCCTCTAAGCTCTTCTTTCGCCAACTTTCCTTCACGGTATAAATCCCATAATTTCTCATTATGAACGGTATATTTGCGGTATAATTTATCTACGGAGTCAATGCCTCTTTCCCGTAGTCCCAAATTATTAAAAATTTCTTCAAATGCTTCTTTGCTGCTTTTATCGAAATCCCACAGTGTTCTGTCAAGGTCAAAAAATATGTGTTTGTATTTTTTCATGTGTTAATCATTTGTCGGTACCACTCAAAAACCGCGATTGCCAATGCGTGGGTTACGTTTAAAGATGATATTACTCCCGGAACAGGAATATAGACGGTTTTATTAGCCGTTTTCAACAAGTCGTTCGTTATTCCGTAAACTTCGTTACCAACGATTAATGCAATCTTTACAGGAAGTTTAGTAAAGTAAATATTGTCTGCTTTTTCTGATGTTTCTACGGCTACCAATTCATAATCCCGGGGTAACTTTTTAAAAAGTTCTTTTTTAGGAATAATTTCCCATGAAATTTTACTTTCGGCACCCGAAGCCGTTTTTTTTATTTTCCAGCCCCTTACCTCTTTTCCGGGATTGTCGTTAATAAAAAAAACTTTTTCCGCACCGATATTTCCGGCAATCCTGAGAATCATACCCATATTTTCGGGAGTGCGTATGTTGTCGGCGATAATTACCGGACGTGAAATATTATCATAAACAGAGTTGATTTTCAGTTTTTTAAAAAGATTGTAAGAATTGATGTTGTCGCCGGAATTTTGCATATAACCGTTTTATTTTCTTATAACTTTAAAAAGTCCGTCGCTTTCGAGTTTGATAATTTGCGATGATTTAACCGATTTTATATCGTCTCTCATAATTTTAACGGCATAATCGACTTTTTTAATAAGTTTTGGTGAAATATCCGAGAAAGTCAGGGGAGAGGGTTCGCCTGAGAAATTTGCGGATGTTGAAACTACCGGTTTTCCGAAACGGCGTAACAGCTCACCGCAATATTTCCCTTTCACAATCCTTATCGCAATGGAGTTGTCTTCGGCAACAACATTTTTTGCAAGATTTTTGGCGTTTTGAAATATAACGGTAAGAGGTGATTTAGCATTATCTATCAAGTCGTAAACATATTCCGGAACATCTTCCACGTAATCGGCAATTTTCTCTTTTGAATCGAGTAATATTATCATACTCTTGCCTTTTTCCCTTTTCTTAATCTTGTAAACTCTTTCAACGGCATTTTTGTTAGTGGCATCACAACCTATCCCCCAAATAGTATCCGTGGGGTAAAGAATAACTTTACCGTCTTTCAAAGCTTTTAAAGAATTTTCAATCTCCTGTTCCAGAAGGTCTTCCATAATTTTACGTTGATTTTACTTTTTAGGAAAAACGAATGCCAAATTTAATAATTAATGGGAGACAAAATAATTAAAAAAGGTATTAAAACTATTGTGGTTATTGCATTACCAACGCCTCGTAAACATTATGAAGAGCGGTTGCTACTTTTCCGGTTTCAAAATTTTTAACGTGCTTTTTCCCTTCTTTTATAAGCTCTTTACGTTTTGACTCGTCATTTAACAGTTCAGTAATTGCTTCTGCCAATTCGTTAATGTTTTCGGGGTTGACATAAATACTTCCTTTGCCTCCGGCTTCCGCAAAACAACCGCCTTTTGACGTAATAACCGGAATTCCGGAATAAAGAGCTTCTATGATTGGAATTCCGAAACCTTCAAATGTAGAGGGATAAATAAAAACGGTGGCATTTTGGTAAAATACGGGGAGTTCGTCCGTTTGCACGTCATGTAAAAGGAAAATTCTGTTTTCCAAAAGTTTGTTTTTGATGTATTCTTTTATAATGTCGCCGTATTTTGTATTTCTGCCGACTATTATCAAAGGAATGTCTATGTTTCTTTCATAAAGGGCTTTTACAATATTTAAAGCATTTTTTCTCGGTTCTATTGTACCCACGTAAAGCAGATATTTTTCGGGTAAGTTGTATTTGTCTTTAACTTTCCGCGTTAGCAAATCATCCGCCTTTTTCTTAAAAATGTCATTACATGTTTGGTAAACAACCTCAATTTTATCTTCTTCCGTACCGTAAAATTCTATGATATCGTTTTTTGTTTGCCTGCTTATAGCTATTATTTTATCTGCGGTTTTTAGTCCGTAAGCAACTTTTTTATCGTAAATTTTCCTGTCAATGAAATTATACCATTGCGGAAACCTTTTGAAAATCAAATCGTGTACGGTAATAACCTTTTTAACGTTAGAGTTTATCCCAACGGGTATCTCATTACTTAATCCGTGAAAAATATCCAAGTTGAGTTTGTTTATATCATTTGAAACGTAAAAAGTTCGCCAATATGCTTTTGTTAATTTATTACCGGGTTCTATAATTTTTACATCTTTTACATCAAACAGTTCCTCATTAATTTTTGTCGTGAAAAGGTACAATTCGTCATTAAAATATTTTTTTACGGCACGTATTACGTCACGGCTATAGTTGCCCAATCCGCTGGTATTATTAAAAGCTCTTTTGGCGTCGTATCCTATCTTCATCCCTTAATGTGAAAATTACCTTTCAAAAGTATGCAATAATAATTTAAACTGATAAGATTGTTAATAAAGGTTATACCGTTCATCTTTTTTTATATTTGCTCATTAAAATGTAAATAATGATTTCGGCCGAAAATATTAGAAAAACATACGGGAATTTGGAGGTGTTGAAAGGGGTATCTCTTGAGGTTAAAACCGGCGAGATAGTTTCTATTGTCGGAGCCTCGGGAGCGGGAAAATCAACACTTTTACACATTTTGGGAACTATTGACAGGGCTGATGAAGGAAAGGTAGTTATTGACGGTGTTGACGTTTTTGCATTAAAAGACAAAAAGCTGGCTGAATTCAGAAATAAAAAAATAGGTTTTGTTTTTCAGTTTCATCATCTGTTACCTGAGTTTACCGCATTGGAAAATGTTTGTATTCCCGCCTTTATAGCGGGAAAATCGCGTAAAGATGCCGAAAAGGAAGCTGAGAGATTGTTGGATTTTATGGAGTTGAAGGACAGACTTACACATAAACCCGGAGAGCTTTCGGGAGGTGAACAACAACGTGTTGCCATAGCGCGGGCTTTAATAAATAAACCCTCGGTGGTTTTGGCCGATGAACCTTCGGGAAATTTGGACTCAAAAGCCTCAAAGGCTTTACACGAATTGTTTTTCGATTTAAGAAAAGAACTGGGACAAACCTTTGTTATTGTAACACATAACAAGGAATTAGCCGGTATGACAGATAGAACATTAACTATTAAAGACGGTGTAATTATTCAGTAAAATAACTTTGTTAAATTACCGTTACTAATTTGATATATCAAACAAATAATGAAAACTACAATTATTAAAAGAGTACTTTTTACATCATTTTTTATTTTAATATTTTTTGTGCCTTCCGTATCAATTTCGGCACAACCTGTTAATAATTACGAGCAAGCCGTAAAAAAGGCCGAAGGTTTGGAGTCGAAAGGGAAACTTTTGGATGCCAAGGCGTATTATCAAATGGCTTTAAAATATAAAAAGGATGATGCCTTTGCCAAAAGTAAAATCCAGGAGATAATACAAAAGCTTAACGCTAAATTGGAGACGGAAAGCGAATATTATGATATAATAGATAAAGCGGATGATTATTTTGAACAAAATGCGTTGGATAAAGCTCTTGAACTTTATAAACAGGCGTTAAAAGTTATGCCCGGCGACGATTATGCCGAAGAGAGGATTGAAAAAATTAAACAACTGAAGAAAGAAAACAGGGAGAAGTTGGCAAGTTTCAGGAAATTTGTTGATACAGGGGATGAACTTTTGTCGAAAAATAAGTTTAACGAAGCAATATTAAATTACGAACAAGCAGCTAACTTGTTTCCGGAAGACAAAACGGTTTCGGAAAAAATAAAAACGGCAAAGCAACTTAGAAAAGAATTCAATGAGAAGAAAAAACTTTTTGATGAAAAAATTACACAAGCGGAACGTTACTTGCTTATCAATAAATTTGCCGATGCATTAAAATTATATGAAGAAGCTCAAAAGATTTTTCCCGGAAATGAAGAGGTTGCGGCAAAAATAAAAGAGCTTACACCCAAAGCTAAAAATCAACTTGAATACGAAAAGGTTATAAAAGAAGCTGACGAGCTTTATATCAGCAAAAATTATGCGGCGGCTAAAGAAAAATATAAAAATGCATCTAAACTGTGGCCCGAAAACAATTATCCTTCGGGAATGATTTCAAGAATTGAAGAGCAGTTGGCTGAACAGAGAAAACACCTTGATAAAAATTATAAATTGGCAGTGTCCAGCGGCGACAGTTTGTTCAATGCCGAAGATTATGAATCGGCAAAAGCTCAATATAATTTGGCTCTCAATCTTAAACCCGGCGAACAATATCCTAAAAGTAAACTTGACATTATAAACGAAATTTACACCAAACGGAAAAAAGAGATGCAGAAACAATATGCATTTATCATAAAAAAAGCCGACAGTCTTTTTGCCTCTCTCGATATTGACGAAGCAAAAAAACAATATGAGCTTGCTTTAAGTATAAGACCCGGAGAAAAATACCCGAAAACAAAACTTGAGGAGCTGGATAAAAAATCCGACGAACTTGCCGAGGCTAAAAAGTTGAAAATGCAATATGATGCCATTGTTGCGGAAGCCGATAAGTTATATAAGGACGGACATTATGATTTAGCCGTAAAAAAATATAAAGAAGCCCAGGTTTTGGGGTCCTTATCCAACTATCCCGGAGAAAGGATAAAAGAGATACAATTAATATTGAAAGATGCTCAAAAGGCAAAAGAAATTAACGAGAGTTACAACCGTCAAATTATTTTGGCAACAAGACTAAAAAAGCAAGGGGATTATGAAGAAGCTAAAAAAGCTTTCCGGGCGGCTTCGCAGCTAAAACCGGCAGAGAAACTTCCAAAAGAGCAAATATCCGATATCGACAGGCTTTTAATGGAACAACAACACAAAGAAGAAGTTGAAAAGAAGTATAAAGCGTTGATGAAAACGGCCGATTCTTTATATAAGTTAAATAAATGGGAAAAAGCTTTGGATAAATATAAAGCGGCTGCTGTTTTAAAACCTGCTGAAAGTGAACCTAAACGGATGATAACCAAAGTAACTACAATATTAACGAATATTGAAAAGGAAAAGCAAAGAAATCAATCTTATAACAGATATATTGCCAACGGTGACAGTTTGTTTAAAATTAACGAAATTGACGATGCAAAAGTGCAATATCAACAAGCTCTCGCTTTAAAGCCTAATGAAAATTACCCCAGGACACAGATAAACCTGATAAACGAGAAAATAAAAGAACAGGCAGCCGAGAGGGAGCAATTTTTTCTGCTGAGTGTTAAAAAAGGTGATAATGCTTTTGAACAGGGCAACTACAAGGATGCTCTTATAAACTATAAAAAAGCTTTGAAAATAAAGCCTGATGACAGTCATTGTATTTCGCAAATTGAAAGTTGTAATCAATATATAGCCGAAATAAACAAAAAGCGTCAAGCCGATTATGATTTGGCTATAGCTGATGCCGATAAATTGTTTGCAGCTAAAATTTACGATAAAGCCGTAAAAAATTACAGGAAAGCGAAAAATTTAATGCCTGAAAAGAGTTATCCCGACGAAATGATAAAGAAAATTACCGACTATATTGATAACAACTCCATAGTGGATGTAATTACCGAACCGGTGGAAATCAAAAAAGGTGAAACTAAGGAGTTCTCTTTTGAGCCCATACCTGTAAAGTACAGGAAAAAGAACTATTTTTTAGTAAAAGCAAAAAATAAAACAGGCCAACCTGTAAGGGTAATGATTACTTACGGCAGCAAAAACGGTAAAAACGGAGGTTTCGTTATAAAACTCAAAGAGGATAATAAAGTAAATGATTATTTGATAAGAGTTGGTAATCAATATAAATGGTTTTCAGATGATAATAATTGGATAAAAATATTACCTCAAACGGGAGATGTGGAGATTGACTTGTTCAGGATATCAAAATTAAACTGATAAATTCTAATTTTTTTCATGAAATCACTACTTAAACTTATAATACTTTTCTTACTTACGGTTACTTTTTCGGGATGTGTTAAAATATTAACCGATGATTTAAAAGCCGAAAAAACAAAGCTTGTTATAAATTCCGTAATTTCACCCGATTCGGTGTTTACGGTAAACGTTAGTAAAACAGCTAATATTTTTGATGAGGAAACGTTGGATAACTTGCCTTTTATCAATGATGCCGAGGTAAAAGTTTTTGAAAACGGGAACTTTCTTTTTAATCTCGATTCCAAAGATAACGGGTATTACCGGAAAGATTATTATCCGTTGCCGGGGAAGAAATACACTGTCGAGGTTTATCACAAAGATTTTGATCCCGTAACTTCCGGTGCCGTTATTCCCGGGGTGGTGAAGGTAAAAAAATTCGACACAATAAGTTTGGAGCAAATAGACCAATACACTTCGGCTTTAAAAAGCGGCTTCTTATTTGACGACCCGCCCGGTGAAGATAATTATTACATGTTACAAGGTGAAATTACCTATTTGGATGATTCGGGGGCTTTTTATAATACGTTCCTGGATTTTAGGGTTCCGGATGTCGATGAAAATTTATATGCCGTATCAAACGGTGATAAACTTTTATGGAGTGATAAACTGATTGACGGGCATGAAATAAAAATTGAATTTTATTTTTTTGACGGCTATATTGAAACCGGAAAAATGTTAAAGAGCATAAAAGACGGGAATGCTATTTTTAAGTTTTACTTTTCAAATATCTCAAAAGACTATTTTCTTTATTTAAAAACAGAAAGGTTGTATTACGAAACCGCTAATACCGATCCTTTTATGGAACCCGTTATAATACATTCAAATGTTAAAAACGGATATGGCATTTTCGGAGCCATGAATACCGATACCACCAACATTTCCTACGATTTTAACGGTAAAAAATTTTTCGGGAAAGGAGGTGGTAAATGAAAAGGTTTACGGTAACATTAGTATTTTTGCTTGTCTTTTTCACGGTTTTTTCCCAGAAACATACCGTTTCCGGCTTTGTCTATGATGCTTCAAACGGAGAACCGCTGTTGGGGGCCAATGTTTATGATGTAAATTCATATGAAGGTACTTCCACAAACAGTTACGGATTTTACAGTTTGACTTTGGAAAAAGGAAAACATTCGTTAAGGGTTTCATACGTCGGGTTTACACCCTTTGACTTTACCCTTGATTTGAACAAGGATACTATACTGAATATCGAATTAAAACCGTCCGTTGAACTGGATGAAGTGGAGATAAAATCCGATGCCATAACTCAAAAAGTTAAAAACACTCAAATGAGTGTTAATGAACTTCCCATGAAAGATTTGAAAAAGATTCCCGTTTTTTTCGGTGAAACGGATATTATAAAAGCTATCCAACTTATGCCCGGTGTTCAGTCCGGGAGTGAAGGCTCCAGCGGTTTATACGTCAGAGGTGGAGGTCCCGATGAAAACTTGATATTACTCGACGGAGTACCCGTTTACAATGTAAATCACCTTTTCGGCTTTTTCTCGGTCTTTAATGCCGACGCCATAAATTCCGTTTCATTAATAAAAGGCGGATTTCCTGCAAGATACGGCGGGCGTTTGTCTTCGGTAATGGATATTAGAATGAAAGAGGGAAACATGAAAGAGTACCACGGCAATGTTTCCGCCGGTTTGATATCGGCAAAAGCAATGGTTGAAGGACCGATTAAAAAAGATGTATCATCGTTTATTTTTACAATACGCAGGACATATATCGATTTATTGTCTATACCCGTGCAAGCTATTGTTAACAGAAAAAACAGGAGGTATCATGAGGAAAGCTACGGAGGTTACCATTTTTACGATCTGAATGCAAAAATAAATTATAAATTTTCGGAAAAAAACAGGCTGTATCTTAGCGCTTATATGGGTAATGATAAGGCTTACGGAAAAGATAAATACGATTTCGACAGTATAAGTGATAAAAGCAAATTCAGATTACGTTGGGGTAATATAACAACTTCTTTAAGATGGAACCATCTATATAACAAAAAGCTTTTTTCCAATACCAGATTTTCATACAGCCGTTATCATTTTCTGGTGGGGGAAGCTTACGAATCCACGGATCACGCGAATTATGAAAATTTCGCTTACGAATACGGTTCGGGTATTGACGATATGGCAATGTCAACGGACTTCGATTATATTCCGGTTCCCACACATTATATCAAGTTCGGGGTAAGTTATGTTTATCATACTTTCACTCCGGGAGTCAGTGTGTATTCCACTAAACAAATTAGTGGCGATACCGTTTCGATAGATACCACTTTCGGTAGCGGTAAGATTCATGCTTCCGAGATAGATGCTTACATAGAAGACGATTTTTCCATCGGTAAACGGTTTAAAATGAATTTGGGTGTTCATGCTTCGGGTTTTTACGTGAAAAACAAATTTTATTATTCATTACAGCCACGTTCATCGTTAAGGTTTCTTATAACAGAAAAACTTTCCGTAAAAGCATCTTATGTAAAGATGCAGCAATATATTCATTTGTTGTCTAACTCCTCAATAGGATTACCCACCGACCTTTGGCTTCCTGTTACAGACACCATAAAGCCTATGAAATCGCAGCAAGCGGCACTCGGCTTTATGTATAATTTGAATAATAAATTCGAAGTTAGTTTGGAAGGATATTACAAATGGATGAAAGATTTAATCGAGTATAAACCGGGAGCTTCATACTTAATGACGGACAGCGGATGGGAGAAAATGATAACAACCGGAAAAGGATGGGATTACGGCACCGAAATCATGATTAAAAAAACATCCGGAAAATTAACGGGATGGATAGGTTATACACTTTCGTGGGCATGGAGAAAATTCGAAGAGGTTTCGCCCGAAAAATACCCTTACAGATATGACAGACGCAATGATATTTCTGTTGTTGTTACCTATAAACTCAATGATAAAATAGATATGGGAGCAACATGGGTTTTCGGTAACGGTTATCCTGTTACTTTACCTTTCGACAAATATTTGGCTCTTAGGAATTATAATGAATTTTTAACGGGTGACCAATTTACCTGGAATGAATTGCCGTATCTTGATAATGTTGAGAAAAGGAACAATTACAGAATGCCGAATTATCACAGGCTCGACCTGGGAGTTAATTTTCATAAAAAAAGAAAACACGGTGAAAGAACCTGGAGTATTGGTATTTACAATGCTTACTTCAGGCAAAATCCGTTTTTTCTTTATATAGATTATGATTACGACAATTACAACCCTGAAAAGCCTCCCAAAAAAGTACTCAAACAGGTTAGCTTGTTTCCCGGAATACCGTATTTTTCGTATAGTTTTAAATGGTAAACTATTTTCTTTTTTCCCTGTCTTTGCGTGTCTCTTTTTGATGCTCTTTTATCATATCGTCTATGTTGTCAATTTCGGGTGAGTTTTTAACAGCTTCCCAATTGAAATCTTTATCAAATGGGTCGAGGGCTTTTTGCGGGTCGAAAATCCTTTTGTCAACAGGTTTTGCATTGTATGGGGTATAATCCGGTTTATCCGTAAAGAAATCCGACATGTCTGTCGCTCCCGCATCATACTGATTTAAATAAGGTAAACCAAGAATGTTGTAAAATGTTTTGAAAATACTGCCGAAACTGTAATGAGTATGACTAACGTAATGCCGGTTTACCCATGGTGATATAACCATTAAAATACTTCTGTGAGCATCCACATGATCAACGCCGCCTTGTGCATCATCTTCGGTAATAACTATAAGCATATTTTTCCAGTAGGGAGTATGAGAAAGATATTCAATTATTCTTCCCACGGCGAGGTCGTTATCGGCCATGTAACTGCTATGTTCGGGATAACCGTCGTCGGGTCTTACACCTGCACCGTGATCATTTGGTATAATCACGGTAATGACTTGCGGCATTGTATCGTTGCCTTCAATCCATTTTTCATTAAACTCTTCAATAAACCTGTCAATCCTGAACTGGTCGGGAATACCCATATTAAAAGTGGGATATTTTTTTGATGTCCTTTTGAAGATGGGAGCAGGCAAAGGATAGTTAACAAAGTGCAATATTCCGTTGCGCATATACTCTTCCTTTGTATAGATGGCAGGCTCAAGCATTATGCTGAACCCGAAGTTGTAAAAATCAATATTATTTCTTTGCAGATGGTCCCATAAAGAGCCCGCTTCATTGTAATCTTCGGGATATATTGCTCCTGCAGCTCCGGTGAAAGAAAATATTCCCGGTGCTTTTGAATCCCGTTTGAAGTTCCTGTTACCGCCGTAGTTAGCGGGTGTTGTTGTTTCGCACCACTCGTTTGGATAAGTGTTTACCAACCAGCGGTGACCGTCGGCGGAAACGTCGGAATCGACGTAAAAATTATCCGAAATTGCAAACTGACGAGCCAAAGCCAAGTGGTTGGGCATGATATCCATTCTTTTGAAAGATAACTTTTTAGGCTTTCTTTTTTCACCGTATTTAGCCAGTTTAGGGTCTCCGTTTGCATTTTCAACTTGTCCCAACACTTCATCGTATGTACGGTTTTCTTTTGAGATAAAAACAATATGTTTTATGGGACTCTCTTTTTCTCCGGGATAAAGCGGTACGGGATTATTTTTTCTGCTTTTAAAAACTCCGGAGTTTGCCGGAGTAAATTTGAAATTGTTATCAATTACCTGTCGAGTAAGATTCTTTAATTCTTTACCGGAAGGTATATCTACAATTTGCAAAGAGCCTTTCATCAAAAAACCGATATAACTGTTCCAAAACCTTTCATGAAAATCTTTGCCTCCGTTAGGTCCGCTGCCATAACCTTTTGCATTGGCTATTACGAGTTTTTTACCGTCGGGTGACACTTTCAGCTTTGCGGGAAACCAACCTGCGGGTATATGTCCAAGTAATTTAAATTCTGGTATGCTGATAACTCCTATGGCATTGATTCCCGATTCGGCCACATAAAGCCTTTTCCCGTCGGGACTTACGGCGAGTCCGTATGGAATTATTCCTCTGAAATGCCTCATTCGTTTGTCAAGATATAGACGAATCGTTTTTATAACAGTATCCTTTTTGGTTGATATAACCTGAACGTTGTCGTTGTTCCCGTTACTTACAAACACATAATCTTCGGTTGCAACAAGGGAGTTGGGACTTGACCCTCCAACGGCAGGAAAATCTTCAAGCATCGCACCCACTTTTGTTCCCGTTTTTATTTTTGCCGTTACCTGAGGTTTTTCAGGGTTGGAGATGTCAATTGCAAATACCGAAAATGATTCCGGAACATTAGGGTCACCCAGTCCGGGTATAAATACCGTATCATTTTTTATACCTTTTACCATTTCGTTGCTGCCGTATGCAAAAGCCGGAAATGGAATAGGTTTCACTTTAGCAGTGTCGCTGTCATTCTCCTTTATCAAGCTATATTGAAACATCCCTACATTGGCAACGTAAACCTTCTTTTCATCGGGTGACAATGTTATACCGAAAGGATATCTCCCTACGGGAATCGAATGTTTGAGTTTCATGGTTTTAGTATCCAGAACCACTACTCTGAAACCTATTTGGTCAACAGCGTAAATTGTGCTACCGTCTTTGGTTAGTGTTAAATCACCTATATATCCGTCACTGTAATCAACAGAGTCGTTTTTAAATGAACAATCGATAAATCCTTTTTTCTTTCCTGTTTTTATATCAAAAAGAAAAACTTTGTTTTCTTGTCCACCTGCAACATAAACGGTTTTATTGTCCGGTGAAATTGCCAAACCCATAAAAACTGAAGCCAAAACACCTTTTTTGGTCATTTTACCTTTAGGCACTTGCCGTATTTTCGGCTTTTCGCCGTTTAAGTTTCTCACTATTGTTATGGAGAGAGGTCTTATTCCCGAATTTGCCGTTACTGCAATGTTTCCGTCACTACTCAATGCCAAACCGTAGGGGTGGGGGGCGGTAGTTATAACTTTACCTATTGGTGTTACATATCTTCCGTTGGGGATAACGGTTTTTCCGGTTTTGTCTATATGACAATATTCACTTCCGGCAGGTGCCGAAACTATCCAAAGTGTATCGTTGTTATCGGGAATTTTAAAGCCGTAAAAAGTTAAAATAACAAAAGCCGGTAAAATATAAAATGCAATTCTCCTCATTATAAAATTGAATTTGGGATTCAACAAATTTAGTTTATTTAAAGTTTACGGTTTGGTTAAAATTTATAAGAAAAATTTTAAAAAGAATGTTAAATATAAATCATAACGTTAAAACCTGTTAAAAAAG
>WFZS01000017.1 GCA_015489465.1 Bacteroidales bacterium | reverse complement strand
GGTAAAGATGCCGCCAAACCCGGCGAAGCTAAAAACTCATGGCTTACCGGAACCGCAGCCTGGACATTTTATACTTTAAGTCAATATATTTTGGGTATCCGACCCGAATACGACGGTTTGAGAATAGAACCTCATCTGCCCAAAGAAATTACGGATGTTGAAGTGAAAAGAAAATTCCGTGGAGGCATTTACAATATCAAAATTAAAAATAAGGGTGGTGTTAATATTAAATGCTATCTGGACGGTGAAGAAGTTGATAATGTATTGCCTTTGCCTGAAAAAGGTAAAACTTACAATATTGAAGTTGTAATGGAATAAGTAGTTTTCATTTAATATTTAACAAGTACTTAAAAAAGCAGGTCGTTAATTTCCTGCTTTTTTAATGTTAAATTGCAATTTTGTCAGGTTTATCCGGTTGGTATATCATTTGAGTATGTTAAAGAAAAAATATACGAAAAGGAGAATATAATAATGGCAAAATTTAGTGATATAATAAATAGTGACAAACCTGTTTTTGTAGATTTTTCGGCGGAATGGTGTCAGCCGTGCAAGATGATGCCGCCCATTCTTAAAGAAGTTAAAAGAAATCTGGGTGACAAAATCAGAATTATAAAGATTGATGTTGACAGAAATCCTGCCGTGGCGCAAAAGTACGGTATCAGAAGTGTTCCAACTTTGATGATTTTCAAAAACGGACAGGTTTTGTTTAACCAAGCGGGAGTTATACCGGCACCACAGCTTACCGAAATAGCCAAAAGGTTTGTTAATTAATAAGATAACTATACTTTAGTTTAAAAGGCTGAAATAAATATTTTTTATTTCGGCCTTTTTTTTATTGGTTAAAATTAACTGTCAATTAAGCGGTTTTTTCATTAAAATCATATTTTTGAATTTTAAAATCCCGGAACGTGAAAAAATCATTACTATTAATAATCTTTACCGTCAGCATTTCAAGTTTGTTTGCCCAGCTTGATCAAGCGGCATTTACGGAAAGTCATATTATTAACCGTGCCGACAGTAATAAGCTGTTTTTATCGGTAATCAATCAAAACATTGTAAAAAACAATGAATATTTTAATCATATTATTCCGGGTTATACATTATTGGGTTCGCAAGCCAATTTCAGATTAAAATATTATCCTACGAAAAATACCATGGTTAAAGGTGGTGTTCATCTGCAATACTACTACGGAATGGATAAAATAGAAAGGGTTATGCCTTTAATTACATTCAGTTACACTCCCGTTAAAGGGATGTACTTTGTTTTGGGTAATATTTACGGAGGCTTTTTTCATAACTATCCCGAACCGGTTTACAAATTTGAACGTTTTATGGAGGACCCCCCGGAAACAGGATTTCAGTTTTTATATAATAACAGATGGTTTCATTTTGACTTTTTTGTTAACTGGCGGTATTTTTTGCTGCCTGATGATTTGAACCATAAAGAAAAATTTACGGCCGGTATTTCTTCGTATCTGAATTTGTTTAAACCCGAAAGCAGATTACAAATACAAATTCCGGTTCAGTTTTTATATAATCATAAAGGAGGACAATATGATACGCTGGATATTCCGCTTGAAACATTACAAAACACGGTTTTAGGTATAAAAATGAGTTATGCTTTTCAAGGTTTTATAAAAACCGTAGGCGCAAATTTTCATTACATAACATATAAAGACGGTTCGGGTGAAAAACTTCAACCTTTTGAAAATGGACACGGGATAATGCCCGAAATATATTTAAAATCAAAATTTGTAAACTTGCATGCCGGATATTGGAAAAGTTATCAATTTATAGCTCCAATCGGTGAGCCGCTGTTTTCGTCGGTTTCGTACAGACCCGAGTATGAAGGTGATGTGTTTCCTGAAAGGGAAATGTTTTATTATAAATTGGATATTCACAAAAAGATATCTCAAGGTTTGTTTTTCGGCGTGAGGTACGAAGGCTATTTGGATATATTGGGAAATATTGTAGGACCCGATGACGGACACCACGATTTTTCATACAGCATATTTATTAATTTCAACAGGGATTTCTTTTTGTTGAAAACAGGTAAATAAACTCTAATTAATTTTTCAATAACTTTTCTATTTCGGTTTTAATATTAGAGCTTGACGGACGTGGTGCATTGTCGTCAACAAGATTTCCGTTTTTATCGAAAAGCATATAACGGGGTATGTATTTTACTTGTGCTATCCGGTTTCTTTCGGTATAAACTTTCTTGTTGAAAAGATAATGCTCTCCGGTTATCTGCATTGCTTTTATTGTCCTTTCCCAAGCTTCGGGATTCCTGTCAGATGAAAAATAGACAAATACAACATCCTTACCCTTAAAATATTTTTGTAACCTGAGAGAATAAGGCATCTCGTTTTTACACGGACGGCACCAGCTTGCCCAAAAATCCATATAAATAACCTTTCCTTTGTATTTTTCAATTATACTTTCGAAAGATTCTTCGGAATATTTTTTATCCCTTAAATTATAAAAGTCGGCTTTTAATTCTTTTTTTTCCTGTGATTGGCAACTCAATAACGAGAACAAGGTCAAGAGTACCGATATGACAATTGTTGCTGAATTTTTCATAAAATTTTTTTAAAGGTTAACTTGATTTTTAAATTTAACGGCAGCGGTAAAAGCCGGTCTTGTATTATTTTCTTTCATACCTCTGAAAGTGGTTCCGTTTTCGTCGGATTGAACCGTTAATTTTTCGTGAATATAGGTTTCATGAAAAAAGGTAACTTGAATTTGTTCTATGTCTTTTTTGCCGTGTATTTCGAAAATCCCGTCATTAATCCATTCAAAATATCGTTTCGCGGTAACGTGTCCGTTGAGGTCCAAGTGAGAATCCATTGCCTTTATTTCAAAAATATCGTTAAACTTACCTTTGTCATTTACTAAAAGGGGTTCTTTCCGGGTTACTTTTTCCGATTTTTGGTATTTGAGAATTTCTTCAAAATTGTTTAATCTTTTTGGTCTTCTTGTTTTAAGGTCTATAATCATCCATTCCGAAGATACTTTAACAATGTTTTCTCCTTTATCGTTTGAAATCATAAATTCACGAAGTCCTAAAAGACCTTTTACTCCCGAGGGCCATGTTGTAACTTTTATTTTCTCATTCCACCCCGGAAATTCGGATATTTCAAAATTCATCCTGAAAAGAACCCAGTTCAAATTGCCTGCTTTCAATGTTTTGTAGCCAAATCCCAGTTCTTCCGCGTGTTCCGTGGCGGTTGTTATTAATAGTTGTGATAATCCGGGGAAACTTAATCTTCCCGTAGAATCGGTTTCGTCCCACTTTATCGTGATATTTTTTTCCTTAACAATATTCATAAAACTGTTACGTCATTGATAAAATAATAATTTTGCAGTGTAAATTTATGATTTTTAAAGTAGCTATTTTTGATACGTTAATTTTTTAAAAAATATTTTATGAGAAAAATTCTTTTGATTTTTTTGTTTTCCGGTTTGCTGCTAAACTTTTCTTCATGTTGCAAAAAATCCGAAGAAGCCGGAAGATACGAGCTTTCCGATTTCGAAAGGTCCTTTATTCCTTATGAAAAAGATCAAACCGTGATATTTCAAAATTCTGAAAATTCTGAAAAGTTAAAATTTGATGTTTTAACATCTTTTGAAAAAACGGCAAGAACCGTTACGGAAAATTGTGATGACGATTATTATGTTTATGAGTATAAAGTTGTTGAACTTTTTCATACCATACCGCCTAAAACTTATTTGGCACTTCAGGTAATGCCTGTAGATTATAATCCGAACATGATAATTACCGTAAACAACACATATTTTAAACTCAATATTGCCAATGCCTCACCGGATTTGGACACCGTTATAATAAATGATGTGGTTTATACCGATGTTTATAAAATAAGTAACGATAAAACCAATGGAGGAGAGGTTGTGCCGAATGAAATTTTTTATAACAAGGAAAACGGTATATTACAAATAAATTTCAGCGATTCCACCAGTTATAAATTATTTCAATAGATATTAAACTTAAAATTATTCATGTAAAAAAAACGGGACTTGTACAAAATACACAGTCCCGTTTTTTATAAATCTATTGGGATTACAACATTCACATTCTTTCGATAATGTATTTTTCAAGTTTACGAAGGTCGTTGCTGAACAGCCTTATTCCTTCCGAAAGTTTATACGTAGCCATTAAATTTTCGTTCATTTCCCATCTGAACTCCATTTCATTATAATGAACAGGCTCTATATCCATTTTTTTTGCTTTTTCTTTATCGAGTTTTTTTGTTACCTCTGCCGTTGAATTTTCCAACTCATTAAGTAGCGCGGGCGAAATGGTAAGAAGATCGCAACCTGCAAGTTCTATAATTTCCCCGGTATTTCTAAAACTCGCTCCCATTACTTCGGTTTTGAAATCGAATTTTTTGAAGTAGTTGAAAATGTCGGTAACCAATTTTACTCCCGGGTCTTCTTTTGCCGGAATCTCGTCAACACCCCACTCTTTTTTGTACCAATCGTGAACACGACCTACAAAAGGGGAAATCAATTTTACTCCGGCATCACCCGATGCTATTGCCTGTGTAGTGCTGAATATTAAAGTAAGGTTAGTGTGTAT
>WFZS01000016.1 GCA_015489465.1 Bacteroidales bacterium | reverse complement strand
TACCAAATTTTATATTTTCCAGGATCTTAAATCCGATAACATTTACAAGTTTGCCGCAACACAAGATGATGAACCCATGAGATTCTTACTCCATGTGGGTCGCAACGTTACGGGTATTAATGATGAAACGGTAAGTACAAACCTTAATGTTTACGGTTTTAACAACAACATCTACATCCTAAGCAACGGTGATATGGCAAGTAAAACAAAACTGGTGGAAGTTTACGACGTTACGGGCAGAAGAATTGTAAGTAAAGAGTTTGCTCCGTCCAAAATGGATGTAATCCCCGTTGGAAAATACGATTCTTATCTGATAGTAAGAATAATTTCGGACGGTAACGTAACTACCCGTAAAATATTTATTAAATAAGAATACTCATTTATATAAAGAAAACATTATGAAGAAGATGTTAAAAACACTGATTATTACAACAGTTCTAATGTTACCGGTTATAGGATTTTCACAAAATAGTAGAGATCCGGGGGATCCGCCTAACGGCGGTCCCGGAGGCGGCGCCCAACCTGTTGGTGGTAATGCTCCAATAGGAGCCGGTGTAGTTATTCTTAGCACTCTTGCTTTAAGCTATGAAAGTAAAAAAGCTTGTAAAATTCTAAAAAAGGAATATTATTAATCTGTACTTAGTACATTTTTCACTTTTACCTAAATTTATATAAAAGTCCGGAAATAAAAAGTCCGGGCTTTTTTTACGTGGAACAAATGGAAAGAAACAATAAACCTGAAAAAAATTTTTTTTTTTTAAAAATTGTTTATATTTGTGAGCCTAAGGATATTATAAACTAAAATTTTTATAAACTAAATTTTATATGTTATGAAAAGAAAATTACTATTGTTAATGTTTGCACTAGGTTTCAGTTCCTACTTTTACGGGCAAACATACCTTTCCGAAGGATTTGAAGGCGGTTCACTGCCTACCGGATGGTCAAACGAGTATGTTTCCGGAACACATGACTGGGAGTATCAAAACGGTGGAGTTTCCGGTAATCCCGCTTCTGCACATACAGGAAGTTATAATGCAATTTTTAAAGGAGGTTATAATTATTATGAAACCAAATTGGTTACCCCTGAAATTGACCTTAGTTCTTCTACAAGTCCGCGATTGGTTTTTTGGCATGCACAAGCTGACTGGGGTGGAGACCAGGATACGCTAGCTGTTTATTATAGAACATCCTCGTCTGATTCCTGGCATTATCTTGGCGGTTGGACAAATAGTATAACAGACTGGACAAGAGAGATTTTTACTCTACCCAGCCCCTCGGCAACATATCAAATAGCTTTTCACGGCTATGAACATTACGGATACGGCGTGGTTTTAGACGATGTGAAAGTGGAGGAAACACCGAGTTGTCCGGATCCGACAAATCAAACGGTTGCCAACATTACAACCTCGGGAGCCGATTTGGGATGGACCGACGCATCCGGTTCACACTGGGATATTTACATTGTCCCGACAGGTGACCCGGCTCCAACTCAATCTACAACACCTACAGCCAATGATGTTACTACCGACCCGTATCACTGGACAGGTGGAAGTGCAGGTACCACTTATGATTGGTATGTTCGTAGCGATTGCGGCCAAAATAATACCAATACGAGTTCGTGGGTTGGTCCAAGTACTTTTACCACGGCTTGTAACGCAATTACTTCATTCCCGTATTCAGAAGACTTCTCGTCATGGGAACCGTCTTGCTGGACTATTGATAAAAATATTACGGGCTCAACTTATGAATGGCAACAATACAGCTCGGGGGGAACCGACTGTGCCAAAGCTAACTTCTGGGGACAATCCAGCGGTAATACAGATATTATGTACACCCCTACTTTTGATGTTTCCGGATTGACAACTCCTTCATTTTATTTTAAATGGTCACATAAATACAGCTCCAGTTATCCTGACGATTCACTTTCCGTTGAGGTTTCCGATGATAACGGATCTACTTGGCATCAGGTATGGACCAGAGGAGGTTCAAGACTTAATTCAAATGACGGCGCAGGTAATACTTCTCCCGGCTCATTTGTAGCAACATCCGATATCGATTTATCTTCTTACGGTAATAATATCATTATAAGATTTTACGCTTATTCGGGTTACGGTCCCAATCTTTTCGTTGACGATGTTACTGTACGCGAAACGCCTTCATGTCCGGACCCGACAAGTCAATCGGTTTCAAATATTACAACATCGGGAGCCGATTTGGGATGGACCGACGCATCCGGTTCACACTGGGATATTTACATTGTCCCGACAGGTGACCCGGCTCCAACTCAAACTACAACGCCTACGGCCAATGATATTACTACCAACCCGTATCATTGGACAGGTGGAAGTTCAGGCACCACTTACGATTGGTATGTTCGTAGCGATTGCGGTCAAGATAATACCAACACAAGTTCGTGGGTGGGACCTAATACTTTTTCAACATTAAGTAAAGTAACCAGTTATCCTTATAGCGAAAGTTTTGAAACCGGATTCGGTTTATGGACACAAGCAACCGATGATGACATTGATTGGACAAGACAAAGCGGTAGTACACCGTCATCAAGCACAGGACCATCGGCTGCATCAGACGGTTCTTATTATATCTTTACGGAAGCATCCGGTAATTCCGGAATGGAAGCAATAATATATTTGGCATTTGACTTTTCATCACTTACAACACCCTATTTTACATTTGATTACCACATGTATGGAGCTGATATGGGTACATTAAGTATAGATGCTTCTACGGATGACGGCGCCACTTGGACTTCACTTTGGTCAAAATCAGGTGATCAGGGAAATCAGTGGAACAGTGATGCTATAACAATGAGCGGATACGGTGGCAACAGTAATGTTTATATCAGAATACATGGTACTGTAGGTAGTAATTATAGATCTGATATGGCAGTGGATAATATTGTTGTGGAGGAAGCTCCTTCTTGTCTGGACCCATCAGATCAGACAGTTTCCAATATTACAACAACAGGAGCAGATTTGGGATGGACCGACGCATCAGGTTCCAATTGGGATATTTATATTGTTCCTGCAGGTGACCCGGCTCCAACTCAAACTACCACACCTACTATTAATGATACTCCGAATAATCCTTACCATTGGACGGGAGGAACAGCTAATACTGAATATGATTGGTACGTTCGCAGTGATTGTGATCATGATAATTCCGGTACAAGTAACTGGGTCGGACCGAATACTTTTTCAACAAAATGTTTAACTACCACTGTACCTTATTTTGAACATTTTGACGATGTAACCGCACCGGATTTCCCGAACTGTATGACAGTGGAAAATACAAACGGAGACAATTATACATGGGTAACCACAAGTTCCACTTTTGAAAGTTCGCCAAATTCAGCCGGAATACGATGGAACAGCACTATGGCAATGGACGACTGGTTCTTCACACAAGGCTTAACCCTTACAGGAGGAACAACTTACGAAGTTAGTTTTGTTTATAAAGCTGCAAGTTCAGCATATATTGAAAAACTTGCCGTTGATTGGGGAACAGATGCAACTTCAACAGCAATGTCGGGAACACCGATATTTGATAACTCCAATATTACCAATACTTCCTGGGCAGTTGGTCACGGAACATTTACACCATCTACCTCGGGTACTTATTATGTCGGTTTCCATGGCTATAGTGATGCCGACCAGTATGATATATTTGTTGATGATATTCAGGTTACGGAATATACCGGCTCGGCAACATGGACCGGTAATACCGACAATGATTGGACGAATCCCAACAACTGGTCAACGACTGTTCCGGGTGCTTCAACAGATGTTACAATACCCGAAGGATTGACAAATTATCCTACTATTACAACCACAGGTTATTCAAGTGATTTTATAATAAATTCATCAGCCTCGGGAGATGGTTCGGTAATAGGAGGTAGTCATATTCAAGCAACGGGAGATGTAGTTGTTAGACGTTATGTAACAAAAGGAAGATGGCATGATATAGGAGTTGCTGCCGAAGGACAAACGTTAAATACATATTATTTTAATCATAATCCCGATGTTTGGGTGACAAAATACAACGAAAGCGATGATTCAAGAACTTACCTGACAGATTTGACAGAAGCATTGGATCCGGGATACGGTAATGAAATTTGGGTTGATGCAAATTATTCCGGTGATGCCGTAACTATTGAAATGACAGGTTCGTTGGTATCTTCGGATGTTTCACCAACCTTGTCTTTCACCGATGCAGCACACGGATACAACCTTATTGCCAATCCTTTCACAAGTGCAATTGATCTTGACAACATTACATCACTTACTAATGTTGATACTCAATTCTGGGTATGGAAACCCAATTCAAGCGGTGGCGGCACTTATTACGATTGGAACAGCACTTCCGGTGCAGGTGCATTGACCGATGGTATTGTACCTATGGGACAAGGTTTCTTCGTTCATGCAAATGCAGCCAGTCCTTCAATAACAATACCGACATCCGCCGCAGTTCATTCGAGTCAAGCTTATTATAAAAACAACGGTAAAGAGCAGGAAATAATAACTCTTACTTCAACAGGTGACGACCAACTTAACATACTCTTTATCGACGGTGCCACGGAACAGTATGAAGCATACGATACCAAGAAGAGATTCTCTGAATCTGAAATTACCCCTCAAATTTTCTCTAAAGCGGGTGATGTTATGTTAAGTCTTAACAGTTTGCCTGCTCTTAACAATGATGATGACCAAAGAGTTATCCCTGTTGGATTTATACCGGGTACCGAGGAAGGTATTAAAACTATAACCGCGGATATTTCTTTGCCGGATGATGTTGAAGTTATTTTGGAAGATACCAAACTGAATATCTTCCAAGATCTTAAAGCCGACAATATTTACAGGTTTGCCGCAACACAAGATGATGAACCCATGAGATTCTTACTCCATGTGGGTCGCAACGTTACGGGTATTAATGATGAAACGGCAAATACAAACCTTAATGTTTACGGCTTTAACAACAACATCTATATTTTAAGCAACGGTGATATGGCAAGCAAAACAAAACTGGTGGAAGTTTACGATGTTATGGGTAGAAGAATTGTAAGTAAAGAGTTTGCTCCGTCCAAAATGGATGTAATCCCCGTTGGAAAATATGATTCTTATTTGATAGTAAGAATAATTTCGGACGGTAACGTAACTACCCGTAAAATATTTATTAAATAAAAATAAATAAGAATACTAACTTATTAAAGAAGACATTATGAAGAAGATGTTAAAAACACTGATTATTACAACTGTGCTAATGTTACCGGTTATAGGATTTTCACAAAATACCAGAGATCCCGGGGATCCGCCTAACGGCGGTCCCGGAGGCGGCGCACCTCCGGTAGGAGGTAATGCCCCCATCGGATCGGGTTTTATAATCCTTGGTACACTTGCTTTTAGCTATGCTAGTAGAAAAGTTTACAAACTTAATAAAGAAGATGAAGAGAAAGAATAATATTTTTAACCATATACTTAGTTTTATATTCTTCTCTTTCATCTGAAATAAAAAAGTCCGGAAATAAAAAGTCCGGACTTTTTTTATTTTTATTGATTAATTCCTTTAATATCTTGTATATATGAACTCAACAAAATGAGAAATCAATAATAAAAAAAGCTATTAACTCTAAAAACGGTAACCGCAAAAACTGTATAATTTTTAATACATTTGTTGAAAGCAAAAAATTCATCACTTTTGATAACGGAAAACTCAAAAAAACATATCCTTCATTTTCCAAGGTGGTATCCTCATAGTGATGACCCTCAAAACGGTATTTTTATTTATAAACATATTAAATCCGTAAAAGACCGTTATAACAACAGTGTGCTTTTTGTTAAATCACGAAAACAAAAGGAAGCTTATAATATAGTTGAAAAAACGGAATCCGGTATATACAATGTAACCGTTTATTTCAAAAATTCTGAAAATACTATTTTGAATATCATAAGATATTTAAAAGGTTTTAAAAAGGGTGTTAAACTAATTTTAAATAAAAACGGTAAGCCGTCCCTTATACATGTTCATGTATTGTTACGTACGGGATTAGCCGGTGTTTTTTACTCTGTAAAATTCCAAACCCCATTAATTGTTAGTGAACATTGGTCGGGGTATATTACCGGAGCTTTTAGTGCGAAAAACTTTATTTACAAAAAGCTGACAAAGCTGGTATTTGAAAGGGCATCAGCTATTTTGGTGGTTTCGCCAAACATCAAAAAAGCTTTAGTCAACATTGGTATTAACGATGATAAAGTTGAGATTATCAACAACGTGGTGGAAGCTTCGGAAAATGTGACGGCAACAAATAAAAAGGATAAAATAACAATGCTATCGGTTGCCGACCTTGAAGACAACATAAAAAAGATAAGTGAAATAATAGAGGTTTACTCTGAATTAAAAAACAGGGATCAAATAGAATATTTTATTGTAGGAGACGGAACAGACAGGAAAAATCTGGAATATCTTGCAAAAGAGAAAGGAGTATTAAACAAAGGAGTTAAATTTTTAGGTAGAAAGACAAATGATGAGGTACTCGAAATAATTGCAAATTGCGATTTCCTTGTTATGAATTCTGTTACGGAAACTTTCTCTGTAGTAACGGCCGAAGCCTTACTTGCCGGGAAACCTGTAATAGCAACAAGATGCGGTGGACCGGAATATTTCGTTAACCAAAGTAACGGAATACTGATTAAAGCCGGTAATAAAAAAGAATTGAAAGAAGCCATTGAAAAAATGTGTTTAACTTATACTAATTACAACCCTGAAAAAATTAAGGAAACAATCAAAAAGAAATTCAGTTCACAAGCCGTAGGACTTCAGTTAACAAAAATTTATGAACGGTACATCAACAAATAAAAAGAAGCTCACCTTCGGGATAATGCTAAACGGTGACAGTTTATTTATGTGGCAAGCCCGTTGTGTTTCGGAACTTTTGTCCTACGGACATACCTGCAATCTTTTAATTATAAACGACGATAAAAGTCACGAAAGGTCTTTTAAGGATAAGCTTTCGGGATATTTTACAAAAAAAGGACTTTACCGTTTATACTTAAGATTTTTCTTTAAACCGTTAGCCAAAAAGAAAATATCCGTTAACTCTGTTTTTACAAAATTACCCGAAACAATAAAATGCACAACTCAAAAAAAAGGTTATTCAGAGTATTTTAAGGGTAACGATATCGATTTTATTAAAAATAAAAACCTTGATTTTATTTTACGCTTCGGCTTCAACATCATCAGGGGTGAAATTTTGAGCAGTGCAAAATACGGTGTATGGTCGTTTCACCATGACGATGAACAAAAATACCGCGGAGGTCCTCCCGGATTTTGGGAAATATATAACGACGATCCCGTTACGGGAAGTATCCTTCAAAGATTAACCGAAAAACTCGATGGCGGTATTATATTGAAAAAAGGTTTTTACAAAACGGTTTCGCACTCATATCAGGGGCAAATAGATAATTTATATTTTAAAACATCACGATGGCCATCTTTGGTTTGTAAAGACATTATGAATGATAACGCAGGATATCTGACAAACACACCAAGCAAAACAACAGCACCCGTTTTTAAAGACCCTTCCAACACGGAAACCATTAAATTTCTTTTTAAAATATTTTTCAATAAAATTAACTTTCATTACAACGACTTGTTTCGTCCCGAAGAGTGGAATGTAGCAATCAAAAGGGGGAAAGATATTTATTGGCTCCCCAAACCAGAAAGAGGCTCTTTTTATGCCGATCCTTTTGCTTTTTATACAGACAACAGGCTGCACATTCTTTTTGAAAACTACAACTATTCCAAACAAAAAGGTAATATTTCCGAGATAATTTACAATGCAAACGGTTTCGGGTTAATAAAGCCGGTACTTGAAAAAGAGCACCACCTGTCATATCCTTTTATTTTTGAAGTTGAAAACGAAATATATTGTATTCCCGAATCAGTGGCTACAAACAGCATTAATTTATATAAATACGACAGACTCAACCAAGAACTTAAATTCGAGCAAACTTTAATCAAAGATTTTCCAGGGATAGACAGCACTTTGATTTTTTATAATAACAAGTGGTGGCTTTTCACTACACGTAAAGGTGATTCGAATACAGACCTTTACATATTTCATTCCGATAAATTCAACGGTAAATACCGTCAACACCATGCCAATCCGGTCAAAATGGATATAAGAAATTCAAGACCCGGAGGTACTCCATATATTGAAAACGGAATTTTATACAGACCCGCTCAAAACAGCTCCTCAACATACGGCCAAAACATTGTAATAAACAAAATTACCGAACTTACGGAAAATAAATTTTCCGAAATCCCCGTTAAAGAAATAAAGCCAGGTATATTAAACAAATACAGGAAAGGTTTACACACTTATACAAAAACGGAAACTTTGGAAATTATTGACGGGAAACGATATAAATTTAATTTCAGTAATTTCAAAAACAAACTTTCGGAAAAACTACATAAAGGATAATATTAAATTAAGTTGCCTACTTTTGTTTTAATTTAATAGAACACATATAGATAAAAAAGTTTATGCTCCGGAAGATATTAGGAACGGCAGGCACAAGATTATTTACTTCGATAATTTCATTTATCGTTGTAATAATCAATGCCAGGGCATTGGGAAGTGAAGGAGTGGGAGAAATAGCACTTATAGTGCTGGGAATTACAATTATAATGCTCATAAGCAATTTTATCGGCGGAGGAGCACTTGTCTATTTAATACCGAGACATAATACTTTTCAGCTATTTTTACCTTCATACATTTGGGCTTTTATATCAGCTTCGGCAGGAACATATTTATTGAATTTATTTAACCTTATCCCGGAAAAATTTGTAATTCACATTTTTGCTTTAAGTTTTATTCAAGCATTAGGATCGATAAATATGACATTTTTACTGGGGAAGGAAAGAATAAAAGAATACAATTTTATCAGTATAATCCGGTTTGCCGTATTGATATCGGCTATGTTAATTTTCTTTTACGTTGCCGGACGAAAAGAAACAATATCTTATGTCTATTCTTTATACTTTGCTTTTTCATTAACTTTTATCATAAGCCTGTCAATGACTGTAAAGTATGTTAAAAGTATCAGTTTAAAGGGGATCGGTAGTGTTTTAAGGCATATTTTAAAATACGGTTCTTATGTGCAGTTTGCAAATCTTATACAACTTATGAATTACCGGATTTCATACTATATCATAGAAAGTTATATCGGGAAAGCCGGTTTGGGAATTTTTGACGTTGGTAATAAAATGTCGGAAGGTATATGGCTTGTAGGCAAAAGTGTTTCGATGGTTCAATATTCTAAAATCTCTAACACAAAATCCGAAAAATACTCGGTTGAACTTACCGTAAGATTCTTAAAGTTCGTATTTGCAGCAACTTTATTTGCTCTGATTGTTTTATTATTACTTCCCGAATCTTTTTTCGGTTTTGTTTTCGGAAAAGATTTTGATAATCTACATTTGATAATTCAAAGTTTATCGGCAGGAATAATGGCAATGTCGTTATCAATGATTTTGAGTCACTATTTTTCGGGAGTAGGCAAACATTATCATAACACGATATCATCCGCCATCGGTCTTATTTTCACTTTAACCGTTGGATTTTCTCTTATACCTAAAACAGGTATCGTGGGTGCAGGGATAACTGCCAGTATATCATACACAGCTTCAATGCTTTATCAAATGACAGTTTTCTTTAAACTTACAAAAGTGGATGCCAAAATGCTAACAATAAATAAAGATGATGTTTTATATCTGAAAAAAGAGTTTAAAGAATTGAAGAAGCGAAAATAATCGAGCTTTACCCGAGACTATTTTTTACAGCACTTACGGCATTTTTACATCTCTCCTCCCCTGTTCCTTTAATAACTTTGAAGTTATAATTTCTTTTTTCGAGTTCGTTATAATAAATTTCAAACAGTTTATCCCTGTCATCGGGATTTTCTCTTAAAGGGTCGGGTTCCCACGGCAAATCGGGGTAACAAAGTAAATAAAGGTCATAAGGATTGTTTTCAACTTCGTTTATTATCCAAGGATCAACCTTTCCATATACAACCTCACTCCATATTTTTGTAACCAAAGGATCCGTATCACAAATCAAAAATTTACTGGCTTGACGCAAAGCTTCATCTTCCCTCCTTTTTTGTCCTTTAGCGATTTTAACTATATCACCAAAATCATAATTACCTCCTTTTTTTTGAAGATATTCACGGGCATATTCGGGTACCCATACAGTGTTAAAATAACCTGCTAGACATTCACTAAGTTTTGTCTTACCAGTAGATTCGGGACCGGTAACCGCTATTTTGTAAACCTTTTTCAATTTACCTTAACCTTTAGTTTATTTTGATTTAGCATAATTTTCCATTCCTTATAACCGTAAACCGCCAAAATCAAAAAGATAATATATTGAATTCCGGTAAAACCGTAACCTTTAACAAAATACAACGGAATTGAAACAATATTACCGGCTATCCATAATATCCAGTTTTCGATTTTTTTGTTTGCCATAAGCCACATGGCTGCAAAGAAAACCCCTGTTGTAAAGGTATCGAGGAACGGTGTTGCCTGTCTGAAATCGGATAATTTTCCGGAAGTAAGTTTTGCAATGGCATATTCCACACTCTCTTTAAATCCCAAATTATTGGGCATAACATTAAAATGCCTGTAAACGGCTATTACAAATACCGAAGTAAATGCAAATATTGCAAAGGCTTTAATTTTATCCTTTGTCGTTGAACGTGTTATCGGAATATGGCTATCATTATCATCCACTACCTTTGACCACTGGTACCATCCGTAAATACTCATTAAAGTATAATAAATGTTTATTATCAAATCGCCGTAAAGATTCCACTGGGCTAACAAATAAACATAAATCCCGGTACTTATTATTCCCGTAGGGAAAACAAGGATATTTTCTTTGCGTGCATATAAAACACTTGCAACACCTAAGGCAGCAGCAGTAAATTCAAGGATAATATTAATCCACGAAGCCTCATGATACGGCTCTAAAAAGAAATGTATTATCTCATTCATTTATTACGAATGCTTCTGCAAATCGGAATTGATTATTTTAAGAATGAATACGGAATGCGGCAGCTCAAACGACTTACGTATTTCTTCGGTCAAAGCATTCATGACATCATCATATTCGCCGAAAACCTGTGTACTCATACCATTGGTTTGGCAAATAATGTTTTCATGCTTATTCAACCGGTCGATGAAATCCAAAATATGTGGAACAAACTCGTCTTTTAAAGGGTAATAACTAATATCGACAGATGTTTTCATAGCTTATTCATTTTATTTATCTCATATCAACAACCTCTACATCAGGATATTTTTCCGGATTAAATTTAAACGTATCGGGAGGCAAATCAACATTAGGTTTCAGATTAAGGATGTGATATGTAAAGACATTTCCACTTTTATCATAAATGGAAAAGCTGTCAAGCATCTTCTTTTTAACGTCAATAACAACACTCATTTTATCGAAATTATTATCCTTAACAGCGGACTTACCGGGTTTCAGATAAATAATTCTTTTATCACCTTTTTTGTATTTTGCTTCGCTACCGAATTTTGCAATATAATCTTTGTTGTAGCTTGTTAAAATCTTTGTCGGTGAAATCGATTGGTCGTTGTCCTCAACATTGCTAACCATAACTTCATCCGAATCTTCAATATAAGTCCATAATGTTTTCCCGTCGGAAATTATTATCTGACCCGGCATTTCAATGCGGTATTTATCTCCCTCAACATATATCTTTCCTTTTTTCTCCTCATTGATATCCATCTCTTTATTTACCATGGTATATGAAAGATCCGCGGTAAAATTTTTATATCCGGCAATCTTGTTAACCACCGATTCCAAAAGTTTACCGGCGTCATTGTTATCTTGAGCTTGCAGACTAAATATAAATGTCAATGATATCACCAAACTCACAATTACTTTCTTCATGCAAAAAATTTTTTATTAATAATTGTCATTATTTTTATTATCCATATTTAAGTCTTTCAAGAACTGTTCCAAAGCCATTTCATTTGCGATTTTCACTTCTCTGGCTTTACTTCCTTCAAAAGGTCCTACTATTCCGGCAGCTTCAAGCTGGTCAATTATCCTGCCCGCCCTGTTGTAACCCAATTTAAGTTTTCTCTGTAAAAGCGATGTTGAACCTTGTTGTGTCTGGACAATAATCCTGGCGGCATCTTCAAATAACGGGTCACGGTCGCTATTGTCAAAGTCTTTTTTCATTTCGGCTTCTTCGTCTTCGTATTCAGGCAAATGCATAGCATCGGGATATCCTCGCTGACTTCCTATATAATCCGTTACTCTCTCAACTTCAGGCGTATCTATAAAAGCACACTGCAACCTTATCAAATCGCTTCCCGTTGAGAGAAGCATATCTCCTCTACCGATAAGCTGATCCGCTCCGGAAGCATCAAGAATTGTTCTGGAGTCAATCTTCGAGATCACCCTGAAAGCAATACGTGCCGGGAAGTTAGCCTTAATGGTTCCCGTAATAATATTTACCGAGGGTCGTTGTGTTGCGATAACAAGATGGATACCAACAGCACGTGCCAACTGGGCAAGCCTTGTAATAGGTCCTTCCACCTCTTTGCCGGCTGTCATTATCAAGTCGGCAAACTCATCCACAATAAGAACTATATAAGGTAAAAACCTGTGCCCATGCACGGGATTAAGTTTACGTTTTTTAAACTTGGCGTTATATTCTTTTATATTCCTAACCTGGGCATCCTTCAACAGTTCATATCTGTTGTCCATCTCTATACTTAACGAATTCAATGTTCTGACAACCTTTCTGGTATCGGTAATAATGGACTCTTCTGAATCGGGCAGTTTGGCAAGAAAATGCCGTTCTATTTTTGAATAGAGGGTTAACTCTACCTTTTTAGGGTCAACCAAAACAAACTTTAACTCGGCAGGATGTTTTTTATAAAGCAATGAAGAGATTATTGCATTAAGCCCAACGGATTTACCTTGTCCGGTAGCACCGGCCATCAAAATATGTGGCATTTTGGCAAGATCAACAACAAAACTCGTGTTTGATATTGTTTTACCCAAAGCCAAGGGAAGCTCAAACGTGCTATTCTGAAACTTTTCAGAAGACAGAACGGAGCGCATAGAAACAATAGTTGGATTCTTGTTAGGCACCTCGATACCAACAGTACCCTTACCAGGGATAGGAGCAATAATCCTTATTCCTATGGCGGAAAGACTAAGTGCTATATCATCTTCAAGATTTTTAATTTTTGAAATTCTAACACCGGGTGCAGGAACTATCTCGTAAAGAGTAACGGTAGGGCCTATGGTAGCTTTTATTTGCGAAATACCTATATTATAATTTTTAAGAGTCTCAACAATCTTTCGTTTATTAGCTTCCAACTCTTCCCTTTCAACTTTTACATTCCCGTCATCATATTTTTCCAGGAGATCAAGAGGAGGAAATTTATAATCGGGCAAATCCAACCTGGGGTCAAATTCCGTATCAACACCAAAATGATCACCGGGATTTACTTTTTTGTTATCAACTTCTTTATCCGGCTCAACATGTTCAACGGTAAGTTCTATATTTTCCGCATCACTTACATTTTCTTTTATCCGCTCCGAAAGGTCTTTTTCTTTTATATCCGCTTCCGTTAGTGTTAAATCCACCGTCCCCTCATCTTTTAAATCAACTTTGTTTTTGTCATTTTCACCCTTTTTTGTTTCATCGTCCTCTTCAACAGAAAATTCCACTGTATTGTAAATATCTTCACTTTTTTCACTTACTCTTTTATTACCATTGTTCGAATCAAAATTCGTTTTTAAAGATTTCTCCTCTTTCTTTTTCTTTTTGTGAAAATTAAATTGAATATCTATCAAGGTAAATATTGCAACCGTAAAAATCAAAATCAGCACTTCTCCTGCAAGCCCCATATATCTGCTAAGCAAAAGGTGTAATTGATGTCCAACGTTTCCTCCTATAATATTAACGGGATTTTCAGGAAAAATCAATGCCGCCAAAAGCGGTAGCCATAAAAGAGATAGTACGGATAATTCAAAGAAACGCCAATTGCTAACCGTTTTTAATTTAAACAAAAGTCTAACACCAAACTCAAACAAGGCAAAAGCTATGAAAAAAGCTCCCAACCCGAAACTATTTCTTATAAAAATATCAGCTAAGTTTCCCCCTAATTTACCTGTCCAACTTTCAACAATTTTGGTGTGGTCTTTAAAAGTCTCGGCAATGTGAAACATCTGGTTTACACCTGTATCCGGATTTGCTTTAAACCAGTTTACAAAGAATGAAAAAAAAGAAAGCAGCAAATAAATTGAGAAAAGAATCAATAAAAAGCCGGCTATACGCCAAACTCTGACGTCAATTTTTTTATTATTACCCGGATTTTTTTTCGGTTTCACCGATTTCTTTTTATTACCGGAGGCACCTTTTTTCTTTACGGCGCTTTTTTTCTCGTTACGTTTATTTACAGGTTTCGCCTCTTTTTTCAATCTGTTTTTCACTGCAGAAAACTTATTTTTTATTTACAAAGGTAACACTAAAAGCTTTTACTAAATTAACCCGCAAAAACCAATAGTATAAAAGCTTTTTTTTTAAATAATAAAGGGTTTATTTTACCAAGGTAAAAATCCTGTTCCATCTTATTTTCCCTTCGAATAAGGGCTTGTTTTTATCCAGCGAAAGCCAAATGAATTCAGCCTTGCCCACAATATGATTTTGAGGAACAAAACCCCAATACCTGGAATCGGCGGAATTATGTCTGTTATCCCCCATCATCCAATAATAATCCATTTTAAAAGTATATTTGTCAACAGGTTTTCCGTCTATAAATGCTTTCCCGTCTTTTATTTTCAAGTTATTACCTTCATATACCCTTATAACTCTTTTATATAGAGGAAGTGTTTTTGAATTTAACTCAACGGTTGCTCCCTTTTTGGGTATCCATAACGGACCGAAATTATCCCTGTTCCAAGGATATTGCGGGTCTTGAGGAAAAATATCTTTATCCCATTTACCTTTTGGATCGTTAAAAACTTCTATCTTCTTTACAACGGGGAGTTTTGCCAAAGCATCCCTGGCTTCGTTAGTTAACACGAAAACAAACTCACCCGGGATACCAGTTCTTCCTCCTTCGGTGATATTAAGTTTTTCAAGAATTTTAGGGTTGATGCTGCTACCGTCGGTAAATACCCTGTATTGAAACTGCATTTTTGCAGGATTTTTTATTTTCTTCCCATTTATGTAAACTTGTCTGTCTATTATCTGTAAAGTATCACCAGGCAAGCCTATACAACGCTTAATATAATTTTCCCGTTTGTCAACAGGCCTGTAAATAATATCACCGAAATTCCTTTTGTCACTCCAAACACGTTTTCGTCCGTATTGCTTAACCAAAGTGTAATAGCTGATATTACTTTGAAATCTGGTAGATACCGTATCACCTGCAGGATAATTAAAAACCACCGCATCGAACCTTTCCACTTTTCCTAATCCGGGAAATCTGTAATCTGGCAACTCAATCCAAGTAAGGTATGATTTTGTACTGGTTGTCAAAGGCAAGGTATGATGAACAAATGGAAATGACAACGGAGTATTGGGGACTTTGGGTCCGTAAGCCATTTTGCTGACAAACAGGTAATCGCCTACCAAAAGTGATTTTTCCATTGAAGAGGTGGGAATTGTATATGCTTCCATAATAAAAGTACGTATTATGGTGGCGGCAACAACGGCAAATATTATTGCATCAACCCATTCACGTGTAACCGACTTTTTATACGGCGGTCTTTTATCGGGATCAACAAACTCTTGATTTTCCTTTATTGTTATCCAAGGAAAATATATAAAAGGCACCACTACAGCCAAAAATTGCTCCCAAAGTTTGTACTTGTTAAACCCTTTTGCAAGCTCGACAAGCATCAACATATACATAAAAACATTAATGAAAGGAAAAATCAACAGTAAATACCACCACATGGGTTTTTTAATAATCTTCAAAAAAACATAAAGATTGTAAAAAGGTATTAAAGTTTCCCATCCTTTTCTTCCCGCTTTTTCAAAAGCGGTCCATAAAAAAATTGTAGGTATTGTGAAAAGTACGGGAATAATTATTATTAACTCTAACATAATTTGATTATTACTGTTTATCTCTGATTTTCATTATAAAAGAACGGAAAAACC
>WFZS01000015.1 GCA_015489465.1 Bacteroidales bacterium | reverse complement strand
GTCAGATGTGTATAAGAGACAGCACTAATTGTTATGTTTTTCCGTGAATTTTTATTTTACTGCAATTTTTTCTATCCTTTGTCTTCCTTTATTTCCTGCAAAATCTTATTTACCTCTTCTTCGGTTTTGGTAAGCTTGGCTTTGCAAATGGTAATCAATTTTGAGGCTCTTTTTACTTTTTCGGAAAGCTCGTCAACGGCAATTTCCTCGTTTTCAATTTCATTTACTATCTTTTCAAGTTCCTCAATGGCTTTTTGGTATGTCAAATCTTTGCTCATATTGTTAAGTTTTTATTTTTTATTCTTTTTTGTTTTTTCAACAATGCTGATAACCGTACCGTCAAAAAACACGGTTGAAATTTTATCGTTTTTATGCACATCCTCAACGGATTTTATTATCCTTCCGTCTTTTAAGGTAAGACTGTAACCTCTTTTCAGAATATTTTCAGGTTTCAGTAAATTAAGTTTTGTATCAAGCTCTTTTAAAGTTTGCTTTTTATTTGATAAAAATTGATTTACAAAAATGTTGAATTTTGAAATCTCGTTTTGTAAACGTCTTTTTTGTTCCGCAACAGTGTTAAAAGGTTTGTAATGAAGTTTTGAAACAACACCGTTAAGCCCGTTTTCCTTATTTTTTAAAAATGCGGAAACCCCGTTTTGAAGTCTGTTTTTTAACAGTTCCAACCGTGATTTATTTTGAAGAACCGTTTGTATTACTTTATTGTTGATTATTTCGGCGGCACTCTCCAAACCGTATTTTTCCGTCTCTATAATATTCTCAACGCTTTCGGTAAGTCTGTCCGTAAGATCCAGGAGGGTAGCATGAAAATTCTCGAATTTCTCCAAAATAAAAACCGCAACTTCTGTTGGCGTTATCTTGTTTTCGTAAGCAACAAGTTCCGTTACGGTTTCGTTGGTGGAGTGACCTATTCCCGTGATTACCGGTAACGGAAACTCAGCCACCGCTTTAGCAAGTTTGTAATTATCGTAAGCATTTAGTCCTACATCACCGCCGCCACCTCTTATTATCGCAACCATATCGAACAATTCCGCTTTAGATGCAATATTTTTCAGTTGGCTCACAATTGAACTTACCGCATTATCACCTTGTAAAAGGGCTTGAAACAGGGAATATTCGACTTTATATCCGTACGGATTGTTGTCAATTACCTTAACAAAATCATGATATCCTTTTGAAGTTTCTACCGAAATAACGGCGATACTTTTGGGAACCAAAGGAAAAGGCAACTTTTTATTTTTATCAAAAATTCCTTCTTTCTGCAATTTCTTGATTGTCTCATTTCTTTCCTTTGCCATTTCACCGAGGGTAAACGAAGGCTCAATGTCGATGATGTTTAACGAAAGTCCGTGAATTTCGTGATAAGTAACACGGGCCAACAGAAGAACCGTCATGCCTTTGTCCAACTCTTCGCCGGTAATTTTTTTGAATTTGTAAGCTATGTTTTGGTAGTCGCCAGCCCAGATGGTAGCCCGTATTTGCGCAACGATTTTGTTATTCCTTTTTTCCACCAGGTCGGGGTAACAATGACCGGAATAGGGATAAAAATTCAATTTTACAATTTCCGCTTTTACCCAATAGGCTCCCGTGTATGTTTTGGAAATAACATTTTTAATGCTGAGAGTCAGTTCTTCCAGCGTATAATATTTTTCCTCCCTGTTATTTTTTTCAAAAGTTCCCGGCATTATCTGTGTTTCATTGCAAATTCTATTTCATCAACTTCAATGGGTATGTTTATCATCAAATCCACGGGACCGTCTTCGGTTATAAGGATATCGTTTTCTATTCTTATTCCGATATTCTCCTCTTCGATGTATAATCCCGGTTCACAAGTTACAACCATCCCCGGTTTAAAAGGTTCGTATTTGGAACCTACATCGTGAACATCCAGTCCCAAAGGATGACTTACTCCGTGCATGAAATATTTAAAATAGAGCGGATTATCAGGATTTTGGTTTTCAACCTCTTTTTCAGTAAACAATCCCAACTCTATCATTTTCTTTTCCATAAGTTTGTTAACGGCTTTGTTCACCTTGTCGATGGTATTTCCGGGGACAAGCATTTCGCGGGCGGCCTTAAAAATATCCAAAACGGCATTGTAGCACTCTCTTTGACGTTCAGTGAATTTTCCGTTTACCGGAATTGTACGGGTCATGTCCGCAGTATAATTGGCATATTCGGCGCCTATGTCCATAAGAACCATATCACCGTCTTTACATTCGTTGTCATTATCGGTGTAATGAAGCATACAAGCGTTAAAGCCCGAAGCAACTATCGGATCATAGCCGTGACCTGATGAGCCGTGACGTAAAAATTCACCCGTAATTATTGCTTCCACTTCGTACTCCTTCATTCCCGGCTCTATATTTTCAAGAACTTTCTCAAAAGCCTTTCCCGTTATTTCACAAGCTTTTCTTATAATGTCAACCTCTTCCTCGCTTTTTATCTGACGAAGTTGTTTCATCAGCGGTGCAACCCGTTCATATTTATGCAAAGGATATTTCTCTTTTAACTCAAGAGCTTTTCTTTGATTTCTGTCTTTTACTTCCGGAGTGAATTTTACATATTCATTAGTGTTAAGGTAAATTCTTTTACTGTCCAAAAGCACTTCCCGTAATGAAACTTCAAAATCTTCTTCAAAAAATACATTTTCGATACCCGAAATTTCTCTTGCTTCTTCAATGGTCAATTTGTGACCTTCCCATTTTTCCAGTTTTGGTTCGGGTTTTAATATAAAAAGAGCTTCCCTGAATTTTTCATTATGAAATCCGGGAGCAATCATCAAAATTGTTTTTTCCTGTTCAATTCCCGTTAAGTAAAACAAGTCGGATTGTTGGCGGTATTTAAAGTATTGATCCCCGTTGCGAGGGTATAAATCGGAAGAGTGAAAAACCGCCACCGATTCGGGTTTTAACAAACTAGCCAGATTTACCCTGTTCTTTTTAAACAATGTATTATCTATGGGTTTGTAGCGCATGATTTTTTGAATTTTAATAAGAGTTCAAAGATAAATTGTTTTGTAAAGCAATTGTTTTCATGAATGGATTTTGTTATCAATGTTAACGGTTGCAAATGTACTTTTGAGACCACCGTGATTTTCGGAAAGCGTGCCTTAGAGGATGTTAAAGAAGTTTTAAAAAAAGAAAAGTTGATTTCGGAAGCGGATAACCAATCGTGCATTACTTTATATCTTCCGGATGAAAATACTTCGACTCCCGGATATTATTATTACATTTTAAAACTTATTGCTTGGGAAGGTATTAATATTACCGAGATATTATCGACAACAAATGAGTTTTCAATAATAATGGATGAAAAAATGATTGATAAGGCATTTTCCGTTTTAAAGGCCAAAAAAGGCTTGTGAAATGTTAAAAGTTGCACATAACTAAATGTTTGGTGGTTTTAGTATTGCATTTATGTTTTAATTGACATATATTTGTCAATCGTTAAAAAGAAAAATCAATTAATGTTTAACAAATTTTTATGATTATGAAAAGATTATTACTTTTTGTTGTTGCTTTAAGCTTCGGTTTAACAACAATGGCACAAAAAGGATTGAAACAACAGCAACTTTTCAAGACTGTTGAAAAATCCAAAACAATTGTAGGTGATTATCAAGCGCCTTATGAAAGCACACCTAATCCAACAGTTACCGCACCCAAAGGTCAAGATATTGTAGTAGGTAACACATTTTACGATCTCCAATCGAACTCGACAGTTCCTCGTCACATCTGGGCATGGCCCGACGGAACAATAGGAACCGTTTGGACACGTGGTATTGACAACCCTCCGGGATGTCCTGACAGAGGTACCGGTTACAACTATTACGACGGTTCTGCTTGGGGTCCTCAGCCCACTGAAAGATTAGAGCCGACACGTACAGGTTGGCCTTCATATGCAGCTTACGGCGAAAACGGAGAAATCGTTTGTGCGCATACAGGTACAGGTCCGTTACAATTTTCTTACAGGGAAAACAAAGGAACAGGCGATTGGCAATTTTTCCAAATCGAAAGTCCTGTTAATGATGCTGAACTTTTGTGGCCTCGTATGACAACCGCAGGTGAAAATCACAATACAATTCATCTTATTACTCTTGTAGGTAGCGGTTATACTTACGAAGGTTTAACACAAGCTCTTACATATTCACGTTCTACCGACGGTGGTCAAACATGGGATCCTTACATGCAAATACTTGACGGTATGACCTCTGATGATATGGCCGGTGTTGGTGCCGATGATTATGCTTGGGCTGTTTCCAGAGGAGACACCATTGCTTTTGTAGTATTCGGTGGTGTTGCCGACGGTTTCGTTATGAAATCTTTTGACAACGGTGATACATGGGAAAAAGTTACTTTCTATCAAAGTCCCGACCCGTTCTTTGACGGAAACGGCGGAGACCTTCCGAGATGTGGTGGAGGTGACGGATACAATGACGTTCAAATAGACAAAGACGGTAATGTACACGTAGTTTTCGGACGTCAAATCCATATTGATGACACTCCCGATGATAACTCATGGAGCTACTATCCATATACAGACGGTCTTGTTTACTGGAATGAAACAATGGATCCTTTGGATACCGCTACAATAGGTAATGCAATTATTCCTGACGATTGGTCATCATTACCGATTTATCAAAACGGACAGCTTGCAGCTTATACTCATGAAAATGAAAATGGTGACTCAATAGTTGGTGTTGCTCCTTATTACGGTTCGTTGACAACCATGGGACAATTGGCACTTACCGAAGATGCTAACGGCACAACAATAGCAACTGTTGTTTATTCGGGTTTGGCATTAGGTTTTGTAAATGATGAGTTACAACAAAACTATCGTCATATTTACAAAGTTCAAAGCGAACTTGACGGTAACTGGACAGATCCGGAAGATTTGACAGGTGATGTATTCCACTTGGCTAGCGAATGTGTTTATCCTTCAATGATGGCACAAAACGGTACTTTCCATGTTGCTTACGAAACCGACGGATTACCGGGTAACAGCTTGCAACCTTCGGGTGGTAACCATTCACCTGTAGATAACAACATTGTGTACTTACCTATTTCTCCTTATCCGGTAGGTGTTAAAGAAAACAATGCCGTTTCAACAATTGAAGTTGGTCAAAACAGACCTAACCCCGCAACAACAAAAACTATCATCAACGTTAAAGCACCTAAAGGTGATGTAGAACTTTCCGTAACCAACATGCTTGGACAAGAAGTTTACAGAACCCAAAGAAGTTCTAACGGTGCCGGTGTTCAATTCACCGTAAACGTTGAAGATTTCAATACGGGAGTTTACTTCTACACAGTTAAATTCGGTGAAAATTCAGTAACCAAGAAAATGATTGTTAAATAATCGTTTTTGTACTAAAAAATTAAAAGGCTGTTACCTTTCGGGGTGGCAGCCTTTTTTAGTTTATTTCTTACCCCATTGTGCTTATATTTGCACTTTATATTAAATAATGAAAAAACTTTATTCATATATGCTCAAGTCCTATTTGGGACCTTTGCTATTTACATTTTTCATAGCACTGTTTATTCTTTTGATGCAGTTTTTATGGAAATGGATAGATGAGTTTGTGGGTAAGGGTTTGGAATGGTCGGTACTTGCCAAGTTAATGTTTTACGCATCTACAACTTTTGTACCTATGGCTTTACCGTTGGCCATATTGTTGTCATCTATTATGGTTTTTGGAAATCTCGGTGAAAACTACGAACTTGTCGCTATTAAAGCTGCCGGAATATCGTTAAGGAAAGCAATGAAACCTTTGGTAATACTTTCTATCCTGATAAGTATCGGAGCTTTTCTTTTCTCAAATTATATTTTGCCTGTTGCAAATCTTAAATTCGGTTCTTTATTGTACGATATACGGAAAAAGAAAATGACATTCAATCTTTCGGAAGGAATATTTTATTACGGACTCGATAACTATGTTATAAGAATCGACAGAAAAGATAAAGATGATAAAACGGTTTACGGTGTTTTGATATACAATCATACCGACCACATGGGCAACAATGAAGTTATTTCGGCCGAGAAAGGAATAATGGAACTTACCCCCGATAAATCCAAAATGGTTTTTACCCTTTATGACGGTTACGATTACAGGGAAATAACCGATCAAAGAAAATACAGGGTTACCAGACCGTTTGAATATATGAAGTTTAAAAAACAGACAATGATGTTCGATTTGTCCGACTTTTCTCTTAATCATACCGACGAAGACCTTTTTCGCAATCATTATTCAATGCTTAATATCAGACAGTTGAATTATGCCATTGATTCTCTTTCCAAACGTTTTGTATCCAGGGAAAAAGCATTTAAAGAAAATTATTTGAGAAGGTTGCGTGATAACTCTTTAAGTAAGGTTATAACTATTGACACAATGAAAAAAGAGAAAGCGGAGAAATTATTGAAAAAGGTTGATAAAGAATACGATTTTAAAGATTCATTGTTCATGAAAAATTTAGCGCTTGCCCATCCTGCACTCGGTGAATTTACCTTGGATCAAAAAGAGAAAGTTTTGAAAAAGGCATTACGGTTGTCGAGAAGTGCAAAAGAAAGTGCGGCTTATTTCAGCAGGGAAGCAAAAAGTAATAAGATGTATCTTACAAAGCATGAGGTTGTTTGGCATCAAAAGTTTAAGCTTTCCATAGCATGTTTACTATTCTTTTTTGTAGGAGCTCCTTTGGGCACTATTATCCGTAAAGGCGGTTTGGGAATGCCGATTGTTATGTCTGTTCTGATTTTCGTCGTTTATCATATTATTTCAATGATTGGTGAAAAATCGGTGAAAACCGGGGAATGGAATGTTGTTATTGGTATTTGGTTGTCAACATTGGTAATCTTGCCTGTTGGTCTTTTCTTAACATGGAAAGCAACAACGGATGCTCCTCTTTTGGATTACGAAAGTTGGTATAAATTTTTCGATAAAATAAACTTTTTTAAAAAGCTGAAAAACAAACGTATTAACGATTAAAAGAAAAAAAGACTGTAGTGAAGATACTTTATATATGTAATAAATCTCCTTGGCCTCCCATAGAAGGAGGCACAATAGGGATGTATAATTTCATAACTAAAATTGCCGATGCCGGACATGATGTAAAGGTGTTGGCTGCCAATACCAATAAATATTTTGTGAAGATTGACGAGGTGCCGGAAGATTTTAAGAAGAAAACAAAATTTGAACTGGAATATATTGATCTTTCTATAAAACCGTTGGATGCTTTTTTAAACCTCTTTACCGATAAATCGTACCATGTACAAAGGTTTATCTCGAAAGCTTTCGAGAAAAAACTGGTAGAGATTCTTAAAAATGATACGTTTGATATTGTTCAGATTGAATATCTGTACATGTCACCATACCTTGATGTGGTTCGTAAATATTCGGATGCTAAAGTAGTGTTGCGGGCACATAACATTGAACACCTTATTTGGAAAAGGGTTGCCGACGAAGAAAAAAATCCCCTTAAGAAATTTTATCTCCGCCATCTGGCAACAACACTCGAAAAATACGAAAGAGGTGTTCTTAACAAATTCGACGGAATAGTTCCGGTTACGGCCAAAGATGCCGAATTTTTTAAAGAAAACAGTAATGTTCCTGTCGAAGACGCACCTTTTAGCATAGATACCGAAAAATTTGCCGGATATATAAATGCTAACCCTGAACATGCTCTTTTTCATATAGGCTCAATGAATTGGATGCCCAACGAAGAAGGTATAAAATGGTTTGTTAAAGAAGTGTGGCCTGAAATTTCAAAAAAGCATCCGGATCTTAAACTTTATTTGGCCGGCAGGGAGATGCCCAAATGGCTGATGAATTTAAAAATGAAAAACCTTGAGGTTATCGGTGAAGTTGATGATGCATACGAATTTATGAGTTCCAAATCCATTTTGATATCACCTTTATTTTCCGGTAGCGGAATCAGGGTTAAAATAATAGAAAGTATGGCATTGGCAAAAGCCGTTATTGCAACCGAAATAGCAGCCGAAGGTATAAATTATACAAACGGTAAGGATATATTGTTAGCCAATGATAAAGACGAGTTCGTTGAAGCCGTATCAAAATTATATTCCGATAAGGAACTTACGGCATCATTGGGGAAAAATGCGTTGGAACTTGTTCGTGAACAGCATGATATTAACAAGGTAGTGGCTAAGCTAGAGAGGTTTTACAACACTCTTTTAAATAAAAAGGATTAATGAAATTTAGCTTAATTTTGGCGGAAAATTATTTTTAATTCAGGGATGACAATATTCGTAATACTGCCTCGCGTTCCGTACCCTTTGGAAAAAGGAGATAAACTTCGTGCTTTTTATCAGATAAAAGAACTGTCAAAGAACAACGAGATAATATTGTGCGCCCTGAATCATAATAAAAAGCTCGATAAACAACTTGCTTTTAAAAAGTTACAGCCTTATTGCCGTTCAATAAATTTTATTGACATCAATCCTTTTCAGGTTATTGTTAATGTTATAAAAGCTTTTTTTAACGGAATACCTTTGCAGGTGGGTTATTTTTACAGTAAGAGAGCGGATAAAAAGATTAAGAGGCTTTTCAATGACTATAAACCCGGTCATGTTTATTGTCAGCTTGTAAGGAGTGCCGAGTACGGTATTAACCTGCCGGTTTCGAAAACACTTGATTATCAGGATGTTTTTTCGTACGGTGTAAAAAGAAGGATATCCAAAGCACCTTTTTGGCTTAAACCTGTTTTAAAGCTCGAGTATAAACGCCTTACACGTTACGAAGCAAAAGTTTTTGACATTTTTGACGTTAAGACAATTATTTCCGTACCCGACAGGGAGTTGATAAAACATAAGGATAAACATAAAATACATGTCATCCCCAACGGTGTTGACCACGATTTTTTCAAACCTTTGGATAAACCTAAAACTTACGAAGTAGTGTTTACCGGTAATATGAGCTATCCTCCCAATGTTGATGCCGCGGGATTTTTAGCAAAAGAAATAATGTCTTTGGTTTGGGAAAAATATCCCTCGGCTAAATTACTTTTGGCCGGAGCCTCTCCCGACCCTAAAGTCAAAGCACTTTCTTCGGATAAAATAAAAGTTTCCGGATGGCTTGATGATATAAGAGACGCTTATGCTTCGGCAAAAATATTTATCGCTCCCATGCGTATCGGCACGGGTCTTCAAAATAAATTGCTTGAAGCAATGTCAATGAAAATACCATCTATTACAACACCTTTGGCAAATGCCGCTTTACAAGCGCATACGGGTAAAGAAATTTTGGTTGGAGAAACGGCTGAGGAGCTTGCCGGCAATATCATCAGGTTGCTTGATGATAAGGAATTTGCAGAAAAACTGGCAAATAAAGGATACGATTTTGTTCACAAAAATTACAGTTGGAGTGAAGCTACTTTCAAATTGGAAAAATTGATGAAGGCTTCGGTAGAAAATAAAAAATAGAAAATTATGGCACAAAAACCTTCGATACCCAAAGGAACACGCGATTTTTCGCCTGTTGAAACAGCTAAAAGAAATTATATTTTCGACACTGTAAAATCCGTTTTTAGAAAATTCGGATACCAGCCCATTGAAACACCGGCAATGGAAAATTTGTCAACCTTACTTGGAAAATACGGAGAAGAAGGAGATAAACTGCTTTTCAGAATTTTGAATTCAGGTGATTTTTTGAAAAAGGTAACTGATGAAGATTGTAAAAAACGCGATATTAATAAAATTGCACTTGCCATATCCGAAAAGGGGTTGCGTTACGACCTTACCGTTCCTTTTGCAAGGTTTGTGGTTCAACACCGTAATGATATCTCATTTCCGTTTAAACGTTATCAAATTCAACCGGTATGGCGTGCCGACCGCCCTCAAAAAGGTCGTTACCGCGAATTTTATCAATGCGATGTTGACGTGGTGGGTTCCGATTCGTTACTAAACGAAGTGGAACTTATAAGAATTATTGACGATGTGTTCCGTAAACTAAACGTTAATGTTGTTATAAAACTTAATAACCGTAAAATTTTAAGCGGTATAGCACAACTTATCGGCGAAGAAGAAAGGTTGACGGATATTACCGTTGCTATTGATAAACTCGATAAAATAGGAATAGAAAACGTTTATGCCGAGTTGAGGGAAAAAGGACTTTCGGAAGAGGCTATTAACAACATAGAACCTTTTATTAATCTAAAAGGAAACAACAGCGAAAAACTTTCATGTTTAAAAGATTTGCTAGGTGTTACACCCGATGGTAATAAAGGTATAGAAGAGCTTGAAACCGTACTGAAGTATTTGAAAAATTTGGATCTTAAAGCCGAAGTGGAAATAGATCAGTCGCTGGCACGAGGTTTAAACTATTATACAGGAGCCATAATAGAGGTAAAAGCCCAAGATGTTTCAATAGGAAGTATATGCGGTGGCGGTCGATATGATAACCTTACCGGGATTTTCGGCTTGCCCGGTGTTTCGGGTGTCGGTGTATCATTCGGAGCCGACAGGATTTATGACGTGATGACAGAGCTTAACCTTTTCCCGAAAGAAGTAGCAACGTCTTCAAAAGTGTTGTTGGTGAATTTCGGTGAAAATGAGGCCGTTCATTCTTTAAAAGTACTTAATGAACTTCAAAAAAACGGTATAAGTGCGGAGCTTTATCCCGATAATGCAAAGATGAAGAAACAAATGAAATATGCCGACCAAAAGAAAATACCGTTTGTGATATTGATAGGGGAAAAGGAAATGGAAGAGAAGAAATATACTTTGAAAAATATGGAGACCGGTGAACAAAGCCGGCTTTCGATAGAAGAAATTTTGAATTTCTTATAAGATGAAAATACCCTTTAAACAGCTTAAATAAAATGAAAGTATATAAAATAACACCTGAAAAACTTTTGTTCAAAACCATTTTTGAGATTTTCAAAGATGATTATAAAATTGAACTGAGTGAGGAGTCTAAAGCGTTAATAACCAAATGCCGTGTTTACCTTGACCAAAAGATAAAAAATCAGGATGAACCTGTTTACGGTATTAATACGGGTTTTGGTGCTCTTTACAACAAATCGATATCAAAAGAAGATTTGGGAAAATTACAAGAGAATCTTGTAAAATCTCATGCTTGCGGAACCGGTGAGGAAGTTCCTCAAGAGATAGTTAAAATGATGATATTGTTGAAAGTGAAAGCGCTTTCATACGGGCATTCGGGTGTGCAACTTGAAACCGTTCAGCGTTTGGTTGATTTTTTCAACAATGACATTATTCCCGTAGTTTATCAGCAAGGTTCTTTGGGGGCTTCCGGCGATTTGTCACCATTGGCACATATGTCACTTCCATTGCTGGGACTGGGAAAGGTATATTATAAAGGTAAAAAGGCAGAAACTTCCGAAGTCCTTAAAGAATTCGGATGGGAGCCTATCAAGCTTAAATCCAAAGAAGGACTTGCTTTACTGAACGGCACACAGTTTATGAGTGCTTTCGGAGTTGCCGCATTGTTAAAGGTTTTCAGGCTTTCGGAGCTGGCTGATATTATCGGTGCTATATCACTTGATGCATACGACGGCCGTATTGAGCCTTTTATGGATTCTTTACATCAAATACGTCATCACAAAGGACAAATACAAACTGCCGACAGGTTCAGAAGAATATTAAAAGGCAGTTCGTTGATAAAACGTAAAAAAGAACATGTTCAAGATCCTTATTCTTTCAGATGTATTCCGCAGGTTCACGGGGCTTCAAAAGATTCGGTAAATTATGTTGCTTCGGTTTTTTCAAATGAAATCAATGCCGTAACAGATAATCCTACAATTTTTCCCGATGAAGATATTATTGTTTCCGGAGGTAATTTTCATGGACAGCCGCTTGCTTTGGCACTCGACAACCTTGCCATTGCCGTTGCCGAATGGGGAAATATCTCCGAGCGCCGTACTTACCAGCTTTTGAGTGGTAAAAGAGGTCTGCCGCCGTTTCTTGTGGCAAATCCCGGTCTTAATTCGGGATTTATGATTCCTCAATATACATCGGCGTCAATAGTAAGTCAAAACAAGCAGTTGTGTACCCCTGCATCCGTTGATTCCATTGAATCGTCGCAAGGTCAGGAAGACCACGTCAGCATGGGTGCAAATGCTGCAACAAAAGCATGGAAGGTTGTTCTGAATACCGAAAAGATATTGGCAATAGAACTATTTAATGCGGCACAGGCACTGGAATTCAGAAGACCTTATAAAACTTCTGAATATCTTGAAAAGTTTGTTGCTAAATACCGTGAAAAAGTGCCTTTTGTTGAAAATGACAAAATAATGCACGATGAAATAATTAAAAGTATAGAGTTTTTACGGGAAGTTGATTACGAAGCCAAAGATTTTTTAATGGAAGGTATTTAATAAAAAACCGGCTTAAAAGAGCCGGTTTTTTATTATCTAATTGTCAAATATTAAACTGTAAGGTCTTTCAATTTCCGCTGCAAGTTGCGGTATGGAAATGTATTTGCTTTCTCTTTTATATTCGCGTCCGTCAAAAAAGGTTATTAAAGTGGGATTGGCAAAAACATTAAATCTTGCAGGGAGTTCGGGATATTTTAAAGTATTTACAAAAGCCAGTTTCATTTTCGGAAATTCCTCTTTTACAAGATTAATAACCTTGGGACGTAAACTGTGGCAAGGAGCACAATTATCATTGTAAAAATAAACCATTGCCGCAGGTTCTTCCGAAATGTGTTTTTCTATTTCCTCTATTGTTGATAACTCGTTTTCTAACATAGCTTTACCTCTTTTGATTTTGAGGCGGCAAAAATAATATTTGTTTTGATAAAATCGATATTTGCGCTTGATAATAAATTGTTAATTTAGCTTTTTCATAATTTTTAACAATCATAATCAATAATTAAGTTTGGAATACGACTGGAAAGTATTGATTTTTAACGTAAACCGGATTAAAAGTGATGGAAAGTATGGAAGAAAATAATGTTAGTGAAATTTCTACGGAGGAGATCGAAAAAAGAAAACGTCCTCAATTACTTTCGATTTTTTTGATTTTGTCAATGATAAACGGGATAATGTCATCCTTTTCAAATTTTATGCTCTTTTTAACATCAGATACTATAAAGGAGATTTTTAAAGATAAAAAGGAAATGGATTTTATGGGTATGCAGCTTGATCTTTCGTTGATAACTGGAACTGATAGAAACTTCTTTTTGTATCAAGGATTATTATTTGCAATTTCTTTTGCGGGAGCATTATTAATGTGGAATTATAAAAAATCGGGATTTCATTTATACACTATTTCACAAATTTTACTTTTAATAGTAACGACTATATTTATTCCGGGAATGCCGTTTCCGTATGTAGATATACTGTTTACCGCTTTGTTTGTTTATGTTTATGCAAAGTATCTTCCCATAATGGAGTAAAATGGAAAGCGAAAAACACGATATAAAAACAAATATTGAACTTAATGTTAAACGAAGTTTACCTTTTTTGGTAAAATTGGTTTCATATTTCTTTTTGATTTACGGAATTATTAACACGGTATATTATTCGGTTGTCCTTGTATATTCTTTTGTTAATCCGGAATTTTTAAAGGATTTGGAATATTACAGTTTTCATGATAAATGGTTGCTTTTTCCCGTAATATTGAAAATTATCATTGATGTAATTCTGATTTGGTCCGTCGTTAAAATATTAAAAAAAGATCCGAAAGGCATAACCATTTTCATTTTCGTACTGTTAATTTCAATTTTCTTTTCGTTTTTTTTCCTCAAATACGTTAACTGGCCTATGTTTATCATAGCAATTTTTGCATTTTTGATAATTTGGGCTAAAAGAAAGTCATTATAAGGAGTTTAAACTGTTGTTTTTAGAATTATCGGTAAGAAATTTTAAGAAAGTCTTAAAAGTTTTTAAGAATTTTTATAACTTGCGTTCGATTTTATAAAGAAAAGACAGCATTTATAAAGGTCTTGGTACTTTTACAAATGCTGTTTAAAAGTGTAAAAAATTTATTAATTAACCAAAATCATCATTATGAGAAGAATTACTCTTATGTTGGCGTTCTTGTTTATGGTTGGCATGCAACTTGCCAATGCGCAAACAAGGACCATTACAGGAAAGGTTACCAGTTCTGAAGACGGACAAGGTATACCGGGGGTTACTGTTCAGGTAAAAGGTACTACCGTGGGAACAGTTACGGATTTAGATGGCAAATACACTTTGGATGTACCCGGCGATGCAAAAACACTTGTTTTTTCATACGTTGGTATGACAACCAAAGAGGTGCCTATAGGTAACAGTAACGTTATTGACGTTACATTGGAACCCGAAGCTATCAACATGGACGAAGTTGTTGTAACGGCTTTAGGTATTTCACGTGAGAAGAAATCTCTCGGTTACGCAACTCAAAAAGTTACGGGAGACGAAATTAACAAGGTTAAAACCGATAACTTTATTAACAACTTGCAAGGTAAAACTGCAGGTGTTAATATTAAGGTTAATAACAACCTCGGCGGTTCGGCTAACGTTGTTATCAGAGGTAACTCCTCTTTAACAGGTAATAACCAAGCATTGTTTGTTGTTGACGGTGTACCGATAAGTAACACCATCGTAAATGATCCTTCACAGCAGGCAGGTCGTCACGGATACGACTATGGTAACCCTGCTTCGGATATCAACCCTGCAGATATTGAATCAATCGAGGTTCTTAAAGGTGCTGCCGCTACAGCTCTTTACGGTTCTCGTGCTGCAAACGGTGTTATCATGATTACCACCAAAAAAGGTAAAAAAGCAGGTAAAGGACAAAAAAGATACGGTGTTACCATTAGCTCAAATGCTACAATGGGTACATATGACAAATCAACCTTCCCGAAATATCAAAAAGATTACGGTGCAGGTTACGGTTGGTTCTATTCCGGTGGAGCTATCGGATATCCCGGATTGGATTATGACTATGATATAGATGGTGACGGTCAGACGGACCTTACGGTTCCTACTTATGAAGATGCATCATTCGGTCAAAAATTTGATCCCAATTTGATGGTTTTCCATTACGATTCTTATTATCCCGAATCACCTTACTATAAAAAAGCAAGACCGTGGGTTAACTCCGAACACGGACCGAGCTATTTCTTGAATAATTCATGGAGTTTCAATAACTCCGTTGAAGTTGCCGGTGGAGGTGAAAAATCAACTTTCAGGGTATCTTATACTAATATGTATAATAACGGTATATTACCTAATAGTAACATCCAAAGAAACAATATCGATGTTAGCGGTTCTTACGAAATAGTAAAAGGTCTTACCGTTAATGCAAAAGCAAATTACATAAATACAAAAGGTAAAGGTCGTAATGCTACAGGTTACAGTGACAACATTTTCTCTTCATTCCGTCAATGGATGCAGACAAACGTTGATTACAAAGAACAAGAAGATCTTTACATGCAAAACAAAAAGAACTTGACATGGAACCCTGTTTCACCTTATAACCTTGCTCCTGCATATTGGGACAACCCATACTGGGTACGTTACGAAAACTATGAAACCGATAACAGAAGCCGTTTAATGGGTTATGCAATGGTTAACTGGGATGTTAACAAATATTTTAATGTTAGTGCCCGTTACGGTATCGATACATATAACTTCCTTATAGAAGAAAGAAAAGCCGTAGGTTCGGCCTCGGGAGCTTTTGGTGTTGGACGTCCCGACGTAACTTCAGGTTATGCAAGAAGAACTCAGGATTTTATGGAAGCAAATACTGACATTATGGGTAGATATAACCGCCGTTGGGAAAAGTGGAGCTTAAGTGCTTTACTCGGTGTTAACATCCGCAGAAGCCGTGATGAAAGATTATTTACTTCAACACAAGGCGGTTTGATTGTTCCGGGTCTTTATTCACTTTCAAACAGTAAAGATCCTATGGCTCCGCCTGACGAATATCTTGCAACAATCGGAGTTAACGGTCTTTACGGTTCTTTCTCTGTTGGTTATAACGACCTTATCTACTTTGACGGTAGTTTAAGACGTGATAAATCATCAACATTACCGGTAGATCACAATACATATTATTATCCCGCCGCTTCGTTGAGTTTCTTATTCTCAACATTGATGGAAAATGCAGACTGGTTGCAGTTGGGTAAATTCCGTATCAGTTATGCTATGGTTGGTAACGATGCTCCTTTTGCTAGTATAGTGGATACCTATACTCAGCATCCTTCATTCGGTGGAGCTCCGTTGTTCTCCGTACCAAGTACAAAAAACAATCCTAATTTGAAACCCGAAACAACAAAATCTTTTGAAACGGGTCTTGAAATGACCATGTTCCAAAAACGTGTTGGTTTCGATTTGGCATATTACAACAACCATACTGTTGACCAAATTATGCCTGTAGCCGTATCATCCGCAACGGGATATTCTTACAAATATGTTAATGCCGGTGAAGTTAAAAACGAAGGTGTTGAAGTTTCGGCATGGGGCGTACCCGTAAGAAACAAAAATTTCCGTTGGGATATTAACGTAAACTGGTCTAAAAATAATAACGAAGTTGTAGCACTTGCAGAAGGTGTTGATAACTTACAGTTAGCACGTTTGCAAGGTGGTGTATCGATTAACGCCAGAGTAGGCGAACCTTACGGAACAATTCAAGGTACCGACTTCGTTTACAAAGACGGTAAAAAAGTTGTAGGTTCAAACGGTTATTATTTGAAAACAACCACATCCGATAAAGTTTTAGGTACATACCAACCCGATTGGATTGGCGGTATCAATAACAGATTTACCTACAAAGATCTTTCATTCAGCTTCTTGATTGATTTTCAACATGGTGGAAGCATCTTCTCACTTGACCAATATTATGGAATGGGTACAGGAATCTATGCTGAAACTGTATTTACAAATGATTTAGGAAATCCTGTTAGAAATCCTTTAGATCAAGGTGGTGGTTTAATCCTTGACGGTGTTAAAGAAGACGGTTCACCTAACGATATTCGTGTTCACGGTGATGACTACCGTGTATTCGGTTGGTCGAAAAACCCGAATGCCGCATTTGTTTACGATGCTTCTTACGTAAAACTTAGAGAAGTTGCCCTTACATATTCATTACCTCAAAAGATAGTGAACAGAAGCAATGCTATTTCAGGTGTGTCATTCAGTCTTGTTGGTTCAAACCTTTGGATCATCCACAAAAACTTACCTCATGCAGATCCTGAAGCCAGCCAGAGTGCCGGTAATATTCAAGGATGGCAATCAGGTGTAATGCCTTCAATTCGTACATTTGGTTTAACCGTTAAAGTAGAATTTTAAACATAGATTATTATGAAGAAAATATATTTAATATTAATAGCGTTGATGGGAGCTGTAATTTTTAGCTCTTGTAATGATACGTTAGAGGAAATGAACGTGGACACAAAGCATCCTACCGAGGTTCCCGGTCCATATTTGTTCTCTAACGCACAGAAAGCTTTAGCAGACCAGATTGCCAGTACAAACGTTAATATTAACAACTGGAAACTTTGGTCGCAATACTGGACAGAAACAACTTATACGGACGAAGCTAACTACGATGTTGTTACTCGTAATATAGCTAGTAACGTATTCCGTATTTATTATCGTGATATTTTAAAAGACCTTAAAGAAGCACGCGAACTTATCGCTGCCGAAGAAGTGTTAACCGACGAGGATACGAAAGCTCAGCAAAACACTTTGCACATTATTGATCTTCTTTCCGCTTTTACATATCAACGTTTAGTTGATATTTTCGGAAACGTTCCTTACAGCGAAGCTTTGGATATTGAAAATTATTCACCGAAATATGACGATGCTTCCACAATCTACAAAGATCTTATAAGCAAAGTTAAAGAAGCTGTTGAAGGTCTTGACGACGGTTACGGTAGCTTGGGTTCGGCAGACCTTTATTTCGGTGGAGATGTTGCAATGTGGAAAAAATTCGGTTATTCACTTTTGGTAAAACTTGCTATAAACCTTTCGGATGTTGACCAAGCTTTAGCTAAACAAACAATAGAAGCTTCTTATGATAAGGTTTTCGATAAAGGTGAAGTTTGTAAATTGGATTACCTGGGTGGTATTAACGCTAACCCCTTGTATCAGGATCTTATTCAAAGTGGTCGTCACGACTTTGTTGCCGCCAACACTATTGTTGACGTTATGAACAATCTGAACGACCCTCGTAGAGCTGCTTACTTTACTCCTGTTGAATACGATTCCGTAACCGGTGATCCTATTTATTTGGGAGGTGAATACGGACATAGTAGCCCTTACGAACAGTTTTCACATATTCCTGCTTCCGATGATCCGGGTAACTCGGATGTTAATATTGCCGATGCTAAATTCCCGATGGTTATCATGGACCATACGGAAATGGCTTTCTATCTTGCAGAAGCAGCCGAAAGAGGTTTCAGTGTCGGTAAAACAGCTGAAGAGTGGTATAACGAAGGTATTACCGAGTCAATGAAATTCTGGTTGGGCAGACATTTTGATCCTGCCACGGTTGCTCAGATGACTGCCGATTACCTTGCAAATCCCGATGTGGCTTATACAACAGCTCCCGGAGATTGGAAACAAAAAATAGGAACACAAGCTTGGATAGCTTATTATTACAGAGGATTCGTTGCGTTTACTTCATACAGGAGACTTGATTATCCTGAAATGAATACACCTCCATCACCTCCTCAGGATCTTGGTAATTTACCCGTTCCTTTGAGAATGACCTATCCTATTGACGAACAAACATTGAATAAAGATCACTATTATGAAGCAGCCGAAGCTATCGGTGGTGATTATTTGAAAACACCTATTTTCTGGGATAAACAATAATCTCGGGAAAAAATGATAAAAAGTGCCGTCCATTTTATGCGACGGCACTTTTTGTTTTATATAACGTTATATTTTTACACAAAAAAATATTATGAACGAATTATATCCGATGAAATTCAATCCCGTGTTTTTGGATAAAATATGGGGAGGAAACAGAATAAAAACAAAACTCGGAATTGACTATGGAAATTTACCTAACTGTGGTGAAGCATGGATGGTTTCGGGTTATCATAAATACGTTTCTGTTGTTGCCAACGGTTATCTGAAAGGTAATGAACTCAATGAACTTGTTGAAGTTTATATGGGTGATTTGGTGGGCGACAAGGTTTATGAAAGAAACGGGGATCAATTTCCTTTGATAATAAAGTTATTGGATAGCAATGACTGGCTTTCCATTCAGGTTCATCCCGATGACGACCTTGCCGAAAGACTGAAAATGGGTAAAGGTAAAACTGAAATGTGGTATGTCCTTGAATCTGAAAATAATGCCCAACTGATAACCGGTTTTAACAAACCCGTTACCAGAGAGGAGTATTTGCAATATTTCAATCAAAAAAAACTGACGGAAATTCTAAACTTTGAAAGAGTATCAAAAGGGGATGTGTTTTTTATACCTCCCGGAAGGGTACACGCACTGGGTCCCGGAATTTTATTGGCCGAAATACAAGAAGCATCGGATGCTACTTTCAGAATTTACGATTGGGACAGGATTGATGCCGCCGGCCTCCAACGTGAACTTCATACCGATTTGGCATTAAAAGCAATAGATTTTAATTATTACCCCGATTACCGTACTCATTACAAGGAAGAACTTAATGCTACCGTTGACTTGATTAGTTGTCCTTATTTTACCACTAACCTATTGAAATTTAACGAACCTATTTTAAAGAATTTCGAAGAGCTTGATTCTTTTGTTGTTTATATGGCTGTGGAAGGAAACGCCATGTTGGAATGGGAAGAGGGTAAGATGGAATTAAAAAGGGGAGAGGTAATTTTAATACCCAATCTTATAGAAGAGGTAAGTTTAATCCCCGAAGGCGAATCAAAACTTTTGGAAATATATGTAATATAGCGTTTTAATTTAAAGTTATTTTAAATACATTTGGAGTCTTGTTAACGTGATTTTAAAAATTATTTTTAGTGCAGTTAATTTCAAAAATTTATTTTTATGAAAACCTTTTTAGTTGTCTTGTTCGGATTGATTTTGTCAATAAGTGTTTATTCTCAAACGCAAGGAAGCAAATTACCTTCGGTAAATGTCAAAACTCTTGACGGCACGACTTTCAATACCCAAAAAATTGATAATGACGGAAAACCTATTGTAATTGCATTTTGGGCTTTGTGGTGTAAACCGTGTAAAAAAGAACTTGATGCTTATAATGAGTTATACGAAGATTGGCAGGAAGAAACCGGTGTTAAAATTATTGCCGTTTCTATTGACGATGCACGTTCTTCATCTAAGGTTAAACCTTTTGTAAACGGTAAAGGCTGGGAATTTGACGTGTTGCTTGATCCCAATCAGGAGTTTAAACGTGCAATGAGTGTAAACATGATTCCTCATACTTTTGTGCTTGACGGTAAGGGTAACATCGTTTATCAACATACCTCATATTATGAAGGAGTGGAAGATGAACTTTTCGATGTTATAGACAAAATTGCCAAAGGCGAGAAAGTTTCCGAAAAATAAAATACCTTATTTTCAATAATACACACATGAAAAAGATTTTTACCGCTTTTGTTTTAATGTTTTTTTTCGTTCCGGTATTTGCACAATTCGGTAAAGTGCTTGAAAATTCCCGGGTTCAAGGCTCTTTTGAGGTTGACGGAATGTATTATTTCCCCGATACTAAAATGGGTATCACCGATTCGCTTATAAACGGACGTAATTTTGCAATGAACGGTTTCGGGGAGATTATTTACACTTTGGGTGACTTTTCGGCGGGAGTAAGGTATGAGGCTTATCTTCCACCCATTGCCGGTTTTGATAAAAGATTGGAAGGGCAGGGAATACCTTATATGTGGGCTTCTTATAATACCGAAAGGTTCAGTATTACCGTGGGAAACTTTTATGAACAATTCGGTAACGGTTTGGTATTAAGAACTTATCAAGAGTGGACGTTGGGATATGATAATTCATTAAACGGTGCAAAAGTACAATTTGAACCCGTAGAAGGTGTTGTTTTAAAAGGAGTTTACGGTGTTCAGAGGTTTTTTTGGAATAAATATACCAAAAACAGCAGGGGTATTGTAAAAGGTTTGGACGGTGAGATAGATTTGAATGATTTGATAACCTCAATGGAGAATTCAAAATTAAGATTGTCTATCGGAGGAAGTTTCGTAAGTAAATACCAGGCGGATAATGATCCCATTTTTAAATTACCCAGAAACGTAGGATCGGGTGCCGCCAGATTCAATCTCGGCATAGGTAAGTTTAATTTCAGTTCGGAATATGCCCATAAAATAAATGATCCTTCCGCTATAAACGGTTATATATACAAACCCGGGGACGCTTTTATATTTAATGCGTCATATTCTACAAAAGGACTGGGTATTTTGGGAGTTTTCAAAAGGATTGACAACTTTTCTTATAAGTCGGACAGGGCCGAAACCGCTAATGCTTTGGATATTAACTTTCTGCCGCCCATAATAGAACCGAATACTTATATGTTGTCATCAATGTATCCTTATGCTACACAGCCTAACGGCGAAATAGGATTCCAGTTTCAAGTCAATTATAAAGTTCCTCGCAAAAGTAAATTAGGCGGAAAATACGGTATGGATATTACTTTTAACTACTCTCAATTAAATGATATAGTTAGAAAACCTGCTGGAGATACCTCCGCCATTAATGTTCCCGGAACATTGGGTTATACATCCGATTTTTTCAAATTCAGCGATCATATTTTCATGAGGGATGTGAGGTTTTCGGTACATAAAAAGTTTTCCAGAAAGTTTAAAGGAACCTTTATTTATTTAAATCAGCTTTTTGATATAGCAACAATACAAGGCCATGCCGGAGCACCGGTTATACATGATAATATTGTTATAACCGATATGACCTATAAATTTACATCCAGAAGTTCTTTACGTTGGGAACTCCAAGGTCTTTTTACCGAGCAGGATAAAGGAGATTGGGCTGCCGCTTTGGTGGAATATACTTTGTCACCTCATTGGTTTGCTTCTATATCGGATCAGTGGAATTACGGTAATCCCGACGATAACGATAAATTGCATTATTATACCGTTGCCGGAGGATATTCGATAAAAACCACAAGAATTTCATTAACATACGGTCGTCAGCGTGAAGGTGTTGTTTGTGTGGGAGGTGTATGCCGTGCTGTTCCTGCATCAAGCGGTTTTTATTTGACAATATCAAGTAGTTTCTAAATAGAGACGAGCATGATGTTTTTTTAAAATACTTCATAACTTAACCATGTGAAATTTAAAAAGTATGAAAAATCTTAAACTGTTTATATTCCTTTTATCGGCTGTTTTTTTAATATCCGCATGCGAAAAGATAGATCCTCCATACAAAGAGACTAATGAGGGTGGTGGAGGAGATACTACCGCTCTTGTCAGAAAAGTTCTTTTGGAAGATTATACGGGTCATCAATGTGTCAATTGTGCCGGAGCAGCCATAACATCTCATGAACTTAAGGAATTGTATAAGGGACAACTGGTTTTAATGGCTGTACATGCCGGACCGTTTGCAGAACCGATGCCTAATACTCTGTTTACCGCTGATTACAGAACCGAAGCGGGAAATCAATGGAATGATTATTTCGGAGTTCAACAATATCCCAGCGGTATGGTAAACCGTAAAGAGTATAACGGAGAGGTGGTTTTAGCTAAGGATAAATGGGGTGAAGCAATAGCTTCTTTGTTGTCCGAAAGTGCAGATGCCAAAATTGATATTGATAACAGTTATGAAAACGGGAAACTTACTACCGGTATAAAAGTTAAATTTGTTCATGATATGTCCGGCAGCTATATGCTTCAAGTTTGTATAACCGAAGATAGTATTGTTTCCGCTCAAAAAAATAACGACCCCAATGCAGGAGATGTCCCTGTGATAAAAGATTTTGTTTTTATGCATATGTTGCGGGGTGCTGTTAACGGAGTTTGGGGGGAAGATATTTTTAACGGTTCCATTGAGCCGGGTAAAGAATATTCCGTTACTTATCAATATAACATTACAGGAGTTGCAAAAAATAGTCATGTTGTGGCTTTTGTTTATAAAAAATCCGATAAAGAAATAGTTCAAGTTGAGGAAGCGCCTGTTATAAAAGAATAATTATGAAAAGGTATTTTATTACGTTTGTTCTTATATTTTATACTTTATTAACATTTTCTCAAGGGTTTAAAGGGGGAGTTACCGCCGGTTTGGTAGGCAGTCAGATTGACGGTGACGGTTACAGCGGTTATAAAAAAGCCGGGATATTTGCCGGCGCATGGGTGAGTTACACATTTGGTGAGTGTTCTGCTTTTTTTATGGAGGTTACGTATTTTCAGAAAGGTTCGAGAAAAAATCCCAATTACGATAAAGGCGACTATGATGCTTATCTTTTCAGGACGAATTATGTTGAGGTACCTTTTCTTTATCAATATAAGATTAAACGGTTTATATTGGAAGCCGGACCTTCGGTAGGTGTTTCTGCCGGCTATTACGAAGAGTTTAACGGCGATGTTTTGAGTGATTACCCTGGTTATGACAGACCTGCAAGATTAAGTTTCCAAGGTAATGCAGGTGCGAGATATTTGATAAACCGCTATTTATCATTTTCCATGCGTTTTAATTATTCATTGATTAACATAAGAAGTGACAAAAATTATGATGACGGACAAAGTATAGGTCCGCGTGGTCAGTTTAGTAATACTTTGGTGGCTGCGGTATATTATTCTTTCGGGACTGCCAAAAAATGATATTTAAAAAGAAAATTTAATATTTAACTCTTACTTGAAATTTTATTTCCGTTTTGTGATTTTCATTAACCATATCGCTACCGGAACCTATGTGGTTTTTATCAAACAGGGTTGTACGTGCAAAACGCAACCAAAAGGAAAAGTGACGGTTCATTTTATATGAAATCATTCCGTAAACTCTTTGACCGTTTCCGTAGTATGCAGGTATGCTGAATGCATATAATATGTCGTTTTCGTAAGCATAAATTCTGCTGTCCCATGAGTCAGTGTAGTAAAGTGCATATCTTAAAGTTATTGCCACGGGGATATTTTCCGGCCGATACAAAACATCTTGATAAAACAAGTAACCTTTACTTTTTTCCATATTTTCCGTTTGATAAAAGACATATTCCACCCGGTTTTTCATTATTAACGGTTTTACAAGTTCCCATGTTACGTTAAACCTCAAATTATGCCTGTTTATGTCGTTTACTTTTGAGAGGTATTCATAATCTTTTTTTAGATTTTTTTGGGAATATTTATAACGGTATTTGATGTAAGCAACTACACGGTGTGAAGGTGTTATATTAAGTTGAAAAACATAATCGTTGCCATACGAAGGAAAATCGATATTATATCTTAACCATGGAAACCTGTAACGGTCTATATAACCTGAAAGTGATAATGTTTTTGTTAAATATGCCGTAAAGCCCATGTATATTCCTTCTTCGTTACTGCCGTTTTGTGTTGCACCGAAAGGCATGGCATAAAAATTATGAAAATTCTTGCTGTAATTTCTGTAAGCCACAGTTAACAAAAACCTGTCTGATAACCCTGTGTTAACACCGGTAATTAAGGCATAACCACCCGATTGTGTTAAAGAAACTTCCCCGAAAAAATCGACTTTGTTTAATGTTATGTTAAAATCACTTCCGTAATGGGTTTCCGTTTTGCCGGTAAATGCAAACTTCTTGTAAAGTTTTTCACTATGCAAAAAAGGTTTGTTCAATATGGTATGATATCCCGTGAAACCGATGTTGAATATTTTTCCGGTTACATTTAAGTGACCTCCGAAAGCTTGTATGTTAATAGCATTTTTAGCTTTCAGTTCATTAATTGTGCGATGCAATCCGGTTTCTTGTATTGTTGTTATCAACGGTTGGTCGAGCGTATCTGTTTCAACCAGGTTTGCGTCAATATTATTGTTGGAATAAAAGCCTGTAATTTCTAATCGTTTTATTTTGATTGTAGATGCCAAACCCCTGAAAAACCTGTTTTCGTTTACGGAAGTGTTCGGTCTAATCCCTCTTCCGTATTTTTTTACAAAAATGCCCTGTGCCGATTTACCGAAACTCAACCCCGACCATAAATTCAACCCTTGACCGAATTCAATATGATAATCGCCCACGGCAATTTTTTTGACAAAGCCTATATCCGCCAAATAAAGATGTGCCGAGTAAAAATCGAAGAAATCGGTGGCTTTATTTCCTATAATGCTTTTTAAGGTATCGGGAAGTTTGGTTTTTAAAAAAATTTCACCGGGGTCTTTGTCGGTGGTAACACCGGCATGTATCCGCTGTTTATATGAAAATGAGTAGCGTGTGTATAGTTTAAAAGGTTTTCCCAAATATACCGATCCCGGTTTATATACAGCCGAATCAACAGGGGTAAGATATCCGGAACTTTTCTCAAGTTGCTGCCTGTATCTGAAAAACAGTTCATGATGTCCGTATTTAAGTGCTTTGTTTAAGGACAATGGTTCTTTATTAGTTACTTTTTTAAAAGTTATAAAAGGTAATATTCTTTCAACGGTCTCTTTGTTAAATCCGTCAATATGTTGAATCTCATATCCGGAAAGTATATCACCGTATTTATCTCTGTATTTTTTTATGTTATTAACTTGAACTACGTTAAGCAGATGCAATCTTTCAAGTTCATCTATTTCATCTTTATCGTTTATGGCAATGGGATTTTTTCTGTAATAGGAAAGTTTGTCCAGTAAGTCGGAATAATCAATATTCAAATCAATATTTTCGGTAATATTTTCAAGCTGATCGGTTATAAATTCCCTGTGGAAAACCGTACTTGTGTCTATATGTTGCGGAAATACCCTGTTTGCTGTTATTACAAGAAAAAATGTACACAAAGCGATATGTAAAGTTTTCCTTTTCATAATTTTTTAAAAGGAGTATGATAACGTTGTTTGCGGAGTGAACCCCAAAGATTGGTGCATTGTGGAAGCCAGGTCTATTTTAAGTTTTTTAAGCTTCATCCCGAACCCTAACGAGAATATTTCCGGACCGTTTGAAGTTCCCATCCTGAAGAAAAAAATGTTTTTCAGATTGTACTCGGTGCCCCCGCGAATAATAATTCCAGGAAAATAGCTGTTTTTTTCAAACTCCGCCGTGGTAACAAAATTTGCGGAAAAATGCCATGCCGCACCGAACCTGAAAACTGCAGGTATCCGTTCGTTACCGTAACCGGATAATTTAACAAGCACGGGGTTAAAAACGTAAGCTCCCAAAGTCAAATATTTTGTAATATCGGATTGTACACCCAACTCAAAAGTCACATTGCTTTTTGACCCGTAACCTTCCGAAACGGTTGTTTTAATATAATCAAGTTGAACACCTATTCTTAAATATTTTCCGAAAGCGCGGGCATAGGCAATCCCCGATTTAATTTCGTTGTATTTGCTGTATCCGTAGTAATTGAATGTTGCTCCGATAACACCTGATTTCGTCGGGTACGCAAATGCTGCTGTGCCGTAAAAAGTTTCTTTAAGGAGAAACATATTCTCGTATGAAAAAGCAACGGCGGGTCTTGATAAAAGCGACATTCCCGCCTGGTTGTTCATAATCCCCCAAAATCCTTTTAATGCTACGGACGATCTGCATAAACCGGCACTTCTTGCTCCTGTAGGGGACTCATAACCTCCTGCATAGGAATAATGCAGTGAAAATAGTAACAGGATATAAAACAAAGATTTTTTCAATGAAAAACATTTAACGGTTTGTAAGGCATTAAGTTAGTAAAAAAACCGATATATTTGAGGTGTTGTAAAGGTTTATTAAATTTATCCGCAATTAAAATATGTTGTTATGGGTTCAATATTAATGATGATATCCGTATTTATAGGATATCTGATAATGTATAAGGTTTACGGAAAATTTATTGCAAAAAAGATTTTTAAATTGAATGACAGTAATCCTGTTCCTGCGGTGGAACTGGAAGACGGAGTGGATTTTGTACCCACAAAAAAGGAAGTTATCTTCGGACACCATTTTGCATCAATAGCCGGTACGGGACCTATTGTAGGTCCTGCAATAGCCGTTATATGGGGTTGGCTTCCGGCGCTTCTTTGGGTTTTTGTCGGCTCAATAATAATGGGGGCTACACATGATTTCGGGGCGTTGATAATTTCAATGCGTAATCAAGGTAAGTCGCTATCGGAGTTTACCGGTAAATATATTAATCCTCGAACCAAATACTTTTTGTTTTTCATAATATTTCTTGAGCTGTGGATAGTTGTGGCAATTTTCGGTTTGGTGATAGCCATACTTTTCAAAATGTTTCCGCAGTCGGTTGTCCCCGTTTGGCTGCAAATACCTATTGCGGTTTACTTGGGTCATATGGTTTATAAAAAAGGTGCAAACCTTGCCGTTTGGTCCGTTATAGCGGTAATAGCACTTTATTTAACTGTTATATTGGGTTCTTTTTTACCCTTTGAGATGCCTGAAATTTTAGGGTTTTCACCCGTGGCAACATGGACGATAATACTTCTTATTTATGCTTTTATTGCTTCCGTGATACCGGTTACAACGCTTTTACAACCGAGGGATTATATAAATTCTCATCAGTTGGTTATAGCTCTTGTTTTGTTGGTTTTCGGAGTTTTGTTTACGGGTTTATTCGGAAATCTTGATATAGTAGCACCTACCGTAAGGCCTCATCCTGCAGGCTCACCCCCTTTGTGGCCGTTTCTGTTTATTACTATTGCTTGCGGTGCAATATCGGGATTTCATGCCTTGGTATCTTCGGGTACTTCGTCGAAGCAGGTTATGAAAGAAAGCGATTCTCTTTTTGTGGGATACGGCTCCATGCTTTTGGAAGGTTCGTTGGCAACGTTGGTGATTATAGCTACCACGGCAGGAATAGGTTTGGGATATTTGAATAAAGACGGGCAGTTGCTTACAGGTGTTGCAGCATGGACTTCCCATTATTCGTCGTGGGCGGCAGCAGGAGGATTAAGCTCCAAAGTGGGTGCTTTTGTTGAAGGTGCGGCAAACATGATTGAAACTATGGGAATACCCAAAACCATTGCAATTACGATTATGGGTGTTTTTGTGGCTACTTTTGCAGGAACCACTTTGGATACGGCTACCCGTGTACAGAGATACCTTATAAGCGAGACTTTCCCGCGCACTTTTAAAAATAAATACGTTGCCACGACATTTGTTATTGTTTTGGCTTTGATACTTGTATTTTCATCCGGAGCAGACGGTAAAGGAGCTTTGGCTTTATGGCCCATCTTCGGTGCCGTTAATCAAACGTTGGCGGCTTTGGCACTTATCGTTATAACGCTTTATTTAAAAGCAAAAACCAAGTGGGGATGGATAATTACCGCTTTGCCTGCACTGTTTATGATTTCGGTGTCGTTGTGGGCGGTGGCTTTAAACCAGTTTAATTTCAATAAAAATCACAATATCCTTTTGCAGGTTTTAAATGCAATAATTTTTATATCAATGCTTTGGATAGCCGTTGAAGGAGTTATAAAGTTCTTTAAGACAAAATATGCGGGAGAAAAATAAAAGAGTATGAACGTAAAAGGTCTTGCGGATAAATTGCTTTTGACGGTAAAACGTAACTGGGAACGTTACGAAAAATCCGCCGGGGAAAATGCCGTTGACATTCTTGAGTTTGAGCTGGGTGAAATGGAGAATATCTTTGCTTTACTGGTTTTGGGCTCGTTTGTCGGTTTCCCTTCCCCCCCTATGCAAATAAGCCTTGAGCTTTTACCCGAAATGGAAGACCATTTAAAGCTTATGATTAACAAGGTGGATATGGCAAACGAACCGTTGTCAAATTTATTTTCCGTTTTTGAAGTGATTTAAAATGAGTAACCCTAAAAATATATTTTTTCTGGGCAAAGGAGGAGTGGGAAAGTCCACGTCGGCGGCAATAACTTCACTTTATTTAGCCGGTAAAGGGTTTAAAGTTTTGTTGGTTTCGATGGACCCGGCGCATAATCAAAGCGATATTTTTGAAATGAAATTATCGGATAATCCTGTTAAAGTTGTACAAAATCTTACGGCTGTCGAGGTGGATATTAAAAAGTGGACGGATAAATATTTAAAAAATATAAAGGATCAAATAAATAAATCGTATTCCTATCTTACGGCTTTTAATTTGGAAAATTATTTTGATGTTTTAAAATATTCCCCGGGAATCGAGGAATATGCTTTATTGATTGCTTTCAATAGTATCAGGGAAAAATATAAAGATACGGATTACATAGTGTTCGATATGCCTCCTACGGCATTGACATTGAAATTTTTAACTCTGCCCGATTTATCACTTATTTGGTTGGAAAACCTGTTGAAATTAAGAGATAAAATTTTAAAAAAGAAGGAGATAGTTTCAAAAATAAAATTCGGGAAAAGTGAGGTGGAAACCGATAAAATAAGGTCGAAACTTATAAGGCAGATTGAAGAATATAAGGAGCTAAAAAATGTTTTTAAAGACAAAGACACAACATCTCTAAATCTGGTAATGAATCCAGATAAACTGTCATTGTCGGAGTCCCATCTGATAATAGAGGAGTTGAAACGGTCTAACATAACCGTTGACAAGATATTTTTAAACAAACTAAAATCCGGTGATGATGTTTCCTCCTTTAAAAAAGAGTTAAGAGGTTATGAAATGCAACTGATTCCTAATGCCGGCAAAGAGTTAACCGGGCTAACCGCACTCAAGGAATTTATGGAAAAAATAAATGATTTTGTAAAGTTTTGATTTACTTTTTAATCAAAACCTGTTTATAAATCTCACCTTTTGCGGTAGTTATCACAACAACATAATTTCCGGGTAAAATATCTTGCAGATTAATATTGTTGATTTTACCGGCAACAAATTTTAACCGTTTTCCGGATATGTCATATAACGATATTGTTAAAACAACGTCGTTATTAATTCTAACGGTTGCAAAATCTGTAGCGGGATTCGGGAACAGTTCAACAATATTTTTGAAATCATTGTCTTTTATATTATCGGCCGGGTCGTATTCATAATATCCCATATCCGGTGCAGCGCCAACATATTCGTCGGGGTCCAAATCCACAACTGTTAACGTATCGCCGAATGCTGTAACAATAGTTAACGAATCGATACCCGCATCAATACAAGGCGAGTTTTCCGAAAGTCTGAAATCTTCATTTCCGGCATCTACAAAAAGAGGGTCGGAGTTTATATTATTCGAACCTTCGGCATCGTCGGGTACCGGTGTGTTACTGTAATAAATTTCTGCATATCCGAAATCGAGATAAATGTTGTCGCTGTAAGCACCGGGGTTATTTTGTATTATAGAGTTTGTAAAGGAAGCTTCAGAGAAGGCAAGATCAACGGCACCACCGTCGCCACCGACAGCTTGGTTTCCATACATGGTGCAATTTACAAACTGGATACCCGAACTGTATCCCTCTATTAAGGCTACCCCGCCGCTGGCATATTGTGTTTGGTTACCGTAAAACAGGGTTTTGTGTATTTTGGTATAGTAGCAACCGTACAAACATATTGCGCCGCCTCCATATAACACTGTGTTATTTTTAAATACACAACTATCGATAGTAAGACCTGTATCTCCGGTTAATTTAATAGCACCGCCCTCTCCGTAACTGTGATTGTTCAAAAAAGTACAATTAATGATTTTTGTCTCTTCCGACGAGTTAAAGGCATAAATGGCACCACCCATTCCGTTACTTTCGGCGGTGGCTTCATTGTTTGCAAAAACACAATTCTCAATAATAGCATCACTGTTGTTCATCATTATTGCACCTCCGTGTTGGTCCGGAAAATCACTGCCCGCGGTTTTACCGTATTCAAACCTGCAATATTTAAAATAGCTTAAGTTTGAACTTTCTATCCTTACACCCCACCAACCGGTTGCAATATTATCGGTAGTAAAAAAAATCGAATCGTTTTCGGTTCCTTCGGCAATAAGTTGTCCGTTAACATTGAATTTATAATGCCCGTCGAAATTTACCGTTACGCCGGGTTCTATCGTCAAAGTTTCACCTGACGGCACTGTAATGTCTCCTGTTACAATATAGGGTGAACCCGAAGCGTCCCAGGTCCCGGACTGATTACCGCTTACATTGGTTTGTGAAAATGAAACGAGAGATGCCGTCAATAAGTAAATTAAAAAAGTAAGTTTTTTCATAACCATAGTTTTTATAAAGGATTTTTGTCCGTAATTTAATGTTACTAAACCATTTAATGGTGTTAAGTAAAGCAAATTTACCTTTTATTCAATAAAATCCTACCGGCAATGGTAAATTATTCTTAATTTTACTTTTTCTTAATTAATTCCTTAAATATTTACGGTATGAAAAAAAACGATAAGTTTTCCATATATTATTTCTTAACAATATTTTTTCTTATCCTTTTCTTAGACTCTCTTTTCTTTCCGGGTAGAAACGGTTCGCAAGTTTTAACTTACGACAGGTTCATACAAAAGGTGGATTCGGGACAAGTTTCAAGGGTGTTAATAGAGCCTCAAAAAATTATAGGAGAGTTAAAAAGTTCGGAAAAGGATACTACCCATAACATTGAAACAAATGCACCTTCTGCACCTTGGCGAATTAAGTTGAAGGAGATAGAAGATCAAATAGCAAGACAATTTACCGTAACAAGGCTTCCGGAGGTAAAGGACGACGAGTTGTTAAAGAGGCTTTTGAAAAATGATGTTAAGATTGTAGGAAAATACCAGGATAATGCTTTAAGGAACTTCTTTTTGAATTGGGTTTTGCCGATTATATTTTTCATAGCTCTTTGGGGTTTCTTTTATAAGAAGTTAGGCGAAGGCAACCCCATGTTAAGTATCGGTAAGAATAAAGCCAAGATAATTGCCGAGAAACCTGAGAACCCTGTTAAATTTGATGATGTTGCGGGAATTGATGAAGCGGTTGAAGAGGTAAAAGAGCTGGTGGATTTTTTAAAGAATCCGAAAAAATATACACGACTCGGGGGAAAATTACCCAAAGGGGTTTTGTTGGTAGGTCCTCCGGGAACCGGTAAAACACTTTTGGCAAAGGCTGTTGCCGGTGAGGCGGATGTTCCGTTTTTCAGCTTAAGCGGTTCCGATTTTGTTGAAATGTTTGTGGGTGTGGGTGCTGCAAGAGTACGGGATCTTTTCAGCGAAGCCAAGAAAAACGCACCTTGTATAATATTTATTGACGAGATAGATGCCATTGGTAAAAGCAGGGCAAACACTGCGGTGTATGGCGGTTATGACGAAAGAGAAAATACACTTAATCAGCTTTTGGTTGAGATGGACGGTTTTGATGCCAGTATAGGTGTCATAATAATGGGGGCAACAAACAGACCCGAGGTTCTTGATCCCGCACTTTTACGTCCCGGAAGATTTGACAGGCAAGTTCTTGTTGACAAACCGGATTTGAAAGGAAGAGAAGCTATTTTCAGGGTCCATACCAGAAAGTTGAAGCTTGGCGATGATGTTGACCTGAAACGCCTTGCCGCCCAGACTCCCGGTTTTGCCGGTGCCGAAATAGCCAATGTGTGTAACGAGGCTGCTATCCTTGCCGTTAGAAAAAATCATGATAAAGTGATGATGTCCGATTTTGAAGAAGCCATTGAAAGGGTAATAGCGGGTCTTGAAAAGAAAAATAAAATTATAAACGAGAAGGAACGTAAAATTGTGGCTTATCATGAGTCTGGACATGCCATTGTCGGTTATTTTACCGATGGCGCCGATGAGGTTCAAAAAGTTTCGATAGTGCCCAGGGGTATAGGAGCTTTGGGATATACATTGCAGATGCCTTTGGAAGACAGGTACTTGATGTCTAAAGAGGAACTTCTCGGGAAAATAAAAGGATTGCTGGGAGGACGTGCCGCCGAAGAGTTGATTTTCGGTGAAATATCCACCGGCGCTTCCAATGACCTTGAAAAGGTGTCTCAACTTGTGAAAAATATGATTGTCGTTTACGGTATGAGTGAGAAATTCCCTAATATTTCTCTTGTAAATCAAAGCAGTCCCGGTTTTTTGGGGAATCCTCAAGGTATAGAACGGCGTTCGGAATATTTTGAACAGATTATTGATCAAGAGATGGCGGAGATTATCAACAGTTGTTATAAAGATGCGAAACAGCTTCTGTCGGATAAAAAAGAGCTGCTTGAGAAAATGGCGAAAATACTTTTGAAAAAAGAAGTTATCGAAAGAAAAGAAATCGAGGAAATATTGGGTAAAAAGTAAAAGTTTTTTTGAGCTTGTCAGGTTTATTATGACCTAATTTAAAATCTTTAAAAACACCTTATTGATTTTTGAGGTGTTTTTTTATTTTAATTTGCTTTTTATATTATCTTTAAACCCGCATTTTTACAATCGCTACATGAAAACTACTAAACTAAACTATTGTATTTACTTAAACTCGGTTATCTATTTTATGATTGCATATATAATTGTAATTTTCGTTTACAATTTATCGATAGCCGTATTGGCAAAAGCCGTTCATTTTGATGTTTTACTGTCATACAAAGGAGTGGAAGTGTCCGGGAAAGAGTGGACCGATGAAAGTATTTTTCTGATATTCTTTTTTAGTAGTGCCATAGAAGCAACGATGGCAATATTTTTCGGTACATATTATTATAAACTAGCAAAAAGGAGGAAAGAGATAAAACTGTTATATCTATGGATATTTATAATATCATCGGTTCTTTTATTAGGCGATATGGTTACCGGATTATTTGTTAAAACACCGGTTGAAACGGCTTTGGAAACTTTCGGTTTGCCCCTTGCAGCAAGGATAATCATAGGGGTAGTAGCATTATATGCCATTTTTTTGTTGGGAAGGCGTATTATGTTTAAAGTATTGATATCCGCAAACTTATATTTTCCGCGTCTTTCATCAAAAAAAATAAAAAGTTTCCTTAATTATCAAATTTTGTTACCCGCTATTACAGGATTATTGCTTATAGTGTTATACAGGTTACCGAATCTGGGAGAGTATCAATACAAAGACCTTATCACTCCCGTTATGATTCTTATTTTGGTATTGGGTGTTTATTGGAAATCAGGTAAACAAATCGGATTGATTTTGGCAAAGCAGGAGATAGGGATGAGAAAAAGTTCATGCAAACTGTCTGTTAAAGCGCTTACCGTTTTGATTGTTGTGTTTTTGGTGTTACGGATAGGTTTGGCCAACGGTATTAATCTTTAGAAATTTACATTTTAGACAGAATATCTAGGATTTTCTTTTTTTGTCTTACCGAAAGGGGTATTTCTTTGTTATTTTTCAATACCAGAAAACCACCGTCGGCTTTGTCTATTTTTTTAATGTGTTTTATATTAACCAAATAAGATTGATGAGGACGAAAAAAACCGTAAGGTTCGAGCATTTCCGTAAATTCTTTGATGCTTTTTGAAACGATGATGCTTTCGTTTGTTGTCAGAAAAAAAGATGTGTAAGAATTGTCGCTTTTGCAATAAATAATATCCTGGACATCAACAAAATGAATGGCTTCCGCAGTTTTTAAAACTATTTTTCCTAATTGATTTTCCTTTTTGAAATAGTCAAGTAAAAATTCGTTTTGTTTAATAACCGTTTCGCGGGGTTCGGTATTATTAATGACTTTTTCAATAGCATTACAGAATTCCAATTCATTAACGGGTTTAACTATATAATCCATAGCGCTGTACTTAATGGCTTTTAAAGCCATATCGTTAAATGCCGTTATGAAAATAACTTTAAAATAATACGGTTTTAATCTTTGTAAAACATTGAATCCGGTGCCTCCGTTTATTTCAATATCTAGTAATACAAGGTCCGGGTTCGTTTCACCAATCACCTTAACGGCATCGTCCACCGAGCCGGCTTCTCCTGCAATTTCGATTTCCGGAAAATTATTATTAAGTAACTTTCTGTTGTAATACCTGTTGTCAGGTTCGTCGTCAACTATAACAACTTTTAGCATTTTTATAAAATGGGTAAATCAATGATAACTCTGGTTCCCGAACCGTTTTCAGATGACAAATCTACGATTTTTATGGTTAGATTTCTTTTTAATAATTTTTGTAAAAGTTTTCTTCTTTTCTCAAATATCTCCATTGCCAATGATTTATGACCTTTTTGACCTTTTTTGAAATTGTTTTTTATTCCGCTTCCGTTATCTTCAATAACAACTTGCAGAATCTCTTCTTTATCCATGAATTTTAAAATTAGAAGTCCGTTTTCCTTTTTGTTTTTTAAACCGTGCTTTATGGCGTTTTCTACAAAAGGTTGTATAATCATGGGTGGAATGTTTATGAACTCGGTTTCAAGGTTGGAGTCATACTCTATTTTATATCGGAATCCGTTGGCGGCACGTAGTTTTTCTATTTCGATATAGCTTTGTAAAAGGTCTATTTCTTTATCAAGAGGAATGCTTTCTTGTGTGGAATATTCCAAAATTATTCTTGATATGGATGAAAACCGTGACAAATAAAAATGGGCTTCTTTGTTTTTGTTTTCAATTATCAACTGTTGAATAGAGTTTAGTGCATTGAAAATAAAATGAGGACTCATTTGTAATCTTAGCATTTGTTGTTTCAGCTTGTCTTCACGATAACTAGCTTTCAATTTGTTTATACGTGAAATGAAAATGCCTATAATGATGGCTGCAATGAGTAAGAAAATTAATAATCCTGCAATTTTAATTTGTTGATTATAATATTGGTTTTTGGTCTTTAATTTTCCTATAATATTTTTATTTTTTTCCGTTTCATAT
>WFZS01000014.1 GCA_015489465.1 Bacteroidales bacterium | reverse complement strand
TATTTAACCTTGAAAGGCTGCTCATTTGAGCAGCCTTTCAAGGTTTTTTTATTTATATTAAAAGGTTGAAAGTTTGCCGCCAATGAATTATATCGATTCGGTATAAAAGTTTGAAATTATTCTTTATTGAATTCGTTATCGGTATAATTAGTATTTTTACCTTTTAAAATAAGTTGTTATGGATATAATTATAGCAGGCGACGGTGAAGTCGGTTTTCACCTTGCCGAAGCACTTGTTAATTCAAAACATAATATAACAATTGTTGATCCGCATGAAGAATTATTGAAAATGATAGAAGCACATGCGGACCTTATGACAATTGTGGGGGAGTCTAATTCTGTGCAGGTATTAAGACAGGCACAAGTTGACAAAGCCGATATGGTTATTGCCGTATTACACGAGGAGAGTATAAACATACTTACCGCAATATTGGCTAAAAAATTAGGTGCCAAACGGGTTATAGCAAGGGTTAATACTTTGGAAAACGTAAGTGAAGAAAATAAAAAGATTTATCAAGACCTTGGAATAGATTTTCTTATCTCTCCTGAAGATATTGCCGCACATGAAATAATAAAATTGTTGCAAAAGCCTTTAGCAACCGAGATTTATGAGTTGTCAAACGGTAAATTATCAATTTATGTAATAAAACTTGATGAAAGTGCACCGGCTGTAGGAAAAAAACTAGATGAGATTGCTGCTCAATACGAAGATTTGAATTTTAGAGCCGTTGCCATTCACCGTGGAAGTGAAACCTTTTTACCTCATGGCGATACTGTTTTTCAAAAAGGAGATATCGTTTATGTTATTACCAAACCCGAATCGTTGGACGAGATGCTGGCATTAGGAGGATTAAAGGACATGGAGATAAACAACATCATGATAGTGGGTGGTGGCAGAATGGCACGTGTTATTGCTATGAGGCTTGAAAAAGATATGAATATCAAACTTATTGAGATTGATCATGAAAGATGTATGTTTCTTTCCGAACTATTGGATGATACCTTGATTATTAACGGTGATGCCAGGGATATTAATCTTCTTAAAGAAGAGGGAATAGAGAATGTTGACGCTTTTATTGCCGTGTCAAACAATACTGAAACAAATATTCTAACGTGTCTTCATGCCAAGAAGTACGGAATAAAAAAGACCGTCGCTCTTGTTGAAAATCTTGATTATATTGAGATATCGCAAAACATCGGAATCGATACTGTAATAAATAAAAAACTTATTGCCGCAAGTTATATTTTGCAACATTCAATGGGCGATGAAGTTGCCTCTTTAAAAATTGTTAGCGGAATAAATGCCGAAATATTGGAAATAGAAGCAAAAAAAGGATCTTATGTTACCAAAAAGCCGATAAAAGACCTCGGGTTGGAAAAGGGAATTATAATCGGAGGAGTTATTCGTGGAGATGAAGCTTTTATTGCAAAAGGTGATTTTCAGATATTGCCCGGCGATAAGGTTGTTGTATTTGCAATGCCCGAATCAATAAATAAGGTTAAACGTTTTTTTGATAAAGGTATTTTTAATCTGAATCTTTAATCCGTATAATATGTCAGGACGGAGAGGAATATCCGGAGTTCTTAATATTCCTATTATAGCAAGGTTAATGGGGATTTTGTTAATCATAATTTCGGTATTTATGTTGACATCCCTAATTCCTGCATTTTATTACGGTGAGGATGTTATGCCGGTTATTTATTCATCGGCTTTGACATTGTTTATAGGTTTATTTATTGTTTTAATTACAAGAAACTATAAAAAAAAGGATATCGGTAAGCGTGAAGGTTATTTGATAGTTGCATTAACATGGGTTATTATTTCTGTTTTCGGAGCTTTACCTTTTATGTTTAGCGGTTCTATACCTTCATTTACCGATGCTTTTTTTGAAACCATTTCAGGATTTACCACTACGGGAGCATCTATTCTTACTGACATTGAATCCGTTCCGAAAAGTATTCTTTTTTGGCGGGCTTTGACACACTGGATAGGGGGTATGGGTATTATTGTTCTTACCGTTGCGATTTTGCCTGTATTGGGAATCGGAGGAATGCAACTTTTAATTGCCGAGATGCCGGGAATTACACCTGATAAACTTCATCCCAGAATCACAGCTACAGCAAAAAGATTTTGGGGTATTTATGTGTTGCTTACCATTATGGAAATTATTTTCCTTTGGGCGGGAGAAATGGGATTATTCGATTCCGTATGCCATGCTTTCGCAACAATGGCAACAGGTGGATTTTCCACGAAAAATAACAGTATTGCCGGATTCTCGCCTTATACCCAGTATGTTATTACTTTTTTCATGATTTTGGCGGGAATGAATTTTACATTACACTATTTTACTTTTCACGGTAAGTTTAAAAAGGTGTTTAAAAATGAGGAGTTTAATGCCTATTTATTTATAATTTTAGTAGTAACGTTAATTATAACCGTCGGTTTGGTTCTTACGGAAAGTTTTAATGTGGAAAAAGCATTCAGGGATTCCGTTTTTACGGTGGCTTCTATAATAACCACCACGGGTTTTGTTACGGCCGATTATATTACATGGCCTGTTTTTTTATGGATATTTGTTGTTGTTTTGATGTTTATAGGAGGTAGTGCTGGTTCAACCGGTGGGGGAGTAAAAATAATAAGACATCTTTTATTGTTAAAAAATTCGTGGCTTGAGTTAAAGCGAACCATTCATCCCTTTGCTGTAATTCCGGTTAAATACGGTGGTAAAGCTATTTCACAACAGATAATTTTTAACGTCATGGCTTTTTTCCTTATTTATATCTTAATATTTTCAGGAGGCGTAATAGCTATGGCTGTTTTGGGTATGGATTTTGAGACCTCCGTAGGTGCTTCGATAGCCAGCTTGGGGAATATAGGTCCCGGCATAGGAGGTGTAGGACCTGTTGAGAATTATGCCTTTATACCTCCTTTGGGAAAATGGATATTATCTTTTCTTATGCTTTTGGGGCGTCTGGAACTTTTTACCGTTCTTTTAATATTTTCACCGGCATTTTGGAAAAGATAACCGTTAATTTTTAACGGTTATCTTTTCTCCTTTGCTGTGTGCTTCAAACTCAGGGGCATACATGCTTTGTATTGTTGCATTTCCCAGTGAGAAAACCCCTCTCTGCGTTATAAATACGGGATATTCCAGAACATATGTTCCTTTTGGCAAGTATCTGAAATAGAAATTTACCGATGCATCTTTTATATTTTTATAATAACCCAACCCTCCGCTGTAATAATAACCGGAAAGTTTATCAACAGGTTCCATACCTGTAGCGGTTTCGTCTTTAAGAGAAACAAATTCCATATAACGGCTGTTACGAATTACAAGCCGTATATAAACTTTATCACCGGTTTTAAATGTATTATCACCGGCATTTCTCAACAAGACTTTGTTACTATCTTCATCTTCGGTAAGCAGATATTTTTCTATTTCCAATCCCGACTTGGAACTTGTTACTTTATCTATATCAGTAAAATATTGCCAATAAGCAGCTCCCCAAGCGATATGGTTGTTAGGATTGGTAATTTTTAACTTACCCAAATCACTTTTTATTTTATCACCTTTAAAAGTTATTTTGAAATAACCGGTACCTGCTTCCGTTACGGTTTTGTCTGTAAGAAGAGTGCCGTTGCCAGTTTCAATTTTAACATTTTGATTTTCCGATAATAAATCAGTATTACTTGAAGTCAAAAGGGAATATACGGCTTCTGCCGTGGCTGATGAGGTAGGCCACTTTTGAGTTTGTTTTTGTTGTAAAAGCCAAATTTTTATTCCTTCCGTTATTTTGTCATCGAAGTTATATCTACCGAAAGCGTTGAGTATTGCTGTTTCGGTTTCCACGGGAGCTTTATACCATTGCCAACCAGGTTCGTTTCGCCAATAAATACCGCCGTTTTTGTTTTTCAAAGATCTTTCCTTTAACGATTCAAGGATGGCGGTTGAACTTTTAATGTTTCCGTTTTCGTGTAATATAACCGCTATTAATGCTTGAAGATAGTTGTTGAATTTAAACTTGAATTTGTCGGCTTGTTTTAAATAATAATTGTAAGCCTCTTTGTTTTTGTCTTTTAAAGGATAGTGGTTTTTCAACAACGTACGTCCGTAAAGATATTGAATTTGAGTGGCGGTTATATGTTTATCTTTTAGATTTATGTTCTTTTTATTAATCAGCTTGTTATAATCTTCCGTAATTTTTTTGTCAATATAATAAACTGCACGGTTTAAAATACTTTTAACATTGTTATCGTTTGTGACAATACCTTTGTCAATCAACTTTCCGAATCCGGTAACAATTTTTTGAGTTGTAAACCTGTCTTCTCCGGTTCCGTTAAACCAAGGCCATGCTCCCGACGGTAATTGTGTATTTTTTAGTTTTAAAACGGATGTTTCCAAATTGTTTTTAAGGTTGTTAATGTCGAACAAAAGAGCCAAGCGTCTTTTTTGTTCGGTCTCGTTTTCAGCTTCCAAAACCCACGGAGTTTCTTCAAGAATTATATTTTTCAGCTCTTTATTTTTTTGTAAAGAAGAGAATAATGCACCGGGTGTTGTTGCTTTCCATGAGTCGAATACGGTTTTAATTTTTGGGGTGCTGTTCATTATCCATCCCGAAACGGAATTTGCAAAATAAGCATTGAAAATGTCCAAAGGTTTATCGTTGTTACCTTTATTTAAATAAGGTAAGGCTTGTATTGCATACCATGCCGGATTTGATGTAAACTCAACGGTATAGTTGAAATCTGTTATGCCGGGTTCGCTGTGATGTTTTATGAAATTATTGAAAGTAAATGTTTTAGTGGTTTTCGGACCTATATTAACAGGCATTGTTTCAGTAACAAAAGCTTTGTTTGTAAGTACGGGAATTATTCTTTTTTCGGCATCCGAAAACCGTTCCGTTCCGGCTGAAATGTGATATTGCAGCACAGTTATGTTTTCCGGAACCTGTATATACCAGCTTACTTTACTACTTTCACCGGGCTTTAGAGAAATAATTTTTTTTGTTGTTCCTTTGCTTAAAAACGGATTTACCGTTTTTTGCGTTATAGGATCTCTAAATTTGATATCAACAGAAATATTCCGCTTTGTTTTCGAATTGTTTACCACCCTGGCGGTAAAGAATATTTTATCACCTTGTCTTAATATACGCGGAACATTAGGCAGCACCATTACTTCTTTATAAGCTTTGAATTTGTATTCTTTAACTGCCGTTTTTAAATCTTCGGTTATGGCAAGAAATTGCAATTTCCATTGTGTCAAGGCATCGGGTACGGTAAAAGAGAAACTTATGGAACCGGTGCTGTCGGTGTAAAGTTCCGGATAGAAAAAAGCCGTCTCTCTGAAATCGCTTCGTATTACGGTTTCAATGGCTTTAATTTTCCCGTTTTGAACCTCTTCGTTGTTTTCATTGTTTACCGGAATGGTTTCTGTAACGGCTTGTTCTCCTGAATCCATATTGAAAGCAAATGATTTTTTATTTGCTTTTGAATATCTTGATATTCCGGGTTCATAATAGTAAAACGGCATTCCGAACCAGTTAATTGAAGGGTATTTTACGAAATAGTTATTAAAGAATTTAGGCTTTTCGTTTTTTATGTACAAAGCACGGGTACTTTTAAAACCGATTCCTTTCCATGTTAACATGTTGTAGTGTTGTCTGTAAAGGTTAAAATTCCATTTGTAAGGTTTTATCTCGTCCAACGAGGCATCGTACATCGATGCTAAAACTTCTGCCGTTACAGGATTGTTTTGGTAATCGGTAATGGTAACTTTCCATTTTTCCTTTTGTCCGGGAACAAGATGGTTACGTTCGGTTTCAAGTTTTATTTTAAGTTTTTTGTTTGTGTAAGCTATGTTAATGGACTTGTTTACGTTAAAAAATCTGTTGTATTTAACGAGGTTTAGATTTATGGCAATCCCGCCTCTCATGTTTTCTTTTATTTTAACGGGAATGGTAATTTGTTTTTTGGAGAGTTTTAAAACACCGCTGTCAAGCACTTCGTTTTTCCTTGTCAAGCTGTAATGTACAAAACTGTTTTTGACTGCTGAAGCAACGGTTATATTAACCGTTTCGGAAGGTTCGGCTTTGTCGCGTGAAATATTGTACCAAAATATTTCGTTAAAAGCCGGTCTTTTAACGGTCGAGTTAAATATGGCTACAATAGAACTTATTTTGTTTTCATCGCCTTTACTTAAAACTATTTTGTAATAACCCGGTGTGAGATTTGTCAATAAGTTTTTATCCAATGTTTTTTCACCTTTTATATATATGTTTTCTTTAAAAATTTCATTTGCTGGCCACGTGGATTTTAAATCCTCGTTTTTGTACGGAAGCATGGGAAAAAGTTGCTCGAAATCTTTTTTGTCAATGATATAGATATCGGGTTTTGACCAATATCTTTTTTTAAAGACTTTTCCGGGTTGTTGTAATCTGTAAATTTTTAATTCCGCCTTGGTATCCACCTTTTTGCCGGTTGAATTAACAGCCAAAACTTTAATTTTAAATTTGTCATTAAGGTTTATTTTAGAAGGTGCTTCTATTTTAAGCCAAATATCTTTATTGGAAACACTTACACTTGTTTCCGCCGATTGCACTTCACCCGTAATATCGGTAACATCGGCATTGCAAATAAATAAAACGGGATTATCTTCATCCTTAATATCGGCTTTAAATGTTATTGTGAAATTCCCGTTGTTATCTACTACGGTTTTACCGGTTTTAACTATTTCATCGGGTTTGTCAGGAAGGGGGAAATAGTATCTGAGAAACAAGGGTAAACGGTTGCTTTTGGAAATTCTGTAATTAACGGTAGCATTTGATACCGGACTGCCGTTAAAATATTCGGCTTTACCAGTCAAAGTAATTTCATCACCGGCTTTGTAAGGTTTATCTATGGTATCGAAAGTAACTTTAAAAGACGGTCTTTTGTATTCTTCAACACTTATGATTACAAAGCCGTTAGGAGTTTGTAATTGCATATTGCCGTTCAAACTGTTTTGCGGTATAACGAATGAACCGGAAAAAGAACCGTAGTCGTTGGTTACAACATTTAATGAAGATATCTTTTTATAGTTGGCATTTTTAAAAAATATTTCCGTGTTATAATTTTTTACTAACGATACATTTTCACCGGTATGTCTGATAACAATACCTTTGAAATAAACTATTTGGCCGGGTCTGTAAATTGTTCTGTCGGTAAACAGATATGTTTTTACATAGGACCTTTCGTTGTTATTTAAAATAGTAAAAAATGCGTTGGAATAAAAAAGGTCTTCTCCTTTCGAAATTTTTACAAAAGTATTTCCGTTGTAAGCGTTTTTTGGTAGTTCAACGGTTCCTTTTTTTCCCGTTTTAACCGATGCAACCTTTTTATATTTACTATTGTTTCTACCGTAAATATATTTGTAAATATCCACCTCCGCACCTTTTACATGTTTACCGGTTTCACGGTTCAAAATGTAGATATAACTTGATGAAACTTTGTTATTTACCACAAAACTTAAATTCGTTGCAGTGATAACCGCGCTTCTTATATTTTTTGCACTTTTAATATCGTTGCCATCGTAAATGTATATAAGATAAATACCCGGGTGTAAACCGTCAATACTTATTTCGGTAGAATGTTTTTGAAAATCTTTGGTATCGGGCAAGTCGATTTTACGCAATAAAACGGCAGGAGCATTCAAATATTCATTATTCAATAATTTGTTTGATAAACTTGTTTTGCCGTTCAGGAAAAATTCGTCGGGGTTTGTTATTTTTACTACTTTGAGATTTAAAGATGTAACATTTTTAAAAGATAATTTTGCCGGAACAGGTTTACCGGGGGTTACCGCTTCTTCGGTAGTAAGAGAAAAATCTTCGGATTTGATGTTGTTTATCAGATTTTTAAAATTATTTGAAAATTTTGATGACGGAAACCTTTTCGTATAGTTTTCACAAATATCCAAAGCTTTAACCTTATAATACCTGTATTTGAATGATGAACTGTCGAATGGGTTGTATTTATTGCCGAGGTTTATATATTGTTCCGAAATCTCGAGAGCAGGCAAAGCAACGGCTTCGGTTGAGTTGAAGTCTTTGTATAAAGTTTTTAAAACTTTTATGTAGGTATGTGTGTTTTTATCCGTGGGTTTAAGATTTGAATAAACAAACTTCACTCTTTTCAGGTCCAAATCAACAAATGCAGCGGGATTTTTGTCATTAAAATGAAGTTTTAAAAGATGTTGGTATAATGATAAAATAATACCGGTTTGAGAAGTGTCGGAAATATTTAAAGTTAAGAACTTTCCGTAAGGAATCAAATAGTTTTTCAAATTATTGTCGGGAGATTTGATATTACCGGTTCCATAATCGGAAGATGAGAAATAACCTATGGCTCGATCGGCAAGCAAGTCGAATAGAGTGTTCCGGTATTGTAAAGATTCTTTATCCGCGTTTTCCAATATTTCCGAATAATTTTTAAGCATTATTCGTTTTAATTCCTCTTCGGGTTTTAATGACAAAAGGTAATACTCTTTGATTTTTTTGTTAAACTTTACCGCGTCCCATGTTTCAATATCGCCCGTATTCAGATCGCTCTGTTTTCTGTCGAGTATTTTCCATCTGTTTGCAGAATAATACCTGTAATATAATTCGGCGGTAAGCGAATAAAGAATCTGTTTAACGGGAGTTTCGGAAGTTTTTATCTCATTTTCAAAATCTTTTATGCTTTTCAGAAAATAATTTTCTTCAAAAGTGCTTTTTACCGAAGCTTTTACTATAAGAGCTTTAATAATTTCTTCGTTTCTGTTTTCTTTTTTGGCATGCAGATAAATATCATTGACAACTTTTAGTGCTTTTTGAGGCAGGTTTTGTTTTTGAAAAGTTTCAACTTTTTTCCACTGTTTTTTATAATCATAATCTTTGGGAAAGAATGCCGTAAATGTTACAAATGATAAAATTAATACCAGTGCAATCGTTATATTTCTCATAGTTGTTTTTTTTATTAAAATATTGCAGGCAATAATAATGCCTTATTTTTTTATTGTTCTGTAAGAATAATTTATTTTTACGAATTGTTAAAATAAAAAAATATTAAGATATGTTTAAAAAAGAAGTATATATAAATCGCCGCGAAAGTCTTAAAAGACAGGTAAACAACGGGATAGCTTTGTTTATGGGTAATACGGACGTGGCATTTAACTATCCTGCCAATCAGTATCATTTTCGTCAAGACAGTAATTTCTTGTATTTTTTCGGTATTGATCATCCCGGTTTTGCCGGAGTAATTGATTTTGACGAAGGTAAAGAATACATTTTCGGCAACGATTTTGACCTTGATGATATAATTTGGATGGGACCACAGCCAACCGTTAAAGAGCAAGCTGCAGAAGTAGGAGTCGAAAATACCGGAACACTGAACGATTTGGCTTCTTTTGTAAAAAAAGTTGTTGAAACCGGCAGGAAAGTACATTTTCTACCTCCTTACAGAGGAGAAACCGTTATTACTTTATCGGAGTTGCTTAATGTAAAACCTTCTGAAGTAAAGTCACTTGTTTCCGAAGAACTTATAAAAGCGGTGGTTAAGTTAAGGGAAATTAAAGATGACTTTGAAATAGCTGAAATTGAAAAAGCCGTTGACATTGCATATTTAATGCATACTACGGCTATGAAAATGGCAAAACCCGGTATTAAGGAACAGGAAATAGCGGGAACCATCGAAGGTATTTCCCTTGCTTTGGGAGGTCCCGTTTCGTTTCCCATAATTTTAAGTATGAACGGACAGACATTGCATAATCATTATCACGGAAATATCTTGGAAGAAGGGAGGATGATGGTTTGTGATGCCGGAAGCGAAACGGAAGAACATTATGCAAGTGATTTGACACGAACAACTCCTGTGGGAGGAAAATTCAACGGCAGGCAAAAGGATATTTATCAAATTGTGCTTGATGCGAATTTTAAAGGGATAGAATCCGTTAAGCCGGGAGTTTTATACAAAGACGTACATTTTAAGGCTGCCGGTGTAATAGTTGAAGGTTTGAAAAATGTCGGTTTGATGAAAGGCAATGTTGAAGATGCCGTTGCAGCGGGAGCGCATACGCTTTTTATGCCCCACGGTTTAGGTCATATGATGGGTTTGGATGTTCACGACTTGGAAGGTCTCGGTGAAGATTATGTGGGATATGATGAAACCGTTAAGCGTTCGACGGAATTCGGTACCGCTTATTTGCGTTTAGCCAAAAAACTTAAACCCGGCTTTGTTCTTACCGTGGAACCGGGAATATATTTTATACCTGCACTTATTGATAAATTCAGGGCTGAAAATAAATTTAAGGATTTTGTTAATTACGATAAACTTGAAACCTATAAAGATTTTGGCGGAATAAGGATAGAAGACGATGTTTTGGTAACGGAGGAAGGTCATAAGGTTCTTGGAAAACCTGTTCCTAAAACTGTGGATGATGTTGAGAAAACTTGTTCCGAACCCAGAGAGTGGTTGAAAATGGAAGGTTTTATTTAATATCCGTTTTTGAAAATTATTTGCCGGTAAAAAAGTCGTTAATGATTAAACGGCTTTTTTACATTTTCATCTTTTAAATTTATCCGTTTACGGTTAATTAAAACTTATTACTTTTGCAACATAAATTTATGTCTAACTAATTATTAGAGTTTTGGAAACCGATTTGGATCCATTTCCCGACCTGTTGACAATTCTGCTCAATGACTTTTATAAAGGTTTTTCCGTAGAAGCAGGTTTTTCACTTTTTGTTATGGTGTTGCTGTTGATAGCCTCGGGCTTGGTGTCCGGGTCCGAAACGGCTTTTTTCTCATTGACGCCAGCCGACCTGGAATCACTTCGAAAAAGAGAAGATAAAACGGTTAAACTTATCCTTAAACTCCGGGATATGCCCAAAAAACTGTTGGCAACCATTCTCATCGCAAACAACTTTATCAATGTGATGATTGTTATGGTTTCAACATATATTACCGCATTATTGTTTAATCTGGAGAAAAACGCCGTTTGGGCATTTTTAATTCAGGTTGTTGTGGTTACATCCGTAATATTGTTGTTCGGTGAGATAATTCCCAAAATACTTGCAAACAGACAACCGTTAAAATTGGCAATGATAACGGCTCCTTTACTCAAATTTTTAGTTCCGTTGTTTAGTCCGTTGAGTTCTGTTTTGGTAAAATCCACTTCCGTTATCGATAAACGGCTTAATAAAAGAGAAGGACAAATATCGATGAGTGAGCTTTCGGAAGCCATTGACATTACGGTAACCGATGAATCGGATGAGGAGGATAAACAGATTCTGAAAGGGATTGCCACATTCGGTGAAAAAGAGGCTTCGGAAATAATGCGCTCGCGGGTTGATGTTGTGGCTATTGAATATGAAACACCTTTCGATGAGGTTCTTAAAATTGTTGTGGAATCCGGATTTTCAAGAATACCTGTTTTTAAAGAAACATTTGATAATGTTGAAGGGCTTCTTTATATCAAAGATTTATTGCCTCATCTCAAAAAAGATAAAAATTTTAAATGGCAAAAGCTGTTGCGACCTGCTTTTTTTGTCCCCGAAAATAAAAAGATAAACGAACTGTTACAGGAGTTCAGAAAGAAAAAGATTCATCTTGCCATTGTTGTTGACGAATACGGAGGAACTTCCGGAATTATCACACTTGAAGATATTATTGAAGAGATTGTGGGTGAAATCGCCGATGAGTATGATAAAGACAATCATCCTTTTGATTATGAAAAGTTGTCTGATAATGTTTATGTTTTCGATGCTAAAACACCTATCATAGATTTTTGTAAAATTGTGGGAGTTGACAGTGAAACTTTTGATGATGTAAAGGGTGATTCCGATTCTGTTGGAGGTTTATTGCTTGAATTGAAAGGTAAAATTCCCGAAAAAGGGGATATAATAAAATTCAAGAATTTTGAGTTTGAAGTAGTAGATGTGGATGAGAGGAAAATAAACAAGTTAAAAGTTACCGTGAAAAATATTGGCAATAAAGATGAAGATAAAAAATAAAGGGTTAGCGGGTTTTTTGATTATTATTTTGTTTTTGGTTTCGTGTAAAGAAAATTATACTCCCAAACCCAGAGGATATTTCAGGATCGACTTACCGCGTAAGGAGTATCAAAAATATGATTCCGATTCGCTTCCTTATACTTTTGAATATCCCGTTTATGCCAAAATATCCAAAGATCCGTTATCACCTCAACAAAAATATTGGATAAATATGGATTTTCCGTCTCTTAATGCCACGGTTTACATCAGTTATAAAAAAGTGAAAAATAATCTTGACACTTTAATAAACGACGGTCACTTACTTGTTTCCAAACATATTTCCAAAGCCGATGCTATTTTTGACAGCACAATTTACGATCCTCAAAGGAAAGTTTACGGAACGGTTTTCGATATAGAAGGTATGGGTGTTGCCTCAACGTATCAATTTTATCTTACGGACAGTACCGAGCATTATTTACGCGGTGCTTTATATTTCGACACTTATCCCAATAACGATTCTCTCAAGCCGGTGATAAATTTCTTGAAGAAAGACATAAACAGGTTTATCTCCACCTTAAAATGGAAGCGTAAATAAGCTTTTTCCCCCGCCAAATAAGAGATACACGTATAAATTATTTAGAATATAAATAAATTACATATAATAAATATTAAAGTATTTTCTATATGTTTTTATTAGAGTAATTTTGCCACCTCTAATTTTAAATTAATGGAATTATTAATAAAATAACATTATGGATATATCAGTAAGTTATTTAGGGTTAAAAATAAAAAACCCGGTGGTTGTCGGAAGTTCCAGCCTTACGGCATCTATCGAAAACCTTAAAAAGATTGAAAAAGCCGGTGCGGGTGCAGTGGTTTTGAAATCTATCTTTGAAGAGGAGATATACTATGAATACCGTAGTATTTTGGAAAAAGAAAAAGACCTTGAATTTCCCGATGTTCGTTTTCTTGATTATTACGATTACAAAATCAAGAACGACAATATCAAGAAGTACATGGATTTGATTAAAGAGGCTAAAAAAGAGCTTTCCATTCCGGTAATTGCAAGTATCAACTGTAAAAGCTCATGGGAGTGGGGCTTTTTCGCTAAAAAGCTTGAAGAAGCCGGTGCCGACGCAATAGAACTTAACATGTTTATTTTGCCTTCGGACTTTAATCTTACATGTACAAAAGTTGAAGAAACTTACATGAAGATTATTAATGAAATAACTTCAAAAGTTAACATCCCTGTTGCTGCAAAATTGAGTTATTACTTTTCGGATCTTGCAGCTTTCGTAAAAAGAGTTTCCGAAACCGATGTTAAGGGCGTTGTTCTGTTTAACAGATTTTTCCATCCCGATTTCGATATCGACAAATTTGAAATTGTTCCGAGCAATGTGTTGAGTCAATCGTCGGATCTTGCTATTTCATTACGTTGGATGTCGATAATGGCAGGACGTGTAAGCAGTGATCTTATTGCTTCTACCGGTGTTCACGACGGGGCTTCCGTTGTTAAAGAACTTCTTGCCGGTGCTGATGCCGTTCAGGTTGTTTCTTCATTATACAAAAAAGGAATAGACTCTATCGGTGAAATGCTCGAAGAACTGCAATCATGGATGAAAAAACACGGATTCGAAAAGATTGATGACTTTAAAGGAAAGATGAGTCAGAAAAACAGTCCTAATCCGGGTGAGTACGAAAGAGTACAGTTTATGCGCTATTTCGAAAGCAAAAAATACGATTTGGATTAAAAAATCGAAACATTAATTTATATGGAAACATTAACATTCAATCAAAAGCTGGGCAGGTTCATCGTAAACTGGATCTTTCTGATGCTTGTATGGATAATGTTTACAACAACGTTTGCTTCACACGAGATTTTGATAGGTTTAATAACCACGGGATTAATTTCGTTATTCAGCATCAGGCTTTTCACATGTTGTAACATTTCCATTTTAAGTCCGGTAAAGATTTTTTGGATGATTTGGTATTTGGGTGTGTTTACGGTGGCGTTGATAAAAGCCAACCTTGACGTAGCCCGCAGGGTTATTTCACCCGAGTTACCTATAAATCCGGGAATTGTAAAATTTAAAACAAAGCTTAAAACCAATTATGCTAAGATGGTTTTGGCAAACAGCATAACGCTTACCCCGGGTACTTTGTCAATAGATATTGTTGACGATACTTTTTACATCCACTGGATAGATGTAAAGACTACAAATCCGGAAGAAGCTTTTAAAGAAATTGCCGAAGACTTTGAAAAAGTACTTTTAAAAATATTTTAAGAAATGGAATATATAATTTATTTGGCATTTGCATTAATGACACTGGGGATAATCTTTGCCGCCATAAGGTTTATCAAAGGGCCAACAGCCGGTGACAGAGTTGTGGCTCTTGATACGTTAACAACCATCAGTGTATCCGCTCTTGTGTTGTTGGCAGCAATTTTTCAACGTTTCATTTATGTTGACGTTGCCCTTGTTTACGGTGTATTAGGTTTTATAGGTGTAATTGTAATAGCAAGATATCTGGAGGGTGCGCTATGACATATTACGAAATTATCGGCGGTATTTTGATAACTATAGGTAGCATTTTCCTGTTTCTGGGAGGATTGGGTATTTACCGCATGCCCGATATTTTTAACAGACTCCAGGCCGGAACAAAAGCTACTACACTCGGTGCGATGAGCTTGATATTGGGTGTTGGTATTATGGAAGGAACATGGGAATGGATTCTGAAAAGTTTTGTAATCATTGTTTACATAGCATTTTCCAATCCAATCAGTTCACATGCTCTTGCAAGAGCTACATATCTCAGAGGTCATCGTCCTTATATAAAAAGTGAGGATAAAGAAAAGATGGATGCTTATCGCGAAGTGGTTGAAAACGATCCTAAAAGGAAGGAGGTGGAAGTATGATTTATTTCATTTTTATAGTTGTAATATTCCTTTTAATGATTGCGGCGGCAATTTATGCAGTTGTGCAAAAAGATCTTTTGTATGCCGTTATCGCAACCGGAATAATCAGTTTGATTTTGTCAATTGTATTTTACATACTCCAAGCACCCGACGTGGCTCTTACGGAAGCTGCCATCGGAGTTGCATTGACAACCATAGTATTTATTATTACCATCCGCAATACTGTTAGGATGGAAGATGAAAGTGATAAAAATAAAAATATTAAATCGGCGGCGAAATGAAAAAAGTTCTGGTAATATTATTGCTTGCTGTAGTTGGGTTTTATCTGGCCGATGTATTTATCGGAATAGGTTTCGGTAACGACCATTTCGTAAAGAGCGATGAAATAAAACCCGTAAAAGATATCTACTTGCAACAAACGGTAGAAAACCTGAAAGTTTCCAATGCGGTAACAAGTATTGTGGTAAACTTCAGGGGATTTGATACTTTAGGCGAAGTTACCGTACTTTTTCTGTCGGTAACCGCTTTGGGAAGTATCTTATATAGAAAAAGACACCATGCCGGAGACCGTTCGGTTTTGTTTTCTGCAAGTAGTATAGTTACTGCAGGATCGAAACTGTTATTTCCTCCTATTCTTCTTTTGGGAGCATATGTGTTTATTCACGGGCATCTTTCGCCCGGTGGAGGTTTCCAGGGAGGTGTAATTATAGCAACAGGTTTTCTGTTGATGTTGTTGGCTTATGAAAATTATACCGTAAGTCATAATGCCCTTTCAATTGTTGAATCTTTTGCGGGAATCACGTTTGCTGTTATCGGTTTAATGGGATTCATGAACGGGGGAACATTCCTTCAAAACTTTTTACCGGTAGGAACACTAAACGACTTGTTCAGTGGTGGTATCATACCCATTATATACATTGCCGTAGGTTTTAAAGTTGCGGCTGAGTTGACAGGTGTAATTTATACCGTATTAAACGAGAAAGGAGATCAGAAAAATGGATAATACATATTATGACTTACTGACATATGTTGTTTACGGTAGTGCTATTTTAGTAATGCTTATCGGACTTTATGCGGTATTGGTAAAAAAATCCCTTCTTAAAATTGTTATAGGATTGTCGATTGTTGATTCGGGATTGAACCTTCTTATCGTTTCACTTGGATACCTTAAAAACGGTACGGCTCCTATTTTTTCAAAGGGATTTTTTGAATTGGCGGCAGATAAACCTATGGTTGACCCGTTGCTTCAAGCCCTTGTACTTACAGCTATAGTTATAGGCTTCGGTGTAACGGCTGTAGCTTTATCATTGGTTATCCGCTTGTGGAGACATCATCATACATTATATATTGACGAAATAAAGAATTTAAAATGGTAGGAACTCCTGTTTTATTTATAGCGATACCCCTTTTAGCGGCATTTCTAATTCCGCTGCTGGGAATGATCTGGAAAGAAAGTGTTAGGATAGTTCCGGGTCTGGTTTTGATGTACCTGATGGTACTTGCGGTTAGTTTGATGGGTCACGTGGCCCATAACGGACCTATTATTGAAATTATAGCAGGTTGGGCTCCTCCCATAGGGATAAACCTGGTGTTCAATGCTTTTACAGGATTTTTGGTAACACTGATTATCTTCATGGGATTGCTGGTTTGGCTGTACAGCTACAGATTTAAAAGCAATGTGGAATATGAACCTGCAAGAAAGTATTTCATATTGTTGATGATGCTTGTAACAGGTTCTACAGGTGTTGTACTGACCGGTGATATTTTTAACCTGTTTGTGTTTATCGAGATAACAAGTATTTCGGCTTATGCCCTGACGGCTTTTTATACCGGACGTGACAGTGCCGAAGCATCATTTAAATATGTAATGATGGGCTCGTTGGCGTCAACAATGTTGCTTATTGCAATTATGTTGATTTATTCACAGCTCGGAACATTAAATATGGCGGATGTTGCTTCAAAGATTCATTTGATGGATCCTACTCTTAAAGCAATATCTTTCATCTTGTTTGTTGTTGCATTAGGTGTGGAGGCTGAGATTTTCCCGTTGAACGGATGGGCGCCCGATGCTTATGCCGAAGCTCCGGGCCCGGTGGGAGCGGCTTTTGCAGGTATTGTTGTTAAAGCAATGCTTTATGCTCTGATTAGATTTACTTACACGATATTTGATCTTTCAGGGGCATTTAACTTGCTAATAATCATTGGACTTTTAACATTGGTTATTGCAGAGGTTGCAGCCATTCGTCAGGACAAACTGAAAAGAATGCTTGCTTACTCTTCCATAGGCCAGATGGGATTGGTTATGGTTGCTTTCGGTATAGGTACCAGAGAGGGTGTTTTTGCAGCTTTATTCATTATGTTAAACCATGCAATAATAAAACCTCTGCTGTTCTTTTCCGGAAGTTATCTTGTATATCACTCCAAAAAGAAATATATATCCGACATTGACGGTATGGGTAAACTTGCTCCGTTTACATCGTTGCTTTTTGCTCTCGGTGCCTTTGCAATAGTAGGTCTTCCTCCTTTTGCCGGATTTTGGAGTAAATTATCGTTTTTAGTAGCTGCAGCCGATAATGACATGGTATTGATAATAGCGTTAATACTGGCTGTAAGTATTGTTGAAATTGTTTATTACATGCGTGTTGTTAACCGTATATTCTTTTTCAAAAGAACAACGGGTTTGCTTGCACGCCGTCCTACTTTTAATGCTTACATTGTAATGAGTGTTCTTGGAATAATAGTTCTTATGATAGGATTTTTCCCTGATACCGTTACAGGTTACATTCAGGCGGCTGCCGATAGCTTATTTGATAAAACCCAATATATTCACAGTGTGTTAACTGCATCAATACAATAGGAGAGAAAAGAAATGGATATGTTAACATTAATATTAGTAATATTTTTAGGAGGAGCTATCCTAACCTGGTTAGGCAGGAAAATAAATCCTCTGTTAGGTGATTTGTTGTTCTTGGTGTCAGTAATTCTACCGGCAACAATGTTTGTAATGAACATTAAGGTCGGCGATACCATAGCTCAACATACATTATTGGGTATTGACCTTGTTTGGGGACTCTCTCCTTTGGCTCACCTGTTTTCACTGGTGGTTGTAGGTTTGGGAGTGATGCTTTCAATATATTCAATCTCGTATATGAGAGGTAAAGAAAAAGTCGGAATGTACTATTTCAGCTTTATCCTTTCAATTATGGCAATGTTGGGAATATTGGTTAGCAGGGACTGGATTTCATTCTTTATTTTCTGGGAGATTATGACGTGGTCATCATACTTGATGGTTATTCTTAACGGAAAGAAAGTACAATCCATCGGGATAAAATATTTTGTTTTTTCCGCTTTGGGTGCTTATTCCATGTTGATGGCTCTTGTTATTATAAATAGCCAGTTGGGTAGTTTTATGCTCAGCGATACATTTAATAATTTCCAACATTTAAGTCCGGCTAATCAGATTTTAATTCCTGTACTTTTACTTGTTGCCTTTGGTGTTAAAAGTGCCGTTATGCCGTTACATATTTGGGCTCCCGATGCTTACAGTAACTCCCCTATGGGTTATACGGCAGTATTTTCGGGTGCGCTTTCAAAGATGGGTGTTTACGGTTTGGTGCTGGTAATAATATCAATGACTACACAACTTCCTGCAGGAAGTTTAATACGTATAATTGTTGCATGGCTCGGTGGTTTCACAGCCGCTGCAGCAACACTTTGGGCAATAACGCAGGATGACGGTAAAAAACTTTTGGCCTGGTCGTCCATAGGTCAGTTGGGATATATTGTAACAGGCGTGGCAATAGGAACACCTTTGGCAATGCTTGCCGCAATGTTTTTGGTAGTAGTTCATGCACTTTTTAAAGGAAGTTTATTTATGGCTGTCGGAGCTATAGAGAAACAAACCGGAACTACCGATTTTAAAGAAGTTAACGGCCTTATAAGAAAGATGCCGGTAACATTCATATCATCGCTTTTGTCAATCATCGCTCTTGCGGGTATTCCACCATTGGCTGGATTTGTATCAAAATGGATGCTTTATGAAGCTTTAATACAAAACCATAATTACCTTTTGGTAGTGCTTTTGTTTTTTGCTTCCACGGCGGCATTCTTGTATGCTTACAAATTTCTTCACGGATACTTCCTGGGCCAGGAAGAACCCGAATGGGCACATGTTAAAGAAGCTCCAATGTCGATGACAATACCGATGTTGCTTTTGGCTCTTACAACTTTTGTTTTGGGTACATGGCCTCAACTACTCTTTAACTCCATTGATTCGGCAATGCAATATTTGGGTTACGATGCAACAAACGGAAAGCTTTGGACCGATTCCGTTTTGTTCTCCCAATGGGGTGATAAGGTTGCTCTACAGCCTGTTCTTTATGCTATTATTGCCGTATTTCTTTTCTTCGCAATATTCTTGTATTTCAAAGGAAGAAAAGCAACACGTTATGTTACCACCAAAGATATAAGTACATCGGGTGAAATACCTAAAGAATGGGAAAACCTTACTTTCAAAGTAAACTTTATGCAACCTTTTGAAAGAGCTATTGAACCATTCTTAAAACGTCAAATTGAGAAATATTATCTGGGATTCGGTAAAGGTATGGAAGCTTTGTTTGACTTTACCAGAAGAATTTATACGGGAAACGGTCAGACTTATGCTATTTATGCAATAGTGTTCCTGGCATTGTTATTAATTTTCAGAGTTAGTTTGTTCGGTTAAAAATCAAAAATAAATGGAACATATATTAATAAAAATCTTAGGGGCAATAGCAACTTTCATTCTTGCATTTATTGTGGGAATGACATACGGAGGGGTTGTAAGAAAAATTACCGCCAGGGTTCATAACAGATTAGGACCTCCGTTCTATCAGAATTTTATAGATGCCTTGAAGTTGTTTTCGAAGAAAACGGCTATTCACCATGGTGTTATGCACTTTTTAGGACCTGCCTTTTTGATGGTATCGTCCGTTGTATCATTGATGTTCGTGCCGGTTCTTATCCCGGGAGGCGACTCTTGGTATAACAGCTGGTTTTCTAATATGATATATGACGGGGATTTGATTTTCCTTATTTACATTATGGTATTCGGATCTCTCGGTATGGCTCTCGGTGCAGGTCAAACGGGTAACCCAAACTCATCAATAGGTATTACACGTGGATTGTCACAAATGGTAGGTTATGAAATACCTTGGGTGTTGGCATTGGTATCGTTGATGCTTATGTATAAAACCACCTCAATTGTTGATTTTATAAATGTTCAGCAAGAAACCGGAACATGGCTTATGTTTGCCAATCCGTTCGCTTTCATAGCAGGGCTTTTTGCTTTGATGGGAATGTTTCACTACTCCCCGTTTGATATTATCGGAGCTCCCGCCGAGTTGGCTTCGGGTCCGGTTTCCGAAAACGGCGGAAAGTTCCTGTTTACCATGATGTCATCGGGTTCTGTATTTTCTTTTGTAAAATTGACACTCTTTGTTGACATCTTTATGGGTGGAGCATCAAACTTGGTAGTGTTGGTTATAAAGACATTTACACTTTATATGATTCCCGTATTGTATGGTATTGTCAGCCATAGATACAGAACGGAACAAGCCGTTACTTTTTTCTGGAAATGGCCTTTGTTTTTCGGATTGCTTGCGGTTTTATATGCAGTGTTGTAATAAAAAAAGATTGGAATAATGTATAACGATAAGAATTCACAAAAAATAGTTGATATCATCCAGAATTATGCAAGGAAACACTCCTTGTGGGTATTGGCTTACGGTACCGGTTGCGGTGCTATCGAGATTGCACCTACCATGACATCAAGGTATGATGCGGAAAGATTGGGTATCAGGGGTGCTGCCACACCGCGTCAGGCTGATGTTTTGCTTATTACCGGTTATCTTACGGTTAAAACGGTAAAACGTGTTGTAAGGGTTTACGAGCAGATGCAGGACCCGAAATATGTTATAGGCTTCGGTTCATGTACCATCAACGGCGGAATGTATTATGATTCGTATAATACTATTAACCTTCTTGACAGGTATCTGCCCGTTGATGTTTATATAAACGGATGTATGCCTCGTCCGGAAGCTGTAATTCAAGGGTTTGTTAAATTACAAGAGTTAATCAGCCAAGGTAAAGCTAACGGTGCGGCCAAATACAAAGAAAACCTTGAATGGTATAAAGCAAATCAGAAAAAGATTGCTCCCAAATGGTTTGAAAGAGCTCCGGAATATAACTGGTAATCAAGAAAGAATAAAATTTAGTTATGAAAGAGATAAAACAACAAATGATTGACCGTATATTAAAGGCGTTCCCGGATGCTAAGAACACCGATTATGACGGTAATCGTTTAGATATTGCGATAAAAAAGGAATCTGTTCCCGCTCTTTTGATGCATGCAAAGGAAGAGATGGGTTTCAGGCATCTTTCTCATATTGCCTATATCGACTGGATTGAACAAGGCGAGTTTGAAATTGTTTATATTCTTTGGTCGCCTTCGGATAAATTGAAACTGTTTATACGTACACGTATTGACAGGGAAAATCCGGTAATGGATAACATTGATATGATTTGGCGTCAAGCCAACACGTATCAAAGAGAGATGAGAGAGATGCTCGGTATTGAATTTCCCGGTATGGTTGCTCCGGATGAATTTATTTTGGAGGATTGGGACGATATACCTCCTTTCCGGAAGGATTTTAATACTTTGGAATATGTTAACAGAACTTTCTGGCATCGTCCCGGTAGAGAAGATGCCCAGGATGTACGTGAGACTATTACGAAACGTTCGGGAGAAGAAATTCCCGATTTTGCAAAAAAATACTCAAGATAGTTATGAGAGAAAAAGCGACAACAATATACTTAGGACCTCAGCACCCGGGAATTACGGGTAATATGATGGTGCGTTTAAAAGTTATGGGAGATACTATCGTTAGCGCACAAACGGAGGTCGGATATTTGCACAGGGCATTTGAAAAGCTCCAGGAGAGAAGAAACTGGTTGCAGAGTTTTACTCTTATGTGCCGTTTTTGTGTTCCTGAAACAGACCCTATGGAAAACGTTTACGCCCGTGCGGTGGAAGCCATAGAAGGCAGGGAAGTCCCCGAAAGAGCAAAGTATATCAGGGTTCTTGTTTTGGAACTTGCCAGAATAGCTACACAGCTTATGTGGTATGCCGGACAAAACGGTTCTCTCGGACTTTACACGATGGGTCAATGGTCGATAGGTGACAGGGATTATATACTTGATTTGTTTGAAGAACTTACGGGAGGACGTATTTACCATATGTATCAATGGCCCGGTGGTGTTCGCCGTGACCTTCCCGAGGGTTTTACCGACAAAGTTTTAAGAACGCTGGATTATATTGAAAAAAGATTGAAAGATTATGACGATCTGATGTTCAATAACTCTATTTTCCAAAAGAGAACCCAGGGAGTTGGTATTGTTCCTCTTGAAAATATTATTGAAAACGGTGTGGTAGGCCCCGTTTTAAGAGGTGCCGGAATAAAAAGCGATATCCGTATTGACGAGCCTTACGAAGTTTATGATAAACTTGATTTTGAAGTTCCTACTGCCGAAGGTAGTGATATTTGGGCAAGAGCATTGGTTCGCCGTGCCGAGGTGCGTCAATCGATTAGAATAATAAGACAGGTTATTGATAAAATGCCGTCCGGAGAATATTTTAATAAATTTCCGAACCCTCAAAAATGGACTATTCCCGCCGGTGATGCTTATGTAAGAATTGAGTCGGGAAGAGGTGAAGTAGGGTATTATGTAGCTTCAGACGGAAGTCAATACCCCAGAAGAACACACTTGCGTGGTGCAGCTTATGTTCATGCCATTACACTTTTGGAAAACATTTTACCCGGACAAAATATTGCTGACGTTTCGGCTATTATGAATAGTCTTGGCACATGTGCTCCGGAGATTGAAAGATAGTTAATTTGTTATAGTTAAAAGTTAATCGTTTATAGTTATAAAATAGAGGTGATTGCTCAAAAAGAAATAAAAAGTTTTGAAGACCTTGAATGTTGGAAAGCAAACAGGGAGGTAAGGCGGTTTGTTTCGGGAATTATTAAAAAATTCCCTCTAGAGGAAAGATTTGCTTTGATCGACGGGATGAGAAGAGCTTCACGTTCAATAACGGAAAATGTAGCGGAAGGATATGGAAGATTTCATTATCAGGAAAATATTCAATTCGTCAGAATTTCAAGAGTTTCGTTATATGAGCTTATTGATCAGTTAATCACTGCAAAAGATGAAAAATATATTGATGATGATGAATATCAAAAAGGAAGGGAATTAATTGATAAAGCTATACAGCTTGTCAATGGGTATATAAACTACTTGGTAAGAGCCAAGAAAAACCAACGCATCCCAAATAACAAATAACCTTTACTAAAACAATTAACGAATAACAAATAACGAATAACGGATAACGAAACAACTAATAACAAGACTCCAAATAAATTTTGGAAAGTCTGTAAAGAAAAAAGAGAATAAAAAAATAAAATACAAAAACAATGAGTTTTTTTGATTTGGAAGGAACGCTTAAACCTTTAACAGCTCTGAAGCAGTTCGGAAAAAAGCCTCACACTTTAAAGGATATTCCTTGGAAAAAACGTGAAGCCGCTGACAGATACAGGGGATTACACTATAACAACCTTGATGAATGTATCGGATGCGGTAACTGTTCGTCTATATGTCAAAATGCCGCTATTGATATGATACATATCGACGGTATTGAAGGAAAAAAAGGAGACTCGGGTCTCCGCCCGCGTGTTGACAACGGACGTTGTTGCTGGTGTGCATTATGTGTTGAAGTTTGTCCGACGGGTAGTTTAAGCTTAACAAAAGATTATCTTTATGTTACGGATGATCCTGATACTTTCCTTTGGACTCCGGGATTAAGCAATCCCGACGGCGCCGAAAGAAGGTCGTTTGTAAGTGACAAAGATCATTCACTTAACGACTTCCGGCGTGTGCCGATGCCTGAACTCGAAGGTAAGGAAAGGGTTAAATCTTTTGCCGAAGTTGTATTGGGATATAACGAACAACAAGCCCGTGAAGAAGCTCAACGTTGTATCAGCTGCGGTATCTGTACGGAAGTTTGTCCCGACCACATGCATATCCCGGAATACATTAACGCTATTGCAAAAGGTAATGACGCCGATGCGGTTCGTATTATTTACGATAACAACCCGCTACCCGAGATGTGCGGTAAAGTTTGTACACGCCGTTGTGAAGACGTTTGTGCTATTGCCACAAGAGGTGAGCCTGTTGCTATCCGTTGGCTGAAACGTTATGCTACCGAAACGGCACAAACCGTTGATATGATTCAGGATATTGTTAATCCCGAAATCAGGGAACCTAACGGTAAAACAGTCGGCATAATCGGTGCCGGTCCTTCCGGTTTGACAGCCGCATATTATCTTGCTTTACGCGGATATGATGTTACCATATACGAAGCCAATGCCAAAGCCGGCGGTGCTACCATGTACGGAATACCTAAATACCGTTTGCCTGTTGAAAGTTTGCAAAAACAGGTTGATTATATCCGAAGCATCGGAGTTAAAATCCACTTTAACACTAAAGTTGGAAAAGATATCTCGTTTAAAGAAATCTATGATAAGTATGATGTAGTGTTTATGGGTGTTGGATTCCCGGATGCTTGGCCTCTCGGAATTGAAGGTGATGACGCCAAAGGCTCAATGCAGGCGTTCCGTTACCTGTACATGATTAATTCGGGTGAAAAAGTAGATGTCGGTGATAAAGTTGTAGTAGTAGGTGGAGGTAACGTTGCCATTGATGCGGCACGTGTTGCCCGCAGATTCGGTGCCGATGTTACTATTCTTTACCGTCGTCGTGTGGAAGATATGCCTGCCGACTGGGAAGAAATAGAAGGTGCGGAGGAAGAAGGTGTACATATTATTCCTCAAGGTATTCCTATTAAAATTCACAAAGATGAAAAAGGACGTGTTAAAGCCATTGAATATCTTAAAGCCGAGATGGTTGCCGACGAAAAAGGCGGTCGTCCGCGTCCCGTACCGATTGAAGGTAGTAATACCATACTTGAAGCTACGGCTGTTATGGCTGCTATCGGACAAATGGGTGACTACAGCTTCTTAGGTAAAGAGTTCGAAGAAAAAATCAAAATCGAAAGAGGAAGATTTGTTGTTAACGAAAAACAACAAACTACCGATCCTAAAGTATTTGCCGGTGGTGATGCCGTTAACCGTACAGCCGATGCCATTTCGGCAATTGCCGACGGTTTCCGTGCCGTTAAAGCCATTGACGAAATGCTTATGGGTAAAAAGTAGTTTTGATTTAAACCGTAAAAAAAAAGCGACCGTTTTCAATGGTCGCTTTTTTTATTTTGGTTGGTCGTAACTTTTTACAATTCTTCCTTCTTTTTATTATCGAAGTAATATTTTTTACCCGAGTACACGGCACCCAAACCGATTAAGATCAGAAATCCTTCACCGACGGGTGCGCTTCCGCCGATAGCATTAGACCCTGTATTCAACACTTGACCCGGAGGCGGAGGCGGTTGAGCTTTAGAACTGTAAACCATTACGACAAATATTAGTACCGAAAGTATTTTGATTATAGTTTTCATCATTATTAATTTTTCAATATTTTATAATTAGCTGAACTAATTTTTAAATTAGTGTACAAAAACCTTTTCCGTTTTCACCGTCGGTCCTTTTATTACCCTTACCACAACATAACCTCTGTAATCGGGCAGTGTTAATTTTTTAATTGTTTCACCGTTGTTAACAGTTGAGCTCAACAATTTTTTACCCGTTAAATCGTAAATATTAACCTGAGCTTTATTGTTATTTTTAACGTTAGATTTAACATACACGTTATTTGCGTAAGAGTAAATTTTAATACTGTTATTTTCGGAATGGTTATTATCATTAATTCCCGTAATATTTCTGGAAAAATGCAACAGGAATCTTGCGGGGTTATCGGCTTTTGAACCTGTAAATTCATAAACGTTGTTTTCGTTTATATTTTGAAGGGTTCCTGTTTTTGTATCTTCCAGAACAACATCAATATCATGGAAGTTTCCCAAGTCGAAAATTAACTTTTGCTGACCCGTTGCACCGGGAATATAATTGAGGTTAACGGTTCTACTATCGCCCTCATTAAGATTCGGCAGGAAATCGTAAGATTGTGATTTTTCTTCCTGAGCAAATAATTGAGGAGCAGCAGATGAACCGAACATTTTCAAAGCATCGAATCCGGGGTCGTAATCATCGGTTCCGTTATCGTCGAAGTAAATGTAAACATTATCTTCGCTACCGTTATTTAAGGCTTTTACGGCTAAATAATTAAATCCTTCTCTTCTATTACCTTTATCGCCTTTAACAAAAGAAGAACTACCATGATTTCTACCGGTTTCAGGAGCTGTCATACTGGGATTATTGCCTGTTGCCCTTACAAAGAAACCCTGCCCCAGCGCTATATTGTATTGCGCTACTCCACTAGGATAACTGTTGTAATTTCCGGTGGAACCGTCGTAAATCCATATTGTATTGTCAACATTATTTAAATTCCACTTTACTCCTAATGTATCCCATGTTAAAGCCGAAGTATAAGGATTTCCCACCAGGTTAAATCCGTAGTTCGGTCCGCTGTAAGAAAGTGTTGTATACGGGAAGTCGGAGGAATTTACATTTCCTTCAAATTCGGGGGTTTCATTATTAGTAGGCCAATAGCAGTAACCTTTACCTACATCTAACGGAGTACTTGGAGGGACTATGTAATACCAACCTGCACCTGCGGTATCACCTTGAGCGCCGTCCGATTCCACAAAATAAGTTAACCATGAGTCTGTAGAAGGGTCTGTATCCATTAACGTACCTGCCGTAACGTTGGAAGTTACGGGGGTTATCATATTCCATCTGCCACCGGTTACATAACGTTGAACTTTAATATTTCCCGTTACCGTATTTTTGGGGATGAAAGAGCCGCTACCGCTCGATTCGGATTTGATTAAAAAATCGCCCGAATTATCGGTATCACCGTAAACGGTAACCTTACCGTTAATTTCTATTGTAAATGTACCGGAATTATCTAAATCCAAAGGGTTTCCGTAATGACCTACATAAAGATATCCGTTTTGCACGGTGACATATGTATTGGATTCAATTATCATTCCGCCGGCTCCTTGTCCTGACACAAGACGGCTGGAAAGTAAAATTATCCAAATAAACAGCAATATTTTTTTCATTAGTTCAATTTT
>WFZS01000013.1 GCA_015489465.1 Bacteroidales bacterium | reverse complement strand
TACCAGACAATCCGTTTGCAGGCTACGACAAAGTAACTTGTTACGACACTCTAACTCTGGAAGCTACTCCACTCGTTATTGGAAACGGATTCTGGACTATTGAACAAGGCAATATGACTTTTGCCGATACCTCAGACCCGCATACCCTCGCTTCTAACATTCAACAAGGTACTAACATTATCGTGTGGAACGCTGTTCACAATGCTTGCTCGCTAACTGATACTGTTGTTATCAGAAACGATAGACCGACAATCCCTAATGCAGGGGTGGATACGGCTATTTGTGCAGACTCTATTTCTCTTTATGCTAATACTCCTACTATAGGTCATGGTGAATGGTCTGTAGTTAACGGATTTGGCGTGTTTGCTGATGTTCATAATCCAAACACTCTTGTTTCTCAATTGCCAAGAGGTCAAAACACACTTCGTTGGACTATTATAAATAACGACTGCTCCCTGTTTGACGATGTTGTGGTAACTAATGATTTACCTTCTGTTCCAAACGGTGGTGACCATTATCTGACTTGTTCCGACTCGGTTGGCCTTAATGCAACTCAACCGCAAATAGGTACAGGTATTTGGACTGCCCTTGACTCAAACATTATTTTCAATGATTCCTCTTTATACAATGCTATGGCTTACAATCTGCCACAAGCTATTGACACGCTCGTTTGGACTACAATTCATAATGCTTGTTCACTTTCCGACACTGTACTTGTTTACTCCTCTCAACTCGTGGAATCAAGCACTCATCAAGACTTGTCTTGCTATCAAAGCGGTGACGGCAGCATTGATGTGACTGTATCGGGCGGATTTAATCCTTATTCTTATTACTGGACAAACAACATCGGTGACTTACCATATACTTCGCAAGATTTAAACAGCATTCCTGCGGACACTTACATGGTAGCTATTACAGACAGCATCGGTTGTCAAATTTTTGACACTATAATTGTTAACCAACCTTCTCAAATTTTGCCTAATGCTACTGTTACTAATGTACTTTGTCATGACGACAGCACCGGTAGCATAGTGCTTAACCCGACAGGTGGTGTGGGTGGTTACTCATACAACTGGACTGTTATTTACGACAGTACTCACTACTCTGTTATGGACAGCTCTGAAAATCATATATACAATATGATTGCAGGTGTTTACGGTGTGAGAGTAACTGACTCTTCCGGTTGCTATACTGACGAACAATACGAAATTAAACAACCTGCTCAAATTTCTCTTACGGCTGTTGTGGTTGACAATGTTTGTTATGATGCTTATGACGGAAGTATAGACCTTACCGTAGAAGGTGGTACTCCTGCTTATGACGGATATAATTATGTATGGTCTGAACAAAATGACTCTATTGTACATTACTACGACTCTACTTTCGTAGCTTACACAGAAGACCTTAACAATATTCACGCAGGTACTTACACTGTTACGGTTACTGACCTTAACAACTGTCAAATGACTGCTACTTACCATGTGGACCAACCTTTCCAAGGTATTTTACTGGAAGGTAAGGTAACGGATGTTAGTTGTAAAGACCAACATGACGGAGCTATTGACCTTACAGTAACTTACGGTACGCCGCCTTACACTTATCTCTGGAGTAACGGTGAAACTACTGAAGACCTCGAAGAATTGGACGGTGGTACTTACATCGTTACAGTTACGGATATTTATGGGTGTACCGAAACCGATACCTTCGTTGTTAACATTACTCCTATTGAATGCTTACATGTATATAACGCATTCTCACCTAACGGTGACGGCGTAAACGACACTTGGGATATTGACAACATTTATCTCTATCCTAACTGCGTTGTAAAGGTATTTAACCAATGGGGTAACATGGTATTCTACTCCGAAGGGTATCAAAAACCTTGGGACGGTACGTTCAATGGTAAACCTTTACCTGCAGGTACATATTATTACATAATTGACTTGGGTAACGGTGATAAACCTTTCAAAGGTGATGTAACCATTATCAGATAATAATTTTTAAAATTTTATGATTATGAAAAAGATTGTTTTATCAATATGGATTGCGGTAATTTCAATAGGTGCTGCCTCGGCACAACAATATACCGCGTTCAGCCAATACATAAACAACCATTACCTGTTCAACCCGGCTGCCGCAGGAAGTTACGACGGCGTGAGAATTGGTATGGCTTACAAAGACTCGTGGACCGGTTTCCACAATTCCCCTAAAACTAATATGTTTACGGCTGATGCCAAAATAAATGACGAAATGGGGGCCGGGGCTAAACTTTTTAATTACTCTACAGGACCGCTTTCAAGATTAGGTTTTGAAGGTACTTACACTTATGCTTTCAAACTCGGTAGCGGTAAATTAGCTCTGGGATTGTCTGCTTTGTTATACCAAATACACTTGGACAAAGATGCTCTGGATATGAAAAATCCCGACGACCAAGTGCTTAACAGGGTAACGACCGAAAAAGAAATGGTACCAGATGCTGCTTTCGGGGCTTATTACTATGGTGAAAAGTACTTTGTTGGTCTGTCCGCTCTGCAACTTTTCGGCAGAAAGGTAGATCTTATGAATGAAAATCTTCAATTCAGACAACAAAGGCACTATACTCTTGCCGGTGGATACATGTTTGAGATTGGAAGTGAAGTAAAATTGCAACCTTCGCTTATGGTAAGGTTCAACGAAGATATGGTTTACCAATCCGACCTGAACATAAAAGCAATATTCAAAGACTTGGCTTTTGCAGGTGTATCTTACAGGGCTAATCACAATGATTTTCAATATTCGCCCGGAGATGCCGTTGTCGGTATGATTGGTATTCAAACAAGTAACCTTATCGTAGGATACGCTTATGATTACTTGCTTAGCGATATTGCCAATTACAGCAATGGGTCGCACGAACTTATGGTTGTCTTCTTCATCGGTAAAAACGGTGGGACTACTAAATTGTAAAAAATTTAAAATTAGTAAAGTTTAAAAAGGCTGCCTCATTCGGGGTAGCCTTTTTCATTTATTGCAGATTGGCTTTTTTTGGTTAATTTTGTCTGCAAATGATTGATTATGTTATACCCTCTAAAATTCAAACCTCAATATAAAGTCAAAGTTTGGGGGAATTCCCGAATAAGAGAAAAATTGAACAGGCAAGATGCACCAGACAAGTGTGGCGAATCGTGGGAAATTTCCGCTTTGGAAGGTGATGTTTCTGTTGTTACAAACGGATTTCTTGCAGGAAACAATTTGCAAGAAATTATTGAAGTTTATATGGACGACATTGTTGGGAAAACTGTTTTCGATAAATTCGGCATAGAATTTCCTTTGCTTATAAAGTTTCTTGATGCCAACGAACAACTATCCATACAAGTACACCCCAATGACGAAATGGCAAAAGAAAAGCACCATGCATACGGCAAAACGGAAATGTGGTATGTGCTGGATGCAGCACCTTCAGCAGAAATAATTATGGGCTTTAACCGCAAAGTTGAACGGGAAGAATTTGAAAAAAAACTTGCCACAAACGATTTTTTGGAATTGTTAAATGTTGAGAAGAACTTGAAACGCGGCGATGTGTTTTACATTCCTGCCGGGAGAATACATTCATTGGGAAAAGGGCTTTTGGTTGCCGAAATACAACAGACTTCCGATATCACATACAGGCTTTACGATTGGGATAGAGTAGGTTTGGACGGTAATCCGAGAGAATTACACACAGAGTTAGCACTGGAAGCTATAGATTATTCATATTTTTCATCGTACAAAACAGATTACACCAAAGAACCCGATAATGAAAACAAAGTGGTAAACTCCAAATATTTCTCCGTAAACTACCTGAACCTAACCAAACCGTTTTTGCGGGATTTCAACGAATACGACACATTTGTGATTTATATGGCAATAGACAAAGGTTTTTCCATTGAATACAACAGAGAATGCACAAAGGTAAAAAAAGGTGAAACAGTATTGGTACCTGCCGCAATTCCTATGTTCATATTAGTACCCGAAGACCGACAAACAGAAGTGCTGGAGATTTTCATCAACAACAAAAAAACCGACAAAAATGAAAATTAACAGCGCAGAATACAAAATAAGTTTCAGCAAGCCGGAAGATTTACCCGATAGCAAAATTCCGGAATTTGCCTTTATAGGCAGGTCAAATGTAGGTAAGTCGTCTCTTTTGAACTTCCTTACAGGCAGAAAACAACTTGCCAAAACTTCATCAAAACCCGGTAAAACAAGAGCGTTCAGTTTATTTTTGATAAACGATACATTTCATTTTGTTGACTTACCCGGTTACGGCTATGCAAAATTCAGCCGCGAAGAAAGAAAAAAGTGGGAGCAAAGAATCGCAAAATATTTTACTACCCGCAAACAATTGGCAGAAGTTTTTGTGTTGGTTGACAGCAGCATACCGCCACAGCAATCGGATATAAACACTATTAACTTCCTCGGCGAAAATATGGTACCTTGTGCCATTGTTTTTACCAAAACAGACAAAGCCAAACCAACCGTAAGGAAAAAGAACATTGAAAACTTTAAAAAGTTACTGAAACAAACTTGGGAGAAATTACCGCCCGCATTCAATGTATCTGTCGTAAAAAAAACCAGTAAAGAAGAAATTTTGCAACACATAGAAGAGGTACTAAAGCAATTAGAAGCGGAATAAAATTTACCTTTGTGCCGAATTTTTTATCCCATGAAGATTTTTTTTGACATATCTGTTTTTTATGCCG
>WFZS01000012.1 GCA_015489465.1 Bacteroidales bacterium | reverse complement strand
TTGTATCAGGGCGGGAGAGGCAGTCATGGTGAGCTTGTCGAACCATGGCAGGGGAAGCCTCCGCGCGCACGGTTCGACCAGCTTACCGTGACAACCCTTTACACTGATATACAACCCTTTATATAAGACGTCATTGGTAGAGGGAAGAAAATAAATTTTCAACAATTTGTAAATGATGCCATACGGGGTTGAGTGGGCTGTCACATTGAGCCGCGTCGAAAGGTGGCGGGATAAGCCTACCCCACACACGGTTCGACTTACCTGCCATTCGGCAGGATGCTCACCGTGACAATCCTTCCGCTCTTTTATCTAATTGATATACAGACGTTTTGAATCGACGTCATTGGTAGGGGGAAGAAAAAAATTTTTCAACAATCGGTAAATGACGTATAGCGGTACATTAGGAAGGTGTCACCCTGAGCACGGTCGAAGGGTGGCGGGGAAGGCCTCCGCACTGTCACACATTCGACGGGGCTCAGTGTGACAACCCATCACACATTAAAAATTTAATATATTGATATTCCGCTCTTTACAAGTAACGTCATTGGTAGCTTGCCTGACACACCGATAAAACGTCATATAAGATTGTTGAAAATTTTTTACTTCCCCACCGGGTTATATCGGCTCACTATAAATATAAAATGTAATTAACGCAAGTGTTGAATCTATTTTTATATCTCCCTAAGCTCTATAAACCTTTTATATGATAACAATTAACTCTTTTTGCTCCATACACTTTTCCGGTTTATAAATCATTAATACTCATCCCAACTTTTTATCTCCAAATCTTCAAGTTTATATTTTGAAACGGCATAGATAAAAGCGCTGGCAAGACGTGCATTGGTAATTAAAGGCACGTTGAAGTCAACGGCTGCTCGGCGGATAGTGTAGTCGTTATTAAGCTCTTGACTGGAAAGGTTTTTCGGAATGTTTATCACCAAGTCCACCTCCCTGTTTTTAATTAATTTGTAAGCATTGGGAGATTTATCCGTATCAGGCCAATGGGCGATAATTGTTTTTATACCGTGACGCAAATAGAAATCGTGGGTTCCTTTTGTAGCATAAATTTTAAAACCCATGTCAGCTAGCATCCTTGCACTGTTTATCAATTCCGCTTTCGAACGTATATCCCCCGATGATATCAAGACGGCTTTTTCGGGAATTTTATGTCCTACCGCAAGCATGGCTTTTAGGATGGCTTCGTAATAATCATCACCCAAACATCCCACTTCTCCGGTTGAAGTCATATCAACACCTAAAACCGGGTCCGCTTTACTCAGCCTTGAAAATGAAAATTGCGATGCTTTAACACCTATATAATCTATGTCAAACAGCGATTTATTGGGTTTTTCCACTTTTTGTCCCAGCATAATACGAGTTGCATAATCTATAAAGTTAACTTTAAGAACCTTGCTGACGAAAGGTAAACTTCTGGAAGCCCTTAAGTTACATTCAATAACTTTAACATCATTATCTTTGGCAAGAAACTGGATATTAAAAGGACCGCTGATATGGAGTTTTCCGGCGATTTGCCTGCTTATTTTCTTTATTCTTCTTATTGTTTCCACGTAAACTTTCTGGGGAGGAAACATTATAGTGGCGTCACCCGAATGCACTCCGGCAAATTCTATATGTTCGGAAATTGCATAAACAACAATGTCGCCGTCATCTGCAACGGCATCCATCTCAATCTCTTTGGCGTTTTGAAGAAACTGTGAAACCACCACGGGATATTGCTTTGAAACCTGGGTTGCCAGACTCAGAAAATGCTCCAATTCCTCTTTGTTGGAAACAACGTTCATAGCCGCTCCCGAAAGGACATATGAAGGACGTATCAATAAAGGAAAACCGACCCTGTCAACAAACTTGTATATCTCATCCATTGACGATAACTCTTTCCACAAAGGTTGGTCAACACCTATTTCATCGAGCATGGCTGAAAATTTGTGTCTGTTTTCGGCCATATCGATAAATTTTGCTTGTGTTCCTAAAATCCTCACTCCCGCCCTGTCGTATCTTACTGCAAGATTATTTGGAATTTGGCCTCCCGTCGAAACTATAACACCGAAAGGTTGCTCAAGTTCAATGATGTCAAGGGTTCTTTCAAAAGAAAGCTCGTCAAAATAGAGACGGTCGCTCATATCGTAATCGGTACTGACGGTTTCGGGATTATAATTTATCATCACCGAACGGTATCCCAATTTATTTACTGTTTTAAGTGCATTTACTCCTGACAGGTCGAATTCCACGCTACTACCTATACGATATGCTCCCGAACCAAGCACGATAACCGATTTACCGAAATCATTGTATTCGATATCATGCTCACTACCGTGATATGTTAAATATAGATAATTGGTAACGGCGGGATGTTCTGCGGCAAGGGTGTCAATTTGTTTTACGCAAGGAATTATTCCCTTTGATTTTCTGTAGTTTCTGACTTCCAATATCTCTTTATCATCATTACCTAAGGTATTTTCTTTATTGAAAATTCTTGCAAGTTGAAAATCGGAAAATCCTTGTTTTTTTGCTTTTAACAATATGTCGTCAGGAACAGAAGTAATTTTATTAAATTCATGCAACTCGTTATAAGTATCATAGATATTTTTCAGTTTTTCCAAAAACCATATATCAATCTTTGTTTTTTCGTAAACCTGATCTACCGACCATCCTTTTTTTAAAGCCTCGGCAATAACGAATATTCGCATGTCGGTAGGTTTTGAAAGTTCACTTGCAATATCGTCAACTTCATAAATTTTTTCATCGATAAAACCGTGCATTCCTAATCCAACCATTCGAAGTCCTTTTTGTATAACCTCTTCAAAACTTCTACCTATCGCCATCACCTCACCCACACTTTTCATACTTGAACCGATCTCTTTTGATACTCCCAGGAATTTGTTCAAATCCCAACGCGGTATTTTACAAACCATATAATCCAAAGCAGGTTCAAAAAAGGCTGTTGTGGTTTTTGTTACGCTGTTTTTCAGCTCGTGAAGTCCGTAACCCAGAGCAAGTTTGGCAGCTACAAAAGCCAAAGGATATCCCGTTGCTTTGGAAGCTAAAGCGCTGGACCTTGAAAGTCGTGCGTTAACCTCAATAACGCGGTAATCTTCCGAATTGGGATCCAATGCGTACTGCACATTACATTCGCCCACAATGCCTATCGACTTAACGATTTTTATTGAAAGCATCCTTAATTTATGATACTCGCTATTTGTTAACGTTTGAGAGGGAGCAACAACGATACTTTCACCGGTGTGAATTCCCAACGGATCGAAATTTTCCATATTACAAACCGTGATACAGTTATCGTATTTATCCCTGACAACCTCATATTCCACCTCTTTCCAACCTTTTAACGATTCTTCAACCAAAATCTGCCCCGAATATGAAAATGCTTTGACAGCCAATATTTTAAGTTCTTCTTCATTGTTACAGAAACCGCTACCTTGACCGCCAAGGGTAAATGCCGCCCTAACGATTATTGGGTACCCGATTTCTTTGGCTGCTTCTACAGCTGCTTCAACAGATGTTACCGCTACCGATTTAGGAGTTTTTACCTCAATAGATCTCAGTTTGTTGGCGAAACTGTCGCGGTCTTCGGTTTCCATTATGGCTTGCACAGGCGTTCCCAAAACTTTGATACCGTACTCATCAAAAACACCTTTTTTAAAAAGTTCCACACCGCAGTTTAAAGCCGTTTGACCACCGAAAGCAAGCAGTACACCATCAGGCATCTCTTTTTCGATAACCCTTTTAACAAAATACGGCGTTACAGGTAAAAAATAAACCTTGTCGGCAACACCTTCCGAAGTTTGAACCGTGGCGATATTGGGATTTATAAGCACAGTCTTAACTCCCTCTTCTCTAAGAGCTTTCAGGGCTTGCGAACCGCTGTAATCAAACTCTCCGGCCTCTCCTATTTTTAACGCTCCGGAACCTAATATCAGAACTTTTTTAATTTTATTCATATGTTTTTTATGTACGGTTATTAAAAATTATTTGTTTTTAACTGCTTTCCAACGCTCTATTTCCTCTATAAATTTTCCGAAAAGAAAAGCCGTATCCGTGGGACCGCTTGAGGCTTCAGGGTGAAACTGGGTTGTAAAAATCGGTTTTGTTTTGTGTTTCAAACCTTCGTTGCTTCCATCGTTCAAATTTGTGAAATATATCTCCCAATCATTTGCAACAGATTCGTTTTTAACGGCATATCCGTGGTTTTGCGAAGTTAAATAGGCTTTGTTGGTACCGACTTCCAACACCGGTTGATTATGTGAACGGTGACCGAATTTTAACTTATAAGTTTTCGCTCCGGATGCCAAAGCAACAAGTTGATGTCCAAGGCAAATACCGAATACGGGATTATCGTATTTCAAAGATGTTTCAAGGTTTTTTATTGTTGGAACACACATTGCAGGGTCGCCGGGTCCGTTTGAGATAAAAAGACCGTCGTAATCTTCTTTACTGTAATCATAATCCCATGGAACGCGAATCACGGTAGTATCGTACCTTAAAAGATAACGGATAATATTGCTTTTGACACCGCAGTCAATCATCAAAATCCGGTGTTTTCCGTTTCCGTAAATCTTTTTCTCTTTCACACTTACACTACTTACCAGATTGGTTTTATTGGGATCGAAGAAGTCAATATCATCATCAAAAACAATTTTGGCAAGCATAGTACCCTTTTCCCTTATTATTTTGGTTAGCATTCTGGTATCCAAACCGAACAATCCCGGAACTTGCTGTTCCTTAAGCCAATCTCCCAAACCCATTGCAGCATTCCAGTGATGGTGTTTTTCGGAATAATCGGAAATGATAAGTGCGGAAATATGAACCCTGTCCGATTCGAAATATTTGTATAAACCGTCTTCCACCTCTTTACCCGGAACACCGTAATTTCCTATGGAAGGATAAGTTAACACGAGTATCTGACCTTTGTATGAAGGGTCTGTCAAGCTTTCGGGATAACCCGTCATTGCAGTGTTAAAAACTATCTCGCCGGCAACGGATTTTTCATAACCGAAAGAATGTCCTTCAAACTTTTGTCCGTCTTCAAGAACCAGTGTTGCTTTCCTGTATTTCATGTTCAATTTTTTATAAAAAAAGGACAACCCGCTATGGAGCTGTCCTTAGATATTTTTATTTACGTTTTGAAATTTGCTTTGGAATCATATCATGTGCAAAAATAATACAATAGGCATTTGCATCATTTTAAATAATATTGAAATTATTAACCGTTTTTTTTAAAAACACAACCGTCTTGAAAAGTTTGTTTAAACCGGGTGATTTCAAACGTTTGAGTTGAAAATTTCATCAAAACTTAAAAATTATTAAAATGCTTTTACAAGGGCAATAATAACATATCTTAATCAATAGTTCTAAGTCAGTTAAAATTTAATAAAACAACTTTGATTATTTTAGCTTTATAAAAATTCAGTCAATGGAACATTTATCAATAACAACCCCAGCTCTTCTTTTTTCAGCGGTTTCCTTAATACTTTTAGCCTATACCAACAGATTTCTGGCTTATGCCTCGATAGTAAGGAATCTTTATTCCGAATACAAGAAAAACAACGATTATCTTTTGGCGGGACAGATAAAAAATTTAAAGAAAAGACTAAACCTTATAAGGTGGATGCAAATGTTAGGTGTGGGAAGTCTTTTTTTGAGTATGTTTTCCACACTTTTAATTTATTTTAACTTATATGATAGCGGTGCAATTACTTTTGCATTGGCATTGATATTTATGATAACATCATTGGGTATTTCGGCTTGGGAAATACATATTTCCATAATAGCCCTCGATTTGCATTTAAAAGGAATGAGAGAAAAGCCATAAACATTGCGCAATACCTAAAAAGGATATTCTATTTATTTTCTTTTTTCGCCTGAATATTTAGTGTTTCCATAGCACAACACTCTGATAGTAAGCCAAAAATTATCTTTATTTAGGCGGATTATACCGACTTTCCGGATGTGAGGTGTTACAGAGGTAAAATAAATACACCAAATATTGATTAAATCAAACGGCAAAAGCTGAAATTCAGTACGTTTTATAATATGTAAAATGTAATCCTACAAAGTCAGCTCAATTAACGGGTCGGTAAAAAAGAAAACATCCTATTTCTTTATTTCGGGATTAAACATTTACGGAAAACTCAAAAAAATAGGTTATAAGTTAGTAAGGGTGGATTACGGATATTTAGAGCCGCATAATAAAAAGAGAATCTCACTAAAATAAATATAATAACCGGCAAGCATCACGTTGTACATAATAAAAAGGTTAAAGAATACCGGATAATTAAAAAAATAAACATATAAAGTAAATATACCCCATTTTTTTTGTATGTTAAAGAAACAAAAAT
>WFZS01000011.1 GCA_015489465.1 Bacteroidales bacterium | reverse complement strand
TTTTTACATATTGTTTTTGAAATCTGTGATTACGTCATTGAAATCCGGTGAAAAATTGAAAGTAAAATTTTCTCCGTTCTTTTTACTTTTGGCTGCTTTAAGTATTATCCCCATTAGAGGAGGCTTGGGTCTTGCTCCTATAAATCAGGGCACGGTTTATTTCAGCAAACACCAATTTATCAATCACGCCGCAATTAACCCGGTATGGAACTTCGGTTGGTCACTAACTAAAATTAATAAAGAAAAAAAGATAAATTTTATGCCCGATAAAGAGGCTTTTAAAATTTTTTCCGGACTTTTAAAAAGCGGTAACGGAAAAACAACATACCTCTTAAATAAAAAAAACGTAAATGTAGTAATCATAATTCTGGAAAGTTTTACTGCCAATGTTATTGAGCCTCTTGGCGGCACAAAAGGTGCTACTCCCAACTTAAACACCCTTTCCGGACAAGGAGTGTTTTTTAAAAACTTTTATGCTTCCGGAGACCGTAGTGACAAAGGATTGATAGCCGTATTAAGCGGTTATCCCGCCCAACCCGAATCTTCAATAATAAAATTTCCGAATAAAACCGGAAAGCTCCCTTTTCTTAACAAAGATTTCAAAAAGTACGGTTATAATTCATCATTTTATTACGGTGGCGATATAAATTTTGCCAATATGAAATCTTATTTCATTACGGGCAGATATGATAAAATCATTTCTAAAAAAGATTTCAATCAAAAGGATATGGGCAAAAAATGGGGAGCACGTGACGAAGCTGTTTTCAACAAACTTTTTGAAGATATGAAAAGTGAAAAACAACCGTTTTTTAAAGTTATGTTCACCTTAAGCAGCCACGAGCCTTTTGACGTACCTCACAAAAGTAAATTTTCCGGAAGTGATGAAGTCAGCAAATTTTTAAACTCCATTCATTATGCTGACAGCTGTATCGGTGATTTTTTCAAAAAAGTGAAAAGTACAAAACTATGGAATAACACTTTATTTGTTTTGGTAGCCGATCACGGCAAACGGATTCCGGGTTACATTCCTTATAATTCGCCGAAAGCTTTTCACATACCAATGATTTGGTTGGGAGGTGTTATTAAAAAAGATACGGTTATTACAGCCACCGCTTCTCAAAACGATATCCCGGTTATGATTGAAAATCAACTTGATATAAAAGGCAGCGATTATAAATTCGGCAAAGATATTTTGAAAGGTCAAAAGCATTTTGCTTTTTATGCATTCAATAACGGTTTCGGGTTTTACAATGACACCTCCGGTTATGTCCGGGATAATGTATCCGGCAAAATTGTTTTTAAGCAAAACCTCAATCAACAAATTGAGAAAGAAGGTAAAGCTTTCCTGCAAATGCTTATAAAAGATTTCAACTCCAAATAAACCGTATTACAATTTATCGATATTGCTTTTTATAAGATTTTCAACTTCCACCCTGTTAGAAGTATCAAACTGGATTAAATCGTATCTTATTTTAGAACAAAGTATTGCCAACTGTCCGGATAGTTCATCGGATTCCATGGGAGTAATTTTATGATCACCGGCTACCTCTTTTATTGTCTCTATCAGGTGTGAATATTCTCTCAATACTTCCGAACTGGCAATAATAGAAATTTTATGAGTAAGAAACTCCAGTGCAACCATATCTTCTTTTACTATGGTTCCTTTTGTAATAATCTTTTCTATAAAATTAATAAGGTCAAGGTAAAGTTCCGATTTAAGGTTGAATATCTTCACCCTTTGCTCTTTCTGTAATTCCACTTCGCTTTGCTTATTTATCAACGAAGCTGTTACGGCCATAGTTGCAATGGTCCCCAAAATTATTAATACTATTTCTTGCTCGTATCCATCGGAATAACTGTGATAAGCAAACCGTAAATAAATATATCCCGTCACAAATGTTACGATAGCTACTAATAAATATTTAATACTGTTTTGCATGATTTATGAAAATTTTTCCGCCAAACTTTTATTGTTTTTACCTTTTTTTGACACCCATTTTATCAAAGTGTTAAACGCAAAATCCCTTAAAGGACCCAAAAAATGCAACAAAACAAGAACTTTATTTTGTATCCTGTTATATCTCAACACTTGATTCATCTTTTTCATATCGTGGTTAGGATTCAAAATAAGTTTTGCTATTTCCTCTCCCGAAACCAATGCTTGATAAATTCCTTCGCCTGTCAATCCCGAAGCCAGTCCCGCAGCTTCACCGGCAAGAAATACATTACCGAAATTATAACCACGGTAATCATATCCTATCGGAAAACTTTCGTATTTACCAACGGAAACATCAATTTCTTTTTCTTTAAGCCATTTTTTAAATCCCTTTTTAAGTTTTTTCACGGGAAAAAATTCGGGGTCAACAGCACAACCGATAACCGCTTCATTTTTATGAGGAAATATCCAGGCATATCCGTTATGGAAATATTTACTGTTCATAATTATCTGAATCCTCTCCATATCATATTTATCATCGGCGGGTAACCTGTATTGTAAACTTGCCAAAACTTTTTTGTTCGGAACTTTCAGATATTTTCTAACAACAGAATTTACTCCGTCGGCACCGATAAGATACGAGTAATTCACCTTTTTCTTACCGTCAATTACAACGTACCCCTCTCCCACCTCGGTAACTTTCGTTGAAGTATAAACATCTATATTTTCCGCATCTTTAATCTTGGAATATTGCCACTGCCCGAATTTTTGCCTGTCAATCATATGAACCACCGGATCGGGGAATTCCGCTTTATGAACACGTCCGGGACCTACAAGAGCACTCTTTGTGATACTACGTTCAAACAGCGACTCCGGTATATCCATAAGTTCCAACGATTTACGTGTCAAACCGCCTGCACACACCTTTGGTCCTATAACCGGCATTTTCTCAATCAATAAAACATCTTTACCCGAATCTTTTAAAATTTCCGCGGCTCGCAATCCGGCAGGACCAGCTCCGATTATAATGATTTCATAATTTTCTTTCATTTATAAATTCTTGAAAAAGAAAATGCATAATTACTAAAAAAACGCCAATGAGATGAATAATTTTGGCAGGCTGCCCCTTAAAAACACAAAGCTTTTTATTACTTTTATCAATATTTGTTTTACTTAAAACTTTCTTATGCTCGTTAAAACTTACGGTAGTGCATTACACGGTATAGAATCAATGTTAATCACCATTGAAGTCAATATAGGACAAGGAACGGGATTTAACCTTGTCGGATTACCAGACAACGCCGTAAAAGAAAGTAACCAAAGGGTTTTCAGCGCGTTGCAAAACAGCGGTTTTAAATATCCCCGTAAAAAAATTGTGATTAACATGGCGCCGGCAGATATTAAAAAAGAAGGCTCCGCATATGATTTGCCTATTGCCATCGGGATACTTTCGGCATCGGAACAGTTACCTGACGACAAACTTAACGACTATTTAATAATGGGTGAATTGTCTCTCGACGGAAGTATCAATCCCGTAAAGGGAGCTTTACCAATGGCATTAAATGCAAAAAAACTGGGTTTTAAAGGATTCATTTTACCGGAAGAAAACGCTTCGGAGGCCGCTATAGTTGAAGGTCTTGATGTATATGGTTTTAAGCATATTAAAGATGTTGTTGATATGCTTACAGGCAAAACCAACCCTAAAACGGTAAATATAGACCTCGAAAAACTTTTTAACGAAAGTGTAGAAGAATACCCTTTTGATTTTGAAGATGTTAAAGGACAGGAAAATATAAAAAGAGCATTGGAAATAGCCGCTGCCGGCGGACATAATGTTATAATGATAGGACCTCCCGGATCTGGCAAAACCATGTTATCAAAACGTTTACCTTCGATACTTCCGCCCATGACACTCGAGGAATCGTTGGAAACAACTAAAATTCATTCAGTAGCCGGTATTCTGCCTAAAAATACTGCTTTGATAACATCAAGACCGTTCAGATCACCTCATCATACCATTAGCGATGCGGGACTTGTAGGTGGAGGAACTTATCCGCAGCCCGGCGAAATATCGTTGGCACAAAACGGAGTGCTTTTTTTGGATGAACTTCCCGAATTTAAAAGGTCCGTTCTTGAAGTTATGCGCCAACCCATGGAAGACAGGGTCGTAACCATATCGAGGGCAAAAGTCAGCGTGGAGTTTCCGGCCTCATTTATGTTAGTGGCAGCTATGAACCCTTGTCCTTGCGGATATTACAACCACCCCGAAAAAGCATGTGTTTGCTCACCCGGAACGGTAAAAAAATATCTTAACAAAATTTCAGGACCTTTAATGGACAGAATAGACCTGCATGTGGAAGTTGTACCCGTATTAACAAAAGAACTTACCGGTCTGCCAAAAGGAGAATCCAGCAAAACCATTAGAGAACGGGTTGTTAAAGCAAGAAAAATTCAACATGAAAGATTCAAAAATTCCAACATCCATAACAATGCCCAGATGACAAGAAAAGATATGGATAAATTCTGTCAACTTTCGGACGAGGGTATTGAACTCTTAAAAAACGCTATGGAAAAACTCAGCCTTTCCGCAAGGGCTTACGACAGGATTTTAAAGGTATCGAGAACTATTGCCGATCTTGAATTTTCGGAAAATATACAACCTCATCATTTAGCGGAAGCCATTCAATACAGAAGTCTTGACAGGGAAAGTTGGGGCAGTTAATATATTTTTGTAACAAAAACTGTTGATAATGACTCAAGAAGAAAAATATTTGAAAGAGCTTAATTCCATAAACAAAGGTACCATGATGGAAATTCTCGGGATTGAATATATTGAAGCTAAAGAAGGTTTTTTAAAAGCCAAAATGCCTGTTGACAACAGAACATTCCAACCTGCAAAATTACTGCACGGAGGTGCCTCGTTGGCATTAGCGGAAACATTGGGAAGTATCGGCAGCGCTTTAATGGTCAATCTTGACGAATACGACGTAAGAGGTTCACAAATAAGTGCAAATCATATTAAAAGCGCAAAAGACGGGTGGGTTTACGGTGAAGCTTCAATAATCCATAAAGGAAAAAATACCCATGTATGGAATATTGATATTAAAAACGAAAAGGGAGAAATAATATCAACATGCAGGCTTACCAACTTTATTATTAAAAGAAAAAGAACCTGACAATTTGATGATTTTAAGAAACCTCCAAAAAACCTCAACACCTTAGACTTTTACTTTACCATAAATAAATTGGCCTTTGGCACAATTTATGATAAACTCTACGTTAAAATTAGAAAATAAATTATTAATTAAATTTTTGAATTATGAAAAGCAGGTTACTAAAAGTGTTGACGGTGGTAATGTTAGCTGGTGTTGCCATGCTGACGTCATGTTATCCTGATGACGACATTACTTACGACCAAACGGATGTTGTTATAACAACAAAAGACGACACCGTTGATTTTAATAAAATACACACTTATTATCTTCCGGATGAAGTGTTTGTAATAGACACAACCGGAGAAACGGGAGAAGTAAAATACAAAGACATTATTTTAGGCGAAATTGCGCAACATTTAAACGATTACGGTTACCAAAGAGTAATGGATACAACTAATGCAAGTGACTCAATCGATGTAGTGGTTATTGCATCCGTTGTGGAAAACACATTAACAAGCATTTGGTACCCCTATTACCCGTACTATCCCGGTTGGGATTGGTGGTGGGGAAGTCCCGGTTGGGGCTATTATCCTCCCGGTTGGGGTTATTATCCTCCGGGATATTATCCGCCTTATTATCCGGGATATCCTTACATTACGCAATATACCACAGGTACTTTAATGATTGACATGATTGATCCTTGGAAACCGCAAGAACATGTTGAAGAAGGTGACACCGTTGTTACTTATCCCAATTACTGGGAAGCAACAATTCACGGACTTCTCGAAGGAAACAATATAGAAAGCCGTATCAAGAAAAGTATAGACCAGGCTTTTGAACAGTCAAAGTATTTGGAACACAAATAATATTAACTTTAAAATTCGAGTATCATGAAAAAATATATAAAACATTATATTGCGGCATTACTGATATTGTTAGGAACATCATCGGTATTTGCACAACACAGTGGCATTTGGCATTTCCAATACGACATGGGAATCCCGATGGGAAATACTAAAGATTTTGTAAGTAAATTCTCGGCAAGAGGTTTTGCCCTGGAAGGACAAGGTTATGTTACCGACAATATCTCCATTGGCGGTAGATTTGCTTGGGATGTATTTTATGAAGATAAGGGCTGGACTCTTGAACATGTAAATTATAATTTGGATGGTGAAAATAAAACCGGTTCCGATATTTATTCTTACCAAAAACATTACCTCAACACCATGCCTCTAATGGCTACCGTTCATTACACGTTAAACAGTGATAAAGTTATTCCGTATTTCGGACTTGGTGTAGGAACTTACTACATTGAACAAAGAAATCAGTTGGGAATTTACATTTTTCAACAAAATAAATGGCATTTCGGTTTATCTCCCGAAGTTGGCGTTACAATTCCTTTGGGACAAACATCAAACTGGGGTTTGAACGTTAACTTTAGATATAACTGGGCTGCCAAAACAAAAGAAACGGATGCACAAAGTTGGATAAACACAAGTGTAGGTTTCTCTTATTTCTGGTAAAAACAAATAAACCGATTTTAAAAAGAGGCTGTATTTATTTGCAGTCTCTTTTTTTATTTTCCAGTATTTTTCATTTTTCAACTTTATTT
>WFZS01000010.1 GCA_015489465.1 Bacteroidales bacterium | reverse complement strand
ATGGTGATGTTGTAATTGACCATGTAAAGGCTCAGCAGGTTATCGGTGGAATGAGAGGCTTAAAATGTCTGATTACTGATATTTCTTATCTTGACCCAATGGAGGGAATCAGATACCGCGGATTCACTTTGCCGGAAGTATTTGAAAAACTTCCTAAACCCGAAGGCAGGGAAATGCCTTATGTTGAGGGGCTTTATTATTTGCTTTTAACGGGGGAAATTCCAACGGAAGAAGAAGTTTCGGACCTTATTTACGATTTCAGTAACCGCCGTTTTCTTCCCAAATATGTTTACGATATAATAGATTCATTTCCCGATCACAGCCATCCTATGGCTATTCTTTCGGCTGCAATAATGTCGATGCAACGCGAATCAACATTTAACATTCGTTATCATAAGGGTATGAGTAAAATGGATTATTGGGATCCTACCTATGAAGATGCCACTAATCTTTTGGCAAAACTTCCTTTGATAGGAGCATATATTTACAATAAATTATACAGAAACGGAGCTCATATTTATCCCGACCCGACTCTGGATTTCGGCGGAAACTTTGCATACATGATAGGTAAAGATTATCCTTACGATGATGTTGCAAGGATGTATTTTATTATTCATGCCGATCATGAAAGCGGTAACGTAAGTGCACATACCGGTCACCTTATAGCAAGTTCATTGTCCGATGTTTATTATGCAACTTCGGGAATGGTTAACGGTCTTGCAGGTCCGTTGCACGGATTGGCAAACCAGGAAGTGTTGATTTGGATACAGGAACTGAGAGAAAAAATGGGTAACACTTCACCTACGGAAGAAAAAATGAAACAGTTTGTTTGGGATACTTTGAACGGCGGTAAGGTAATTCCGGGATTCGGACATGCCGTTTTGCGTAAAACCGACCCGCGTTATCAAATACAACGTGAGTTTGCGTTGAAACATTTACCTGATGATGAACTTTTCGAATATGTTGATATGCTTTACAAAGTTGTTCCCCCGATATTGCAAGAACAAGGTAAAGCCAAAAACCCGTGGCCGAATGTTGATGCACAATCAGGTGTGATTCAATGGCATTACGGAATTACCCAGTATGATTTTTATACCGTATTGTTTGCCATAGGAAGGGCTTTCGGTGTTCTCTCGAATATTATTTGGGACAGGGCACTGGGTTATCCTATCGAAAGACCTAAGTCAATAACAACAGATATGTTGGAAGAGATGGTTGGTATTAAAAAATAAAAATAATAAAATGTAATTTTAGAGGCTGTCCGGTTAGTTTTGGGCAGCCTCTTTTTGTATAATAAAAAAACGGAAATATGATAGAACAAAAGGAAATAGTTCTTCCTGCTTTTAAGAAGGGATTTCATCGAATAGAAAGATATATTTTACAAATTTTCGATAATCTGCCGGAAGCGGGGTTGTTGAATATTTTTATTAAACACACATCCGCTGCACTAACGATAAATGAAAATGCCGACCCTGATGTTTTGCATGATATGAATGAACTTTTGGCAAAAGTAGCACCCGAAAATGCACCTTTTTATTATCATACCCTTGAAGGTGCCGATGATATGCCGGCTCACTTCAAATCGTCCGTTTTCGGAGTTTCGCTAACTGTACCTGTAACGAAAGGCAGGTTAAATTTGGGAACATGGCAGGGAATCTACCTTTGTGAATTCAGGAATTATGGAGGTAACCGTAAATTGGTGCTTACGTTGTATTATTAACTCGCTTGATATTTTAAATAACCATTAGAGGAAGGGGAAAGAACAGTTTAAAAATAAAAACTTTTTCTAATAACGAAATAAACTTTCTGAAATGAATAATCATGAACTTTAAATTGAGCGGGGAATTTGTGATCGTATTGAAATTAAGTCTTTCCGCCTTTCCGTCTCTATTGCCCGCATAACGGCGGATTAGTTCGACTGCGGATTTTTCGATCGCCCACTCCGAAAAATTAAGGCTCACTAAAAATCCTTGTTTTAGTGCCTGCCCGCCCATTTAATACCCGGTTAAGAAAAATTTATTCTCCAACGAAAATGTATTTTGTGTCATAACCTTATAGATTACAGGCGTTCAGGCGGGGAAGCTGGGTTCTGTGACTAATCCCTTACCTGGAAATCCTGGAAGAAATAATCCAAAAATTGTCTTAATCCTTGTTTTACCTGCCCGACTAATGCGCAAGCCCAAGCAATGGCAGGCGGGGTGGAAGTTGGGTTTTGTGTCTGGAAACAGAACCGCAACATTAAATCTTAATCATGGTCTTAATCCTTGTTTTAGTGGAAGTTGGGTTCTGTGTGTTTAACTAAAATTTATTATTATGAAAACAGACGGTCTTAATCCTTGTTTTAGTGGAAGTTGGGTTCTGTGATTGGTGCCACTCTCTCGTTGTCTTATGCTTTTAAACGGTCTTAATCCTTGTTTTAGTGGAAGTTGGGTTCTGTGGATAAAGAGTACATCCCTGTCGAACAGGCAGGGATAGTCTTAATCCTTGTTTTAGTGGAAGTTGGGTTCTGTGTAATACTTATTATGGAGAATGCGTTATAAATTATTTTGTCT
>WFZS01000009.1 GCA_015489465.1 Bacteroidales bacterium | reverse complement strand
GCAAATAATGACGAATACAACAGGTATCCACCCAGAAAATAAAACAGGAATGAAAATATCATCACCTTTAAATCAATACTTCCCAAAACATCACTTATTCTACTGAAATCGGCAGCATCCATAGTATTGTTATTCTGCATATCGCCTGCAACTATTTCCGTGCTTTTATGAGTATTTAAAAATGATGACATATCTCCGTTTAAAGCTCCGGACTGGAATGCTCCGACAAAAACAAATGTCAGAACAACCCATAATGTAAATTGCGTAAGTCCAACAAACGCAACCCCTATAATTTTTCCCATCATAAGCTGAAACGGCTTAACCGACGATATTATTATTTCAACAATCCTGTTGCTTTTTTCCTCGGCAACGCCTTTCATAACCTGCGCACCGAACATAAAAATGAAAAAGTAAATCATAAAGCCTGCTAAATAAGCCATTCCAACTTCCACATCGGTATAAGTACTTTTCTCGTTACCTTCTTCATCAACTTTAATGGTAACCAGTTTTACTTTTATGTTCGATCTTTTTATTACTTGGGGGTCTATACCTTGAGCCAACAGTATTTTCGTTTCAATTACCTCTTTCATTACCGATTTGATGTAAGCCAATACATGCAGGCCCGGCTGACCCGTACCGAATATCTCACCGCCTTCCGGGACTTTTAGCTGTGTTGCGGGAATATACAAAAGAAAAGCACCTTTTGCCAAAGCTTTCGCTTTTTCGGTTTGCAAATCACCCGTAACATATTCAAAATCTATTTTATCCTGATTTTTAAACTTTCCTTTAAACCAGCCCGTTTCATCCAACACCACAACTTTTGCAGGCTTACCTTCACTTACTTGGCTTATATAAACCGGCAAAATAATCATGGCAGCCATTAAAACGGGTCCCAATACGGTCATTATTATGAAACTTCTCTTTCTTACCCGTGTAATATATTCCCTTTGTATTATAAGTAGTATTTTATTCATTGTGCCGTTTGTTTTCGTTTACAACTTTTATGAAAATATCATTCAATGACGGGACTATTTCGTTTACGGCAATAATTTGCACTTTCGGAATCATTATATTAAGTAAGTCATTTACCGTCATCCCTTCTTTTAATTTAACATCAATAAATTTATGTCCGTTTATTTTACCTTTTCCGGTAATTTGCAAAATATCGCTACCGTTTAAATTTTCAAAACTTATTTCACCGGCATATTCTACCTTAAAACTATTGGTCTTATACCTGTTTTTTATTTCGTTAATATCACCCGATAAAACTTTTTTACTGTTGTTAATCAATGCAATATGGTCGCATATTTCTTCCACGGAGGCCATATTATGAGTTGAAAAAATGATGGTTGCACCGTTTTCGTTAAGTTCTTTTATTTCGTTTTTCAAGATGTTTACGTTAATGGGGTCAAAACCGCTGAAAGGTTCATCGAAAATAAGTAACCGCGGTTCGTGTAGCACCGTAACAATGAATTGAACCTTTTGCTGCATACCTTTTGAAAGTTCCTCAACCTTTTTGTTCCACCAGGGTACAATATTAAGTTTGATAAACCACTGCCTCAATTTTTTTTCAGCTTCTTTTTTTGAAAGCCCTTTAAGACGTGCCAGATATATCGCCTGTTCGCCTACTTTCATTTTTTTATATAGGCCGCGCTCTTCCGGCATATAACCGATTTTTGCAATATCGCCGGATGATAACGGTTTCCCGTCAAGGAGAATCTCACCGCTGTCAGGCATCGTTATCCTGGTAATTATTCTGATAAGGGTTGTTTTACCTGCACCGTTAGGACCCAAAAGTCCGAAAATGCTTTTTTCGGGAACCTCTATCGAAACATTGTCAAGGGCTTTGTGATCAAGATATGTTTTGGTTACGTTTTTGGCTTCAAGAAACATTAGTGCGTGTTAATTTTACGTTTACGTGTCAAATTTATTTAAAAATGCAAAGTATTTAAACAAAATCGTTACCGGAATATAAGTTTTAAAATTCAATATTTTTTGGTTATTCCATATACTCACAAAATAAATTCAGTGAAATGATAAATAAGGGTTAAAACAAAAAAGTCCTGCCGGCGCGGGCAGGACTTTAATTTTATTTAAAATATTCCTTCATTCGTTCAAAAAAACTTTTGTCTTTTGATGTGGGTTTAGGTTTGAAATTATCGGAATTTCTTAATTTTTCCAATATCTCTTTTTCCTCACGCGATAACTTTTGAGGAGTCCACACATTAACATTCACTATCAAATCACCGCGACCGTAACCGTTAATATCCGGTAGCCCTTTACCGCGGAGTCTGAACACTTTACCACCTTGGGTTCCGGCAGGAATTTTAAATTTAACTTTTTTATCAACGGTAGGTATGTAAACTTCCGTACCCAAAGCTGCATCGGCAAAATTCAAATACAAATCGTAAATAAGGTTATTTCCGTCACGTTTAAGATGTTCATGCGGCACTTCTTCAATCAAAATTATCAAATCGCCGTTAATACCACCTCTTGCTCCTGCATTTCCTTTACCGCTTAAAGTAAGCTGCATACCGTTATTAACTCCGGGTGGAATTTTTACCGTAACAATTTCTTCCTCTTTCACAATACCGTTACCATGACATACATGACACGGCTTGTGAATTATTCGTCCTTCGCCACCACACTGCGGACATGTTGATGTTGTATGCATCTGTCCTAAAAATGTGTTGGTAACCCTCGTAACCTGTCCGGTTCCTCTACATGTAGGACACGTCTGCATTGAATTACTATCCGCAGCACCGGTTCCGTTACATGCTTTACACTTAACGTATTTTTTTATCTTGATTTTTTTCTCAACACCGTTAGCCATTTCGTCAAGGGTAAGTTTAACCTTTACCCTGAGGTTTGAACCTTTGTTCACCCTTCTGCTACGCTGACTTCCTCCGCTGCTGAAACCGCCACCGAAAGCACTGCCGAATATATCTCCGAAATGGCTGAAAATATCATCCATTGACATACCGCCTCCGCCAAATCCACCGGAACCGCCAACTCCCGAATGTCCAAATTGATCATAACGCCTTCGTTTATCGGGATCACTTAAAACTTCATAAGCTTCTGCAGCTTCTTTAAATTTTTCTTCGGCATCGGGATCATCCGGGTTTTTATCGGGATGGTATTTTATTGCCAACTTGCGGTAAGCTTTTTTTATCTCAACAAGTGTGGCATTCCGCGATACACCCAGTACGTCATAATAATCTCTTTTACTCATCTTTTTTGCTTACTCGAGTTTAATTAATAGCTTTTACAAATACACCATTACTACCCGGAATATGATTTATTCCGGGTAGTAATGCGATTTTAATATTTCATTTATCAAATTATATACCTACAACCACTTTGGCAAAGCGAATGACTTTGTCGTTCAAAAGGTAACCCTTTTGTATTACATCAACAACTTTGCCTTTCATATCTTCCGACGGAGCAGGGATTTTGGTAATGGCTTCGTGATAATCCGTGTCAAAATCCTTGCCCATGGCATCAATCGGTTTCAGTCCTTTTTGTTTTAAAACATTAAAAAATTTATTATAAATAAGTTCAACGCCTGCTATCAACTCGGGGTCCGCATCATGGTCTTCAAAAGCTTTCAAAGCTCTTTCAAAATCATCCAGCACAGGCAAAAGGTCAACAATCAAATCTTCGGAAGCCGATTTTATAAGTTCCAACTTTTCTTTGTTGGCTCTTTTTCTGAAATTATCAAAATCGGAATAAAGCCTTAAAAATCGATTGTTAAGATCGTCATACTTTACTTGTAACTCTTCAAGTTTTTTCTCACAATCATTGTCTCCCGACTGTCCTTTCCTTTTCCTTTGACCTTTTTTGCCGGATCCTTTTTTATTTTGTTGTTCTTCCTGTTGAACGTTTTCGTTATTTATATTTTCTTGTTCTTCGGTTCTTTTTTCTTTTTCTTTCATGGTTTTTCAATCCTCCTTTTCGCTTAATATCAGCTTGTTTTCTGACGGCAAATGTAATCAAATAATTTGCCAACTTATATTTGCCGACAAAATGGCATAATTTATATCAACAAGATACCTGCCATTAAGCTTTTCGTTTACTTTTGCATCAAAATTTAGTTAGTTGGAACCCCGCAATATTTTAAAACGTTTTAAAGAACATCCTTCGGTATTACAACTTGAAAAAATACTGGAGGGAGATGTTAAAAGGATTTATGTAAAAGGTTTGATTGGCTCGGGAACTGCTTTTTTATTGTCATCCGTTTTTGACAAACCGGGTAAACGGCAGCATATTATCGTGCTTGCCGATAAAGAACAAGCGGCATACTTTTACAACGATCTTGAAAACATATTTTCCGACTCCGGGGCAGATATATCAAACAAAAAAATACTTTTTTATCCGACCACTTACAAAAGACCTTACGAACCCGAAAATACGGATGCCGCCTATCAACTTTCCAGAACCGAGGTTCTTAACAGGTTTCTTACGGGCAATAAAAAAACCGTTGTGGTAACTTATCCCGAAGCTCTTGCGGAAAAGGTAATAACTAAAAATTACCTTTCGAAAAATACCATGAGGTTAAAATCCGGAGAAGAGGTTTCACAGGATTTTTTAATTGATCTTTTAGTGGAGTACGGTTTTGAAAGTGTTGATTTTGTTGCCGAACCTGGTCAATTTGCAATTAGAGGTTCGCTGGTGGATGTTTTTTCATTTTCAAACGAACAACCTTACAGAATCGAATTTTTCGGCGATGAAGTGGAATCAATAAGAACTTTCGATCCGGTGTCACAACTTTCGATAAAAAAACTTAACAGCATAGTTTTACTGCCGAACATTCAAGACCGCCATATTGACGAAAAAAGAGTTCCCTTTTTGGATTATATCCCTGCATCTACATTTCTTTGGTTTTTCGATATACATTTTACAGCAGACAGAATTAACATGGAGCGGGAAAGAGCCGAAGCCATTTTCAGTAAACTTGATGATGCCGGAGATAGGATAAAACCGGAAGATTTGTTTATCAACGATAATGATTTTACAGGCTTGATAAAAAAATTCAAAACAATTGAAACTGGTAAAAACTCTTACTTTAATGATGCGACGTTAATAGAGTTCCGCCAGTCACCCCAGCCTGCGTTTAATAAAAGTTTTGAACTTTTACTGTCAAATATTAAACGGCATACCGAATCCGGTTATTTAAACCTTATTTTCTCGGATAACGAGAAACAAATAAAACGTCTTACGGCAATTTTTGAAGACCTTCAAAGAGATATTCCGTATAATGAAAAAGCGTTGTTTGAACCTGTAAACATAAGTATAGGCACAGGATTTATCGACAAGGATATAAAACTGCTGTGTTATACCGACCACCAAATTTTCGAACGTTACCATAAATTCAAATTAAGGGAGAGTTTCGGCAGAAAAGAAGCCATTACCTTAAAAGAGCTTTACGACCTTAAACCTGGCGATTACGTTACCCACATCGATCACGGGATAGGACGTTTCGACGGGCTTCAAATCCTCAATAATAAAGGAAAAAAACAGGAAGTGGTTCGTCTCATTTACAAAAATGACGACATCCTTTTTGTGAGCATCCACTCGTTACACCGTATATCAAAATATACCGGTAAAGAGGGAAAACCGCCGGTTTTGAACAAATTGGGTTCAAACAATTGGGCCAAACTAAAAAACAAAACCAAAAAACGCGTTAAAGATATTGCGCGAGATTTGATAAAACTTTACGCCGAGCGTAGAGCTGCCAAAGGTTTTGCTTTTTCACCGGACACATATTTGCAAACGGAACTGGAAGCCTCCTTTTTCTATGAAGACACTCCCGACCAATACAAGGCAACACAGGACGTAAAAAAAGATATGGAAGCCGGTTTCCCTATGGACAGGTTAATTTGCGGTGATGTCGGCTTCGGCAAAACGGAAGTGGCTATACGTGCCGCTTTTAAAGCGGTAGCCGACAGTAAACAAGTGGCTGTTCTTGTGCCTACAACGGTTTTGGCTATGCAGCATGCAATGACCTTCAGCAGACGTTTAAAAGATTTTCCGGTAACGGTGGATTATATTAACAGGTTTAAATCCGCCAAAGAACAAAGAGAAACCCTGGAAAAATTAAAAGAGGGGAAAATAGACATCCTCATAGGAACACACAGACTTATAAGTAAAGATGTAAAATTCAAAGACCTTGGGTTGCTTATTATTGATGAAGAGCAAAAATTCGGAGTAGCGGCAAAAGAGAAGCTCAGACAGATGAAAGCAAATGTTGATACACTCACACTAACGGCAACGCCAATACCCCGTACTTTACAATTTTCTTTAATGGGAGCACGCGACCTTTCAATAATAAATACACCTCCGCCAAACCGTTATCCCGTTCAAACGGAGTTGCGTTCATTTAGTGCGGAAGTTATAAAAGAAGCTATTGAATACGAGGTGGCAAGGGGAGGTCAAGTTTTTTTTGTGCATAACAGGGTTCAAAATATCATGGAAGTTTACGACATGATACACAAGTTTGTGCCGGGTGTTAGAATAGGTGTCGGACACGGGCAAATGGAAGGCCGTAAACTGGAACAACTAATGCGTGATTTTATTGAAGGACAATATGATGTTCTGTTGGCAACAACAATTATAGAATCGGGTTTGGACATTCCAAATGCCAATACTATAATAATAAACGAAGCCCAAAATTACGGTTTGAGTGATTTGCACCAATTGAGAGGCAGGGTGGGACGTACCAACAGAAAAGCATTTTGCTACCTTTTATCTCCTCCGCTTTCGGCACTTACTCCCGAAGCCAGAAAAAGATTGCAAGCGATAGTGGAGTTTTCCGACTTGGGTAGCGGTATAAATATCGCCATGCGCGACCTCGACATACGTGGAGCGGGTAATATTTTGGGAGGTGAACAAAGCGGATTTATTTCGGATGTGGGTTTTGATATGTATCATAAAATACTTGACGAAGCCATAGAGGAACTTAAAGAAACCGAATTTGAAGAACTTTTCAAAGACTCCAAAAACGAAGAATCCGTTAAAGAATGTCAAATTGAAACGGACCTCGAAGTTCTTATTCCGAACGATTATGTTTTTAACATACAGGAAAGGTTAAGCCTGTATAAGGAACTTGAAAACGCCGGAACCGAAGAGATGCTCGAAAATTTTGCCAAAAATCTTGAAGACAGGTTCGGACCCGTTCCCGAACAAACCAAAGAACTTATAAACACCATGAGGTTGAGATGGTTAGGTAAAAAAATAGGATTTGAAAAGATTATATTGAAAGGTGGAAAACTTTCGGGAATTTTTACAGGTAACAGCGAATCGTCTTATTTCCAGAGTGATGCTTTCGGAAAAATTCTTGATTTTATAAAAAACAACCCGACGGCTTCAACCATGAAAGAGATTAAAGGGAAACTAACAATGCGTTTCGACAACGTAAACACAGTTGACGATGCCATAAAAACATTAAACAAACTGATTTAGAAATCTATTTGCCTGTTATCAAAATCTTCGGGAGAATTACTGTTATTGCCATCCTGTTTATCACAGTCGAAATTTATCGAAGCGGCGTTAAAAGGTTTGTCAAAATCTTTCCATTGCTTTATCCATAATGTTGAATCGGCATAAACTTTCTTCATGTAAATAGCCCAAATGGGAAGGGCCATGTTTGCTCCTTGCCCGAGAGCGATACTACGAAAATGAACTGATCTGTCATCAGCGCCAACCCAAATACCTGTTGTAAGCTGAGGAACAATTCCCATAAACCAACCGTCGGATTGATTTTGTGTTGTTCCCGTTTTACCGGCAATGGGATTTTTAAAACCGTATTTATAACGCAACCTCACTCCTGTTCCCGATTCAACGACCCCTTCCATAAGTTTTATCATCTTATATGCCGTAACATCATCCATAGCTTCTGTTTTCTTGGGAACAAACCTTTCGATAACATTGCCGTGTTTATCCTCTATTTTGGTAACAAAAACAGGTTCCACATACACTCCTTGACTCGGGAAAGTGTTCATGGCTCCAACCATCTCGTAAAGTGAAATATCGGGTGTTCCAAGTGCAATGGAAGGTACGGCCGGAATCTCCGAAGTAACTCCCATTTTTCTGGCAAGCTGTATTACCGATTGAGGTGAAAAACGGCTGATCAGATATGCCGAAATCCAGTTGTTTGAGTTCGCCAAAGCCCATTTTAAAGTAACTTCCTCACCTATATGTTTCGTTCCGGCATTTCTGGGTGTCCAAAATGTACCGTCATCAAGTTCAACACTGTATGATATATTGGGTATTTTGGTGCAAGGGGTAAATTCGCCTTCCTGCATGGCAAGCGAATAAAGGAAAGGCTTAAAAGTCGATCCCACTTGCCTTTTACCTTGTGTTACATGATCGTATTTAAAGAATCTGTAATTTATTCCTCCCACATAAGCTCTTACAAAACCCGTTTTAGGTTCGATGGACATCAATCCGGCGTGTAAAATAAACTTATTATACCTAATCGAATCATAAGGTGACAAAACCGTATCTATAGGTCCGTTCCACGAAAACAGCTGCATTTTAACAGGTGTATGGAATATTCTCATGATGGAATCCATCGACAGTCCTTTGTTCTTTAGCACACGGTAACGCTCACTCTGTTTTACCGAGCGCATCATCACTTTTTTTATTTCCTTTTTCACATCTATGTTATCACCTTTAAAGACAAAAGGAGCGTTTGTATAACCTTTCCAATGCTTGTAAAATGCCGGTTGCAAATCTTTTGAAAGATGCTCTTTTACAGCCTCTTCGGCATATTTCTGCAACTTGGAATTAATGGTAGTGTATATTTTCAGTCCGTCTTTGTACAAATTATAAGGTGTGCCGTCGGCTTTGTAATGTGTTTCGCACCATTTTTTCATTTTTCCCCTCAAATACTCCCTGAAATATGTGGCAAGTCCTGTATTATGACTTAACCCTCCTTTCTTTTTAACACCCAACGGAAGTTTACTAACCGAATCGGCGACATGTTTTGATATAAAACCGTTATTTGCCATCTTTTCAATTACCAAATTGCGTCTGGTAATAGCCCTGTCGGGATGACGGAAAGGATTGTAAAAAGAAGGTGCATTTACAACGGCTGCCATCAAAGCCGATTCCTGTATATTTAAAGAATCGGGGGTTTTACCGAAAAATGTACGGGCAGCTTGTTTTATTCCATACGAATTATTACCGAAAAATACGGTATTCAAATACATTGCTATTATTTCCTCTTTGGAATATGTTCTTTCAAGTTTTGCAGCCGTTACCCATTCTTTAAATTTCCTTAAAACCAATTGCGGTTTGGTTAAGTTTCCGCGAGGGAAAAGGTTTTTGGCCAACTGCTGGGTAATGGTACTTCCTCCTCCTTTATTGGAGCCGGTAATAAGTCCGTAAATAACTCTTCCCAAAGCTTCCACGTCAATTCCCGAATGTTCAAAAAACCGTTCATCCTCAATAGATATAAGAGCTTGCGGTAAATAAGGTGATAAATGTTTGTAACTTACATTAGACCTGTTTTCAACAAAATAGGTCCCCAACAAAACACTGTCGGACGAGTAAATCTCCGTTGCCAAATTACTTTTGGGATCTTCCAACTCTTCAAACGTTGGCATCTTTCCGAACCATCCCGAAGCAACTCCGTAGAAAAACAATACAAGTAACAAAAGCCCGGAAAAATAAACTATCCAAAGCTTTTTCACGGCCCCTGTTTTTTTATCTACATTTTTATTTTGTTTTTTCGTTGGCATCTAAAACTATCTATTGGCGTTTTCTATTCTTAAACCTATGGACTCTATATTTTTTAAAGTATCTTCCCTCATTGCTTGAATAAAATCAAAATTGTACTCTCCTGCATACCGGAATCTTACTTTATTTAAAAAAATATCGTCTTCCTTTACACTTCCCCATCCTTTTCCGTACCATTTTCCTTCGGGTGAAGCCAAAATACATTCCAAAGTGTCTTTTATAATTTTTCCATTGGGGAAAGTAGTGGTAAGGAAAAAATAAACGTTACTGTATTTGTAATCGTTATTATGCCTTAAAATCAGATATACGTTGTACAGATTTATAGTATCATTTACATCAACTTTGAAATTTACATTTTTATCTTTGGGCCACAGAGCATTCTCAATATCCACCTGTTTATCATACAAAACCCCTCCGCCGCATGCTTGCAACATAAACATAATCAATAACGGTAACAAATACCTGGCTGTTTTTTTCATCTGTTTACTATACGTAATACCGTTGCTTTTATTGTTTAACTATATATAATTTGAAAGCTGATCAAAATCGTCGTTTTCAACATTATCCGCCTGGTCTTTGATTACGGCGAAACTCTCTATATCTTCCGGTAATTTTCCTTCGTTATTAAGCTCGATTATTTTTTTTACTTCTTCAATGTTAATAGCCATTAAATTATTGGGATCGTCTTTATAAGCATACCACATTATCTTTTTAAATATATCGCTCTTCTTATATACGGCATCTCCTTTTTTTGTTTTCAAAACCAATCTGTTATCCGGAAAATCCTTTAAAGCATCAACATAATCGTCAACCTCGTAATTCAAACAACATTTCAGCTTTCCACACTGTCCGGCTAATTTTTGAGGGTTAAGGGTCATTTGCTGGATTCTGGCGGCATTTGTGGAAACGCTGTTAAAATCTTTCATCCATGAAGAGCAACAAAGTTCCCTTCCGCATGAACCTATACCTCCCAATTTTGCAGCTTCCTGCCTTACCCCTATTTGCCGCATTTCGATGCGAACGCCGAATATTTCGGCAAGTTTTTTTATCAGCTCCCTAAAGTCAACTCTTTCGTTAGCAGTGTAATAAAATATTGCTTTTGTAGAGTCCCCTTGGTATTCAACATCATTTATTTTCATCTCAAGTCCGAGATCGGCAGCTATTTTCCTGCTTTTAAAAATAGCGTCGTTTTCCAATGAAACCGCATTAAGCCAGTTAATAATATCTATAGGTTTTGCATACCGGTAAACTTTTTTCATCTCCGTCTTTTCAGGATCAAAATTTTTGCGTTTCATTTGCAAGCGAACAATATCCCCTGACAATGAAACAATGCCTATATCATGACCCGACTGTGCTTCCACAGCAACGATATCACCCTCACTCAAAAGCAGATCCGGCGAATGTTTAAAAAATTCCTTATGATCGTTTTTAAACCTGACCTCAACGTACAACTCTTCCTTTTCAACCGGATCGTCATACCCTCTTAACCAGTCGAAAGAAGGTAATTTACAACATCTTGATTGGTTTATATGTTCAGGGGTTTCCACCGATTTAGGTATGCAACAACCCCTTCCGGAAGTATCGTATTTAAATGTATTATCTTTATTTTCGTTCATCGTTATCATCCATCTTATTCAAGTGAACAAAGGTAGCAAATTTATTGCCAAGCATTATTTTTTTCTGCCTTTGTAAAGTAATTCCATCAGCGTGAAGCTCAAATCGCCGAAAAGTATTCCCGGATGAACATTTCTTTCTATATGGTAAATCGCTTCGTTAAGAGCGGTATAAAATTCATAGCGGTTTTTTTCATTAATAAAAGGCGCAAATTTTACCAAAAACTCTTTTTCCGAAACCCCTCCCGTAATCAAACCTTTTTGTCCTGCATTTATTTTCAAGCTGTTACTTACAACGTCAAGACCGTAATTCAAAAAACGTTTTTGTTTTTCCCTGCCCTTTGTCGATATTTCTTTTACGAAATCAAAAATATTTTTGTAATCCAGCTTGTAACACAACAATAACCATTCTCTGAATTCTTTATAATTTTCTTCACCGTCATCATACTCGGTAACAAGTTTTAAAGCCTTATTCCAACTTCCGCCCGCATTATTAATTATGTAATTTAACCTCTCATTGTCAATATCCGGATTTACAAAGACATGTTTTTTCAAACCGTCTGCAATATCTCCTGGTTTTAAACCGGGGACTTTTACCAACTGAGCCCTTGACCTCACTGTGGGCAACAATAATTCATACCTTTCGGAAACTAAAAAAATCAAAGTGTTTTCGGGAGGCTCTTCAAGTGTCTTGAGAAGTTTATTTGCCGGTGACGAGTCCATCTTTTCCGCCATCCAAATAACCGCTATTTTATATTTCGCCTCGTACGACTTAAAATTTAATGCTTTTATAAGATTGTTGGCATCCCTGGCATATATATTTCCTTGTTTTTTGCCTATATTTAAAAAGTCGTACCACTCGTTTTGCAAAGCATAAGCGTTTACTTTCCGCAGGTATTCTATCCACTTGCCTGCGAAAGTGTTGGATGAGGGTTCTTCTTTAAAACCTTCGGGTTTATTTGAAGGAAAAACAAAATGAAGATCGGGATGAGCGAATTTTTCAAACTTCCTGCATGAAGGACAAGTTCCGCAACTATCGTTTTCGGTTTTGTTTTCACAATTAACATATTGAGCAAAAGCCAAAACCAACGGTAAAGCCCCCGAACCCTCTTTACCCAAAAACAGCTGAGTATGGGCTACCCTCCCCTCTTTAACGGTTAGAAGCAACTTTTCTTTAACTTCCTTTTGTCCTATAACATCTGAAAATTTCATCGTTTGCCAAAATTAAAAATAAAGATCATTGATTATTAAAAAGGTTAAATATTTAAAATTTTTTGTCATCTTTGCATCCCGAAATATAAAGAGAATTAAATATTTGAATATTATGGAAAAACATGACGAAAAACACTGTTTGGTGTGCAAAAGCGATGAAAATACCGTTCCTTTGGTAAGACTTGATTACAAAGGAAAAACTTATTGGATTTGTCCGCAACACATTCCGATACTTATACACAATCCCGCAAATCTTGAAGGTTTGTTGCCGGGTGCCGAGAATATGCAAGCGGGTTAAATACCGATTTCCAAAATATAAAGCCGGTTCGTTTTAACGTTCCGGCTTTTTTTGTATTGCAGATTAATAAAATCAACGGTAAAAAAATCAAAACCGTTTCAAAAATGAATTAAAATCTTAACATTCGAATTTTGTAAAAACCGGTCCAAATATTCAACTTAAATACACATATATCAATTATTTATAATGATTATATTTTTTACTAACCGGTTGATTTTTTCTTTTTTTTTCTTATTTTTATGCAAACTAATTTCAACTACTATTTACTAACTAAACTCTTTACGTCATGAAAAGGAAACTATTACTATTTACGTTCTCGCTGTTTATTTGTTTTTTTACTTTCGGACAACAGTTAAGTGAAAATTTCGACGGTGCCGCTTTTCCACCTGAAAATTGGACTTTACAAACAGGTTCAGGTGATTGGGACCAAAGCGATGAAACAGTCGACCATACCACGGGCTCCGATCATTTCGCCCGATATGATTGTTATCATATTAACGGGTCAACTCCCGCGTATTTAATTACACCCAGGTTGGATGTTGAATACGGTGACCACATGTTTACCTTTTGGGTTAATTATTATTACAAAAACGGAAATTTTGGAAACAATGCCCAACTTTATATCGATGTTTCCGATAATAACGGAGTAACTTGGACCAACGGAACAACAAATTATATTTCCGGTCAAGAAGGTGCCGGATGGTTCCAAGTAAGCGTTGATTTGGGAAATTTCGAAGGACAAAATTTTATCGGATTTGCGGTAACAATACGTTTTAAAGCCATATCCGATTACGGATCTTACAACATTGCCATTGATGACGTTAACGGTCCGGCCATTTACCATAATCCTTGTGCAGACCCTTCAAATCAAACGGTAACCAATGTAACAGCAACAGGAGCCGATTTAGGTTGGACAGATGCAAGCGGTTCAAACTGGGATCTTTATATAGTTCCCGCAGGAGGTTCAGCTCCAAATCAATTTACTACTCCTACAGTAAACGATATATCCGATAATCCTTACACATGGACGGGTGGAACTGCCGGAACAACTTACAACTGGTATGTTCGTAGCGATTGCGACCATGATAACACGGGTACAAGCGATTGGGTCGGCCCCGGTTTTTTTACAGCAAACTGTCCTGCCGTATCAACATTTCCTTATTCGGAAGATTTCTCCACATGGGAACCTTCTTGCTGGTACATAGATAAAAATGTAACCGGATCAACTTCCGAATGGGAACAATACAGTTCGGGAGGTGTTAATTGTGCAAAAGCCGACTTGTATGATCAAGACGAAGGTAACACCTATATAATGTACACTCCCACATTTGATATTTCAGGTTTGACATCACCTTATTTTTACTTCAAATGGTCACATAAATACTTGGCTTTTTTCCATCACGATTCACTTTCGGTTGATGTCTCCGATGACGGAGGAAACACTTGGCATCAAGTTTGGGCTAAAAAAGGTGTAAACCTTAACTCCAATGACGGAGCAGGTGAAACATCACCTGGATCATTTGTACAAACTCCCTATTTGGATTTATCGTCTTTTGGAAATAACATTATCATAAGATTTTACGCATATTCGGGTCACGGGCCGGTCCTTTTCATAGATGATGTAGTAGTAAACGATATGCCTTCGTGCCAAAATCCTATTGATCAAACGGAAACCGATATTACACCGAACGGTGCCGATTTGGGCTGGACCGATGATAGCGGATCGCATTGGGATCTTTATATAGTACCTGCGGGAGATCCCGCTCCGACACAAACAACAACACCTACCGTTAACGATATTACTTCAAATCCATATACCTGGAATGGAGGAAATCCAACAACAACTTACGACTGGTATGTTCGCAGCGATTGTGACCAAGATAATACGGGCACAAGCGATTGGATAGGCCCCGGTACTTTTTCAACCCTCAATCAGGTATCAAGCTATCCTTATAACGAAAGTTTTGAAAGTGATTTCGGGTTGTGGATGCAATCAACGGATGATGAAATTGATTGGACAAGGCATTCCGGAAATACGCCGTCAAGTAATACGGGACCATCGTCGGCTGCATCGGGATCGTATTATATTTATACTCATGCAATGGGTAATCCCAACAGTAGAGCCATTTTGTTTCTTACATTCGATTTTTCCACCCTTTCAAATCCTCAATTTTCATTCTTTTATAACATGTACGGTGAAGATATGGGAACTTTAAAAATTCAAGCTTCAACAAATAATGGAACAACATGGAACACTTTGTGGACAAAATCGGGAGATCAAGGAGATAGATGGAAAAAAGAAATTATTTATTTGGATTCATACGGCGGAAACAGTAACGTATATTTGAGAATATGGGGTAAAACGGGCGATTCATATCATTCCGACATGGCCATTGATACAATAGACGTCAGAGAAGCTCCCGCATGCCTCGTGCCTACCGGTCAAACCGAAAGCGGTATTACTTCTTCGGAAGTAAACTTAGGTTGGACGGAAAACGGCTCGGCTACTACATGGCAAATAATGATTGACACTTTGGGGTTCGATACAACGGGATATACCAATATCATAACCACAACAAATAATCCTTACAATGTTACCGGACTTAATTCCAATACCGGTTACGATTGGTATGTCAGATCTTCTTGCGGCGGGGGGAGCTACAGCGATTGGCACGGACCGAGTACTTTCACAACTTTATGTACTCCCGCCGATATTCCCTATTTTGAAAATTTTGACAACACAACCTCAAATGATTTTCCGGACTGTATGACGGTTGAAAATACTAATGGTGTTAGATACTGGTGGGTTGCAGGCATCTGGGGACTTAGCAAACCCTACGCTGCAAAAATTGCCGGATCCCCGCATAATAGTATGGATGATTGGTTTTTTACAAGAGGACTTAATTTAACAGGCGGTACAACTTATGAAGTTTCATTTATTTATAAATCTTCCAGTGATATCTTTCCTGAAAAACTTTCGGTTTACTGGGGAACATCCGCATCTTCTTTAGCCATGTGTGATAACCCGATTTTTAATGATGATAACGTTGACAATATAAATTGGTTAGTAGGCGGGGCTACATTTACCCCCGACACAACAGGGGTCTATTACGTAGGATTCCATGCGTACAGTGATGCTAATACTAATTATTTATATGTTGACGACATTCAGGTTTCCGAATACACAAATTCTGCAACATGGACGGGAAATACCGACAACGACTGGACAAATCCGGATAATTGGTCAACGACTGTTCCGGGAGCATCAACCGATGTTTTAATACCTGAAGGGCTTACCAACTATCCCACATTAAATATCACGGGATTGGTAAATAGTTTGATTATAGAATCAAACTCCTCCGGAGACGGATCTTTAATTATGACAGGACACTTAAAAGCAAGAGGCGACATTACCGTTGAACGTTATGTTCACAAAGGAGAATGGCATAACATTGGCGTAGCTGCCGAAAATCAAACATTGCAAACATATTATTTTAACCATAATCCCGATGTTTGGATAACAAAATACAACGAAAGCGATGATTCAAGGACTTATCTGACAGATTTGAACGAACCGATTGAACCCGGATACGGTAACGAAATATGGGTTGATGAAAACTACGCTGCTGACGGTATATCAATAAATATGACAGGTCCAATAGTTTATTATGACGTTTCCCCTACATTGTCTTTTACAGATGCATCACACGGATATAACCTGCTCGCCAATCCTTTCCCCAGCGCCATTGATCTTGATTCAATTACATCACTAACTAATGTAGATGCCAAATACTGGGTATGGAAACCCAATTCAAGCGGTGGCGGTTCATATTACGATTGGAACAGCACTTCCGGTGCAGGCGCATTGACTGACGGTATTGTACCTATGGGACAAGGTTTCTTCGTTCATGCAAATGCAGCAAATCCTTCAATAACCATTCCCGAATCCGCCGCTGTTCATTCGAGTCAAGCTTATTATAAAAACAACGGTAAAGAACAGCAAATAATAACTCTTACTTCAACAGGTGACGACCAACTTAACATACTCTTTATCGACGGTGCCACGGAACAGTATGAAGCATACGATACCAAGAAGAGATTCTCTGAATCTGAAATTACCCCTCAAATATTCTCAAAAGCGGGTGATGTTATGTTAAGTCTTAACAGTTTGCCTGTTCTTAACAATGATGATGACCAAAGAGTTATCCCCGTTGGATTTATACCGGGTACCGAGGAAGGTATTAAAACCATAACCGCGGATATTTCTTTGCCGGATGATGTTGAAGTTATTTTGGAAGATACCAAATTTTATATTTTCCAGGATCTTAAATCCGATAACATTTACAAGTTTGCCGCAACACAAGATGATGAACCCATGAGATTCTTACTCCATGTGGGTCGCAACGTTACGGGTATTAATGATGAAACGGCAAATACAAACCTTAATGTTTACGGCTTTAACAACAACATCTATATTT
>WFZS01000008.1 GCA_015489465.1 Bacteroidales bacterium | reverse complement strand
ATCTTTGCCACGCAAAAAATATTAATCTTAAATAAACTACGAAAATGGTTAAACATAATTTTTACGCAGGTCCGTCAATTTTGCCGGACTATACATTAGAAAAAACTGTCGAAGCAGTTAAAGATTTCGCCGGAACAGGCATTTCTTTAATGTCCATTTCCCATAGAAGCAAAGAGTTCACAGCGGTAATGGAAGAAGCACAGCAACTGTTTAAAAAGTTGTTAAATATTCCCGACGGATATTCCGTATTGTTTCTAGGTGGCGGCGCAAGTACACAATTTGCAATGGTACCTTTTAACATACTTAACAAAAAAGCGGCATATCTAAATACCGGTGCTTGGGCCAGTAAAGCTATTAAAGAGGCTAAATTTTTCGGTGAAGTGGATATTGTAGCATCTTCGGAAGATAAAAATTTCAATTATATCCCGAAAGATTATAAAATTCCCGAAGATGCCGACTATTTTCATATTACAACAAACAATACGATTTACGGAACGGAAATAAAAGAAGACATTGATTCACCGGTGCCTTTGGTTGCCGACATGTCTTCGGATATATTAAGTCGTCCGGTAGATGTTTCGAAATATGCAATAATTTACGGAGGTGCTCAAAAAAATCTCGGTCCCGCAGGTGTTACTTTTGTGATAATCAAAAATGACATATTGGGTAATGTTAACAGGGCTATTCCCACTATGTTGAATTATCAGACACATATTGACAAAAAAAGTATGTTCAACACACCTCCCGTTTTACCCGTATTTGCAGCATTGCAAACTTTAAAATGGATTGACGGACACGGCGGTGTTGAAGAAATGCAGAAATACAACAAGCAAAAAGCCGAGATTTTGTACGATGAGATTGAAAGAAACAGTATGTTTAAACCCACCGTACCTAATGCCGGCGATCGTTCATATATGAATATTTGTTTTGTAATGAACGACGGTTATGAAGACAAAGAAAAAGCATTTTTGGATTTTGCTACCGAGAAAGGAATGGTAGGCATTAAAGGTCACCGTTCGGTGGGAGGTTTCAGAGCTTCAACATACAATGCTTTGCCTATGGAAAGCGTGGATGCACTTATAGACACAATGCAAGAATTTGAAAAAAATAACAAGTAATTAACTAAAAAATACTTAAAGATGGCAAAAGTACTTATTGCAACGGTAAAACCATTTGCAGCAGAAGCCGTTGAACAAATAAAGAATGTGCTGGAAAGTGCAGGCTACGAATACGAATTTCTTGAAAAATATGATGGTGAAGAAAAATTAAAGGAAGCGTTAAGAGATGCAGATGCGTTAATAGTAAGAAGCGATAAGATTACACCATCCGTAATTAATGCGGCTGATAATCTTAAAATAATAGTGAGAGCGGGTGCAGGATACGATAACATTGATTTGGATGCCGCAACAAAAAAAGGTATCGTGGTTATGAATACTCCCGGTCAGAACTCAAACGCGGTAGCCGAGTTGGTATTAGGCATGATGGTGTACCAGGCAAGAAACCATTTTAACGGTACATCGGGACGTGAACTTAAAGGTAAAAAACTCGGAATTCATGCTTATGGCAACGTAGGTAAAAATGTTGCACGCATTGCAAAAGGCTTTGGTATGATTGTTGGTGCATTCGACCCGTTTGTCGAAAAGGCATCAATTGAAGCCGACGGTGTAAAGGTTTATGAAAACGTGGAAGATATGTATTCCGATTGTGATTATGTCAGCTTGCACATTCCTGCCACAAAACAAACAATAAAAAGTATAAATTACGATCTTCTTTCCAAAATGAAAGACGATGCAACTTTAGTAAACAGTGCAAGAAAAGAGGTAATAAATGAAGATGACCTTCTAAAAATTTTTGAAGAGAAAAAAGGATTCAAATACATATCGGATATTGCTCCCGACAATAAAGAAGTAATAGCTGAAAAGTTTGAAGGAAGATACTTCTTTACACCTAAAAAAATGGGTGCACAAACGGCCGAAGCGAATATCAATGCCGGTATAGCAGCGGCAAAACAAATAATTAATTTCATTGAAAAAGGGGAAACAAAATTTAAAGTAAATTAATAAGATAAACTAAAAAATTAAAATTTTAACTTAAATTTAAGTGATATGAACATACATGAAGAAATGCCGGAAAAGGTGGGAAAGCAAGAGAATGAAAGGCCCCAAACATTTTTCAGGTTTGAGGATTTGAGGATTTACCACAAATCGCTTGACTACATTATCTGGGTACAAGAAAAAACAATGTTATTTCCGGAGGAAGACAAGGCACAATTAGCCCTTCGTTTTAATGAAACAGCAAGAAATATTGCTCTTTTCATTTCCGAAGGTTCTTCGCGAAACAAAAGTCAATTTGTACATTACTTAAAAAGTGCAAAAAGTTCAATTCGTCAATGCCTTGTTTACACAACATTGGCTTTCCGTCAAAATCTTTTGACAGAAACCGCTGAGCAAGAATCAAGGGGACAGCTCATGGAAATGACGAAAATGATTGGTGCATTGATTTCTTCTTTGCAGAGATCGAACAGTTATAACAATCAAAATCGTTATAACCACAATGGAAATAATATTGATCCGTTTAATCAAATAGGTAACGATTACGGAAACAGAGATGATTACTAAATGATTTTCAAATTTGTCCGGCTGTTTTTTATTTTTAAAGCAGCCGGATTTTTTTAACCCTCAAAACAGCAAAAAATGGCAAAACTTAAAGCTTTTAAAGGACTACGCCCTCCAAAAGAAATAGTAAAAGACCTGGCTTCAAAACCTTATGACGTCCTTAATTCAAAAGAGGCTCGCGAAGAAGCTAAAGGAAACCCTTATTCGTTACTGCACATTATAAAACCCGAAATAGATCTACCGGAGGATGTAAATTTGTACAGTCAGGAAGTATATGATAAAGCTAAAGAAAATTTTGAGAAGTTTAAAGAAAAAGGATGGTTGAAAAAAGATGACAAAGACCATTTGTACATCTATGCTCAAACCATGTGGGGAAAAACCCAGTACGGAATTGTCGGTTGCGCTCATATTGACGACTATTTTAATAATGTCATAAAAAAACACGAGCTAACCCGTCCGGATAAAGAAGAAGACAGGATGAAACATGTTCGCATAACAAATGCAAATATGGAACCCGTGTTTTTTTCATACCCTGCTAACGAAAAATTGGATAATCTTATAAAAAATTACGCCGATTCAAACGAGCCTGTCTATGATTTTACGGCGGATGACGGTGTAGGTCATCACTTTTGGGTGATAGAAGATGAAAATCTTACAAAAAAGATAATCGACATTTTTGATAAAATGCCATCACTTTACGTAGCCGACGGTCACCACCGTACTGCTGCCGCTGCTTTGGTAGGAAAAGAAAAAAGAGAGGCAAACCCTAACCATACCGGCGATGAAGAATATAACTATTTTTTAGCTGTTAATTTTCCGGATAACCAATTAACAATAATTGATTACAACCGGGTTGTAAAAGACTTAAACGGATTAACTGAAGAGGAGTTTTTGAACAATTTAAAAGAGAACTTCGAGATAGAAGAGATAGGAGAAAAAGAATATAAACCGTCCAAACTTCATGAATTTTCAATGTATCTTAACGGTAAATGGTATAAATTAACCGCAAAAGAAGGTACATACGACGACAATGATCCGATAGGGGTTCTTGATGTAACGATTTTAACAAACAAAGTTCTACAACCTATTTTGGGAATTGATGATTTAAGACGTTCGAAAAGAATTGATTTTGTAGGAGGAATCAGAGGTTTGGGAGAGCTGAAAAAACGTGTTGACAGCGGTGAAATGAAAGTTGCTTTCGCTCTCTATCCCGTAACCATGAAACAGTTGATAGATATTGCCGACAGCGGAAATATCATGCCTCCGAAAACAACATGGTTTGAACCTAAACTCAGGTCCGGACTTGTTGTTCACGAATTAGAATAATAATAATTAAAATCAAATATTATGGATACATTGAATAAAGTTTATGAAACGCTAAAGAACACAGAAAAACCTTTAAAGTCGGGAGAAATAGCGGAATTAACCGGACTCGACAAAAAGGAAGTTGACAAAGCGATTAAAAAATTAAAAGTGGAAGAAAAGATTTTCTCTCCCAAAAGATGTTTCTATCAAGCTAAATAAGAAAATAATTTAGTCCGTAATAAAAAGAGAGGCTGCCTTTTTATAAGACAGCCTCCTCTTTTTTACCAATTAACTAAGAGTTATTTTACTATAAAATCTTCCAACCCAAAGTAACTACAAAAAGATTTGATTTTGAGGTAATTTCTGTTCCGTTAATCTGAATATCATTAAGAACATTTGTTATACCTCCTACATATTTAACATCCAATGTAAACATTAAAACATCCACACCGGCTCCCAAATCCCATTGCCAGGTTAAATTTCTAAAATCTTCGGGAACTAACTTTTGATACTCTTCACTATCATTTGTATTTTCAATTTGTGTATTCAAATTGTAATTCATAACCGCACCCCCAAAAAGTCTAACACTTACTATACCTGCATTAATAACTTTATAACCCAAATTAACAGGAACTTGCAAAGTTTTAATTGTAATTTCCTGCTGCAATGGGCTAAGGTTACCCAGTGAAGGCCATTTAACAACCGAGCCTTGTGTAAGATAATTTAATTCGGGTTGAATGTAAACTTTTGTACCCAAACGGACAAAGCCACCAACCAATAAATTATGTTTCATACTATTGGTGATGGAATCGCGGTTCATAGATAAATTTGACGCCGTATATCCTATTTGCGGTCCTACGCTTAACTGAGCGTAAGAAAACATTGTGAATAACAGCGAAAATAAAAGTAAGCTTATTTTTTTCATAATTGTTGGTAATTTTTAGTTATACAGACATATTTTTACTACAAATATACTTTTTAAAAAATAATTTTACAAATAATTGTTTAAAACATTCTTTTAAATGAAATTTGGATACTTAAATATCTTGTAATTTTAGCAGCTTAAATTATTAGACTTCATGTCTAAAATAAGAGTATGTTATTAGGTAAAAAAAACAACATATACATTTCTGGTTCTCTTACAAAATTAGCATGGCATAAATTTGTAAAAAACAAAAGCGGTTTATTCTCATTATATTTTATTGCTTTAGTAACATTAATAGCTATTTTCGGGTATTTGATAACTCCCGATCCCACCCCTTACTCAAACAGGCAAATACTGGAAATAGCCATGGAAAAACCGTTTTTTAAAGCAACATTTCTGAAAGTAAGGATTAACAAACCCGCCGAAAAAGTTTCTTTTTTTAAAAAGATGATTTCCGGAAGTCCGGATAATTACCATTATGTTCCGGTGGAATCATGGAAGTTTAAAAATGACAGGATAATTGTAAAATTGTATGATAAAGATAACGAAGGTTTAACGGAAAGTATTGAAATAGCTGATGTTTTATACCCTTTGGATGAGGTTCTGATTACAGGAAATGATACCATAACCTTCAGAACTGTTGACGGTAAAATTCATTCCGAAAAAATAAAGAAACTACAAACAACAATAAAAAACACTTCGTTTGTTACGAAAACATTTTTACTGGGGACGGATCAATTCGGACGCGACCTTTTAAGCAGATTAATGATCGGTTCCAGGGTAAGTTTATCAGTAGGTTTTATTTCGGTCGCAATTTCTTTACTGATAGGTATTTTTTTAGGTTCCGTTGCCGGATATTTCGGAGGTAAAACCGATGATTTCATAATGTGGTTAATTAATGTTGTTTGGTCAATTCCCACTTTATTACTGGTTATCGCCATAACTTTTGCGCTGGGAAGAGGCTTTTGGCAGATATTTATAGCTGTAGGTTTAACAATGTGGGTTGAGGTTGCAAGAGTTATAAGAGGACAAATTATAGGATTACGCGAAAAAGAGTTTGTGGAAGCAGGTTATGCACTGGGCTTTTCACATTTCAGAATTATTACCAAACACATAATTCCTAACGCATTAAGTCCCGTTATTGTAATCTCGGCAGCTAATTTTGCAGCTGCAATACTGATAGAAGCCGGTCTTAGTTTTTTGGGAATAGGCGTACAACCTCCTACACCTTCTTGGGGAGGAATGATTAAAGAATATTACGGTTTTATAATATTGGATTCTGCCTATTTGGCAATAGTACCGGGCGTGGCAATAGTTTTGCTGGTGCTTGCTTTCATGACTGTAGGAAATGCATTGAGAGATGCCCTTGATGTAAAAGAGGTAACAAAAAATTAAAATTAAATTGATGAAATTAGAATACAGCAAAAAAAATATTCTAAACGGGGGGATTATTTTCCCGTTGGGAGACTCAATAGCAGCATTGATACTCGGTGAGTTTTCCTGGTACAGAATGCTTGGTATAGCCTTGGTCGGTGCTACCGTTTATGCATTTGAAATTCCCAACTATTTCGCATGGATAGATAAAATAGTAAAAAACAAAAAAAGTTTTGTAAATTATACTTTGAGAACATTATTGGCAACCGCATATTTTAACCCGATATGGATAGCAAGACATATGTTTTTTATTGACCTTTTTTCTTTCAAATTAAATGAAATATCGTGGAAGTTATTATTATCAACCGGAACAATGTCTTTTGTTGCGAGCCTACCTCTTGCTTTGGGCGGAAACTTCGTAATTTTAAACCTTGTAAAACCCAAGTGGAGATTTTTTACCAGCTCCATTTTTTCGGGTTTAATGGCTATCTATTATGCATTAAGTGTTACATTTTTTAAATAAACCGTCATTTTTTTGAATTCATTAATAACTATTTAGGTTATAAACTTAAAAAATTGCGGCTTTATGGATTAAAATCCGGTTACAGTTTAGGGTTAAATTTCTATTTTTGCCCCGAAAAATAATTTTATGAGAAAAGCATCAAATATTTTATATATATTTTCATTAATATCAATTTTTGCATTTTTATATTCGTGCAATTCTGAAAATAATAATGTAAAAAACAACAAACTCAATAACAAAGACACAGTTCAGATAAAAGAGATAAAATCCAAAAAAATAGGACCGCGACTCTCGGTAAAAGAAAAAAAGCAAAAGTTTATCGATTTAATGCTTCCCATAATTCTTTCCGTAAAGGAAGAATACAAACAAAATCTAGATTGGGTAAAAAGTATTGAAAAGAAAAAAAAGCTTTCCAAAGTGGAAAAAGAAAGGCTTAACGCCCTTATGAAAGAGTTCAGGGCTAAGGATATAAAAGACCTTGAAGAAAGACTTGTAACCCACCCCACAAGTATTGTTTTGGCACAAGCATCAATAGAAAGTGCATGGGGAACGTCAAGGTTTTTCAAAGAGGCTAATAACATTTTCGGAGTATGGTCTTTTAACCCTAATGATCCGAGAATACCTACAAAAGGCTCGAGAAACGGAAAAAAAATATATTTATATAAATACAAATCGTTAAGAGAATCAATATACGACTATTTTAAACTACTGGCTACACGGGATGTATTTGAACAATTCAGAAAGGAAAGACTCAAAACACAAGACCCGTTCGTACTTGTTAATTATCTTGACAAATACAGTGAACAAGGTCAAAAATATGTTGAAACTCTAAAAAATCAGATAAGGCACAATAATTTTACCCGCTACGACAGGTATTCACTTGAACCTACTCCGCATTTGGAAAAACGCAACCCCGTTAAATCCATAAATCATCTGCATTAATAACATTTTATTGTAATACTTTTTTTGCACCTAACTTGTAAACCGGAAAAAATATAATTAACAACAGTGAGATTAAAATCATAGACATCCCCAAACCGTATTTATCCGCAAACCACCCTATTAACGGTGAAATAATTGCAGCAAAAACAGACTGCATTTGCGATGAAAGAGATAAAACAGTTGCCATTGCATTATCTTCCGACAATCCCGCAACATAAGCCACTCCGATAGGTTTTCTCAGATTTTCAATTAACATAATAACAATAAATCCCGATATGGTAAGAATATACCACTGCCCCAAATAAAACATACCACTAAGCAGTCCCACAACAAAACCTGAAATTACGGTAATATTCATAGGCATGGAGTATTCTTTGAAAAGTTTTAGAAATTTTCCGGAATTTTTACTGGTAAAAGAAGTAAGCAGATATATAAAAAAGTAAAAAACACCAATAAGTAAAGCCGTTTTTTTATCCTTTGATAATGTCATCAGCAAAGGAATTGACAGAGCAAAAGATTTAATAACAGGTTGGATATAATCTTTAACGGCTTTATAATATCCCGTAAAAAGTGTGGCGTTTATTAAAACCCTTAAAAAAACAATGTTTTTAAACGTTTGAGCAAAAGCGTGTTCCACCTGTTTGAATTTCTGTTTTAAAGTTACTGTGTCCAATCTTTTCAAATCACCGTCAAGCCATTTAGGATACGACATAACCAATATCATATCAATTAAATAAGGTATAACGGAAATAAGAAAAATTATGTTATAATTCCCAGTTATAAAAACTATTGCTCCTGCCGTTAAAGCCGACAAAGCGGAACCTTTTTGAGACCAACTTCTTGTGTTGCCGTAATATGCAGCCATTTTGTCTTCCCACCCTTTTCTTTGAAGATAATTATATATCATTGCTTTGTGAACACCTGAACGGAAAGCATCCGCCAAAGCATAAATTAACATTGCCACACCGAAAGCAATGAACACATCAGAGAAATAAAATATTAAAAACGACAGGATATATGCTGCAAAAGAAAATATCAAGATTCTTCTCCTTCCTACGGCATCGGCAATTACACCGCTGGGAATCTCAAAAACAAAAACGGTTAGTTCCCTGATTGAATACAAAAACCCTATATCCATGTAATTTAAACCCCTGCCGAGAAAAAACAAAAGAATAAAACTTTCAAAAAATTTTAAATTTTTGAAAAAACCGTAGAAAGCAAACTTGTAAAACTGTTTATCTTTATTTATCAAAGTCATTAACTCTTGCAATTACCCTAACAAAATTAAAAACTTTGCAACCCTGTTAAATACGTATTTACTTATTTTTCTTACTTTTATTAACAAAACTTGCGGCTTTATCAAATAAATGTCAAAAAAGAAAAAAATATTACTCTCAATATCCGGCATAATTATAATTGTAGTTGTTGCTTTAATACTAACGCTCAATTCCATTAGTTCATCATTAGTGGAAAAAAGTGTGCGAAATGCTATTGAAAATAAACAAATAATTAAAGGTTACCGTTTGACCTTCAAAAAAATAGGCTTTAATCTGTTAAACGGTTCGGTAACCATTAAAGAAATAAAACTAAAACCCGGTTCATCTTTTGTAGATTCTTTAAAAAATACGGGATTTAAAGAAAAATATTTTGACATCGAGGTAGGCAGAATATCTGTTTCCGGAATCGGAATCAAAAAATTTTTAAAAAGCAAAAGCCTAAATATCAATAAAATAAAAATCAAAAAGCCTAAAATTAAGATTTATGAAATTAAAGGTAAAAACAAACCCGCTTTTGCTTTAAAAAACAAAAAAAATAACCCGGTTTCTTCGTTAAGTGATTCAATCAGAATAAACCAAATAAAAAACTTAAAAATAAATCTTATCGAACTTTTAAAATGTAACGTCGATATTATTGATGAAAAAACAAAAAAACCATTAATTACCAATGATGAAATAGAAATTCTTATTAAAGACGTATCGTTTACGGAAAGCGGAAATAGTAACGGATATCTTTACCCGCATATTGCAAACGCTTCTTTAACCATTGATAATAATTATGTTAAACTGCCCGGCGGATTGTATGAAATAACATTTAAAAAGTTCTATGCAAATTTAAAAGGCAATAAAATACAAGTTCAAGATTTTCATTATAAACCTTTATATTCAAAAAAAAGATTCTCAAAAAAAATTAAATGGCAAAAAGACAGGATTGACTTATTTGTTAGAGAAATCAATATTAACGATATAGATTTTGAGGACTTATTGTTTTTCGACCAATTGAGAATAAAAAGGGTTTATATCAATAACGGCACGGTGGACCTGTATCGTGACAAAAACATTCCTTTTAATCATGATAACCGACCTCTTCTGCCACATCAAGCTTTGAAAAGATCCTCATTCGAAATGAAAATAGACACGGTTTACATACATAAAATGCATTTTGTTTACGAAGAATTACCTGAAAAATCAAACAAAGGTCGCCCCATACATTTTGAGATAAAGGATATTAACGGTAAAATAGTAAATATCAACTCCATTAAATCCGAGCTAAGCAAAAAAAGTAATTTAACGGTTTCGGTAACGGGGAAATTAATGGGGAAAGCTTTGTTGTCATTTAATTTAACCGCACCGTTAACAGCTAAGAATGATGTATTTTATTACCATGCGGAAACAATAAAACCTTTTAATTTAAAAATATTGAATGATGCCGTATTTCCTGCTGCCGGTGTTAAATTCGAAAGCGGAATTGTTGAAAAATTAAAATTGTCGGCAACCTCATATCCTACTTTTGCCCACGGCAAATTTATCATGCTTTACCACGACCTTAAACTGAGTTTTTTAAAAGACGATGAAAAATCGAAAAAGAAAACGCTAACCTGGGGCGTTAACAAACTGGTAGCTAAAAACAACCCTTCCAAACCGGGCAAAAAAACCAGAATATCAGTAATGTTTTTCGAACGTGATATGGAAAAAGGATTCGGAAATTACCTTTGGAAAACAATTTTCAGCGGAATGAAAAGCAGCGTTGTACCTTTAATACAAAACCAAACATCCAAAAAATTTCAAAAGTTTCTTGATGAAAGAAAAAATAAACGCAATTAATTTTTTCTGAACAAATACGGTATTCCCGAGTTTTCGTCAAACTCAACGGAAGCTTTTACAATTCTGACAGCAGCTTTTTTACCCAATTGACTTATTTTAAAAACTCTTTGAAACTCTTTTTTATCATTATAATAAACATTAAGCTGACAAACAGCGGGAATCCTGTAAACCAATGCATTTTCCACAGGCGTGGTTATTTCTTTTGAGGGAGGAGTTGAAAGTGTATTAACTTTAACACTGATTTGTCCTCCTTTACTGTCTGTATAAACTACTTTTCGCAATACATCTTTATTCGGTATAAAATAAACAGTTATATGTTGTACATTTTTAACTTTCTTTCCCAAAAACAACTCAAGATATTGTTTTTCAAGCTTTTTAAGCTCACTATCCATATATTTTATGCTTTCACCAAAATTTATTTCATGATAGCCGGTAAGTAAATTAAATCTGTTTTCACGGATATTTTTAATCTGCTTTGCCGCTTCGTTAGCTCTTTCTTCCTCAGACAATTCCACCCAGTCCGTTCTAAAAATAAACTTATTTATTGTCATTGTATCGATGGTTATTTTTCTGACTATGGTATCAGTAACCTTTTTACGGCTATACATAGCTCCTTCGTTAAGAATATCTTCTCCGTCGTCAACAATGATTACTTTGTTAACGGTTTCCGTTTGCAAATCGTAATCTTTGTTTTCGGGCAAAACATTGTATGCTCTTAAAAAACCGCTTTTGGTAAGAACGACAAAAGGAGGTTTAAACTCTTTATCCTTAACCTTTTCAAGATTAAATTTTATAAAATAACTATTATCCTTATCCGGTATTGAAAAAGATGTTACATCAATATCCAGAACTTTATAATTAACCGATTTTTTTTGAATAACATTTTCAACACCCAAAAACTTTTTACTGTATTGTTTAAACGGCCCTGGCAATTCGGTGGTTTTCTCAAGTTCAATATCCATTTTTAAAACCGTCAACGGTAAAGAATAGGATATTCCATCGGTGTTTAAAGATAAATCCACATCTTTAACATTATTTACCGTTATTTGTGAGTAACCGGCAAGTGTGGTAAACATTAGTAAAAAAGTAAAAACCGGTATTATTTTAAAT
>WFZS01000007.1 GCA_015489465.1 Bacteroidales bacterium | reverse complement strand
GGCATTGTTTTGGGTCGCCTTCTTTGGTTCGTTTCTTGGCGAAACAAGAAATGAACATAATATAGTCTCGGGTGTTCCTAAACGATAGTTTTGGGTGTTCCTAAACGTAGGCAACAAAGAACCCGGTGAAGTTTACGGTGTGTCGGAAAAGCACCTGTAAAATCAACTTTCTTTTACAAAGTTTATATTCCTCATCAAACCTTTATACCCCGGACGTTTCAACGGTGTTCCTTTGAAAAGTTTTTCCCCGTTTATGGTACTTTTACTAAACATAAAGTATAGCATAATAGTAAAAGGCAGGCCTAACGTCGTCAAACTTATTTTTTTGAAATTTAACCAAGGCGGAGTTCAGCTCTCTTGACGTTGTGCTGATAGGGCCGATTACTTTGCTAATCAAGTATTTGTCTTTAACATTTTTAGAAAATCATTCAAATCGAACAATTAATCTTCACTTTTTGTAAACATGCGGGTGGGTTCCCAAAACGGCGGGCATGCGTACGGGTGAATGATAAAAGGCATACAGCTACGTGCAAAAGCGCTTGCGTTTCGGCTTCAAACATTTAAGTGGGGTTTTAGTGCGTAGGCGTTTGAATGCGACTTTTTTGCCGTAGATGTTGCCATTTATCTGAGAGGGAGGGGGCATTGTTTTGGGTCGCCTTCTTTGGTTCGTTTCTTGGCGAAACAAGAAATGAACATAATATAGTCTCGGGTGTTCCTAAACGATAGTTTTGGGTGTTCCTAAACGTAGGTAACAAAGAACCCGGTGAAGTTTACTGTGTGTCGGAAAAACACCCGTAAAATCAACTTTCTTTTACAAAGTTTATATTCCTCATCAAACCTTTATATCCCGGACGTTCCAACGGTGTTCCTTTGAAAAGTTTTTTAAATGTCGGTTTATCAAGGTTTTCCCATTTTTTTTTGTTCATCTCCAAGAGTTCTTCCGGAGGGTTAAACAAAGGTTCGGAATGAGGTTTCGAAAATCTTATGTTCCAGGGACAGACATCCTGACAAATATCACACCCGAATATCCAATCGTTTAACTTCCCTTTAAACTCATCCGGGATATCGCCTTTATGTTCAATGGTAAGGTATGAAATACACCTGTTGGCATCCACTTCAAACGGTTTGATAGCTTCCGTAGGACAGGCTTCAATGCAAGCTTTACAAGTACCGCAATAATTTGCTGGGTCTTCAACATCATCGTAATGCAACTCCAAATCGATAATAATATGACCTATGAAGAAAAAAGAACCCATCTTACGGTTTATCAGCAAGGTGTTTTTACCTATAAATCCCAAACCGCTGCGTGCAGCCCAAGCTTTATCGAGTACCGGTGCCGAATCGGTAAAATAACGGGCTGTTCTTTTGCCCGTTTTTTCTTCTATCTTCTCCAATATCTTTTTGAGCTTAGATTTCAGAACATAATGGTAGTCTTTGCCATAGGCATATTTTGAAATCTTATAATTATCTTTTTCGGGTAATTTAACCCGGGGATAGTAATTATAAAGAACGGTAATAACACTTTCGGCTTTCTCAACAAGTTTTGAAGGGTCATAACGTTTTTCTTTGTTTCGTTGCATATATTCCATACCGGCATGCTTGTTACCGGAAAGCCACCGTTCTACCCTTTCGGCTTCTTGAGGTAAAAATCCGGCTTTTGAAATTCCGCAAACGGAAAACCCTTCATCGTAAGCCCATTGTTTAATAAACTCCGACAGCTGTTTTTTATGTAAAGAGTTTATCAACATTTATCAATAGAAAAAAGATATTGTGTAAATAGTGAAATTTTAAAACAGTTTTCCCTGTTTACCGGTTGGGGTTTTGCCCAAATGTTTGTAAGCAAGTTCCGTTGCCTCCCTACCTCGCGGTGTGCGCATAATGTAACCTTCCTGTATTAAAAAAGGTTCGTAAACTTCTTCGATGGTTCCCGGCTCCTCACCTACTGCCGTAGCTATCGTTGATATTCCAACCGGACCGCCTTTAAACTTTTCGATAATGGTTGCCAAAATCCTGTTATCCATTTCGTCAAGTCCGTGCTCGTCAACATTAAGTGCGTTAAGAGCGTGTTTGGTAATTGCCATATCAATACGTCCGTTGCCTTTTATCTGTGCAAAATCGCGTACCCTTCGCAACAAAAGATTTGCAATACGCGGTGTTCCGCGGCTTCTACCTGCAATCTCAATGGAGGCATCCTCATCAATTTCAACTTTTATTATGGATGCCGACCTGCGAACAATATGCGCCAACGTTTCGGTATCATAATACGAAAGCCTTGACGTTATACCGAACCTTGACCGCAAAGGTGCCGTGAGCAAACCCGAACGTGTTGTTGCTCCTATCAACGTAAACGGATTCAAAGCTATCTGAACCGAACGCGCATTCGGACCGGTTTCTATCATTATGTCTATCTTGAAATCCTCCATGGCGGAATAGAGATATTCCTCCACAACAGGACTTAACCTGTGAATCTCATCGATGAACAAAACATCGTTTTCCTCCAGATTTGTCAACAAGCCAGCAAGATCGCCGGGTTTATCGAGAACTGGACCGGATGTAACTTTAATATTTACACCGAGTTCATTGGCAATGATATGGGATAATGTGGTTTTACCCAAGCCCGGAGGACCGTGTAGCAACACATGGTCGAGAGCTTCTCCACGCAACCTCGACGCTTCCACAAAAACCTTAAGGTTTTCAACAACTTGCGGTTGTCCGGCAAAACTGTCAAACTGCGAAGGCCTCAACACCTTTTCAAGTTCAAGTTCTATTTTTGATAGCCGCGAGCCGGTAGCGTCAAGATTTTCGTTCATTATAAATCGGGTTTGTATTATGCAAAATTAATTCTTTTAACCGAACTAAATTATCAAGCGATAAACTTATGTTTCAATTTTTTAACTTTTAACCGCACAAAAAATATATTAACTTAGCAATCATTGATAATCACCGGCTTTTAAATTCAAAAAAAATGAAAAAGTTAATTGTTGCCACCGACTTCTCAAAAAATTCGTTACACGCCCTTGAATATGCAATTATGTTTGCAAACAAGATGAATGCCGATATCCACCTTGTATGGGTTGATAACACCTCTTTGGAAGATAACATGATAAACACCATAGAAGAAAATCTGCGTGTTGAAAAGAAAAATTTTCTTGAAGAACTTGCAAAAAAATATTCTTCGCACCTTAAAGGAGGAAAAATTTCTTATCAACTGCGTCAGGGTAAAGTCTATCAGGAAATAGCCAAAGAAGCAAACCGTGTAAAAGCCGATTTGATTTTTACGGGAACTCACGGCATTACAGGTTACGAACAATATTGGGTAGGCAGCAACACATACAGAATAGTTACATCGGCACCTTGCCCCGTAATTACAATCAGATATGATTATCAATTTAAAGATGGTATTAAAAAGATACTGTTACCTCTAGACAGCTCGTTGGAAACCAAACAAAAACTTCCCTTTACTGCCGAACTTGCAAAACTTTTCGGAGCCAAAATATTTTTGCTTAAAATTTACAACACCCCGATTAGCGTTATAAGAAAAAGAATAGACGGCTTTGGCAAAGACGCCGAAAAGTGTTTATCCGAAAAAGATATCGATTTTGTAATTGACAGTGTGGAAACCAAAAACGTATCGGAAGCAATAATAGATTATGCAGGCAAAAACGACATTGATCTTATCACGGTGATGACCGAACAAAACATAACGGCTTCAAAAAAATTTTTGGGACCTTATTCGCAACAACTTCTGAACAACTCACCTTTCCCCATAATGTTTTTGCGCGATAAAATTTACGAATAAACTTTTATCATTCACACCAACACAACTTAGAAAATTATCACTTTAGTTGATTATTTATGGTGCTTCTGTGGGCTAGAAAATTTTTTTAACAATTTGTAAATGACGTTTTTCAAGTATTTTGTGCAGGTGTCACTATGAGCTTATCGAATAGTGGCGAGGTAAGCCTACCCACACACGGTTCGGTACGATGCTCACAAGGGGCGCACCACTACCAATGACGCCACTTGTAAATATCTGTGTACCAGTGTTTGGAATTGTCACACTGAGTTTATCGAATGTGTGACAGTGCGGAGGCCTTCCCCGCCACCCTTCGACCGGACTCAGGGAGACACCTGCCTAATGTACCGCTATAACGTCATTTACTGATTGTTGAAAATTTATTTTCTTCCCTCTCACCGTGACAATCCAACAACTCTTTTTACATGCTGATTTACCAGAATTTAAAAGTTGTCATTAATGGAAACAAAGTCTATC
>WFZS01000006.1 GCA_015489465.1 Bacteroidales bacterium | reverse complement strand
TAAATATAATTTTCATCAATTTTTTTTACTGTTTTTTCAGTAATTAATCCTATTCCTTCTTCTTTCATAATTCTTCCAACATCATTTCTAACTTTCTCACCAACGTCCTCAAAAAATATTTTAGCCGGAGTAAAAGCAGTAATTGGACTGGAATCTTGAAGGCCTTTTTTTCTTAAAAAGTCGTTAAGCATAAACATAACTTCACCTACAGGACCTTCGCAGGGAGCTAACAATTTGGGAGCATTTATTCTAGTCCCTGATTTATAAGGCATGGAGCCGATAAAAACAGGACCTCCTTTAAAAGATTGTAACTTTCTCCATAATCGAGGTGCCTGAACATCATCACAAATTGAATATCCAAATTCTGTAAAACCCTCAATACCTGAATAATGTTTTTCAACGCCAGGAGATAAAACAAGGTAATCATAGTTTTCGACACCGCCTTCTTTCAAATACACTTTTTTTGCTACAGGATCTATTTTTTTTACTGTTTCCTGAATAAGCAGATATCCATCCTGTTTTACTGCATCTTTCATAAGAAAACGTACATGCTCAACATTTTCTCCTTTTATGGCAACTTCAGGCAATCTGGGTTTATTAAGTGTTGCCATCCTGAAATCTATTAAAACTACATCTACTTCATGCCCTAACTGTTTCCTTAGAGCATGCATAGTAGTGATACCTCCAAACCCTCCCCCGATAATAATTATTCTTTTTTTCATAGATATGTTTTTTTGAAATTTTTATTTTGAACAGGTAGAATTAATATGCAATCTTAAAATATTAAATAACTTACCATTGATTAAAAGTACAAAATAAAATCATTAATTTATTTGTTATCTAATAATTATGGTGCAAATATCAACTATTTAAAAATAACTTGTTTGTAACAATAATAAGATATATAATTATTTAACATATATTTTTATTAATCTTTTTTTTAAAAAATTGTAATTAACCTAATTTTTAATGTTTTATAAATACAACGGCTTTAATTTTGGTTAAAACAAAATCAAATTAAAAACTTAAGGCCATGTTTGTAATGATGTTAATGTTAGTGGTTTTTATCATTGGTTATGTTGCAATAGCTATGGAAGGCCCTCTAAAGGTTAATAAAGCGGCTTCTGCTTTAATTTTAGGTGTAATTATTTGGGTTATTTACGTTTATGGCTTACCCGATGTTCTTAATCTGGGATATAGCCCTTCCTGGAAAGAATTTCAGAAAAGTATAATGCTATCTGAGTTTAAAAGTAAATATCCCGATGCAACACTGGTAGACCAAATGAAATACTTTATTACAGACAATGAAATAATTGATCATCTTGGCGACCTTTCTCAAATATTATTTTTCCTTTTGGGTGCAATGACAATTGTTGAGACTGTAGATCAACACGAAGGTTTTAGAGTTATTACAGATAAAATAACAACAACAAAAAAGGTAAAACTTCTTTGGATATTGGCATTGATAACATTCTTCCTGTCGGGAGTTTTAGATAATATGACTACAACAATTGTTATGATAGCCCTGTTGCGAAAACTTATTGACGATAAAAAAACACGATGGTTTTTTGCAAGTGTTATAGTTATTGCAGCTAATGCCGGTGGAGCATTTACTCCCATAGGTGATGTTACAACCATTATGCTCTGGATTGGGGGTCAGATTACGGCACTGGACATTATGGGAATGGTATTTTTACCGAGTATTGTAAGTTTAATTATACCGCTTTTGGTAATATCACTATTTGTAAAAGGTGAGGTTAGCAAACCTGAGGTTCAGGAAAAAGAATCAAGTTTAACAAAAGATTACAGAAAATTAATACTTATAATGGGTATTGGAGGGTTGATTTTCGTTCCTATTTTTAAAGAAATAACCGATTTACCTCCCTACATGGGCATGTTATTAAGTTTAGGTGTTTTATGGATAACAACGGAAATAATACATAAAAAAGAACCTGAAATGATAAGACAAAAATTTACTATAGTGGGAGTATTGAAACAAGTTGATATTCCGACAATTTTGTTTTATCTGGGAATTTTATCGGCAGTTGCGGCACTTGAATCGGCAGGACACCTTCAAATAATGGCTACCTATCTGGATAAACATATGCACAATATTTATGCAATAGACGGTACAATAGGTGTTTTATCATCAATAGTTGATAATGTTCCGTTGACTGCAGCAGCTATGGGCATGTATCCTGTTTTGACAGACACATTGGTAGCGGTATCATCAGAACCGACTTATATGCATCATTTTATACAAAATGGTGCTTTTTGGGAACTTTTGGCATTTACAGCAGGTACGGGTGGTAGTATTTTAATAATAGGTTCTGCTGCAGGTGTTGTAGCAATGGCTTTGGAAAATATTGATTTTATTTGGTATATGAAAAAGATTTCATGGTTGGCATTACTTGGATATTTAACCGGTATATTAGTTTATTGGCTACAAAATGAATTTATTTTTCATCATTAGATATAAAAAACGAGGTCGGGAATGTTCCCGGCCTCGTTAGTTTTTAACCAAGCTAAAATGTATTCTTACAACCCCATGCTTATAGCAACAAGCTCTGCAATGTCGTAGTTTTTAACTTCTTCCTCTTTGTTCTTATATTTTATACCGTCGGTGAGCATTGTCATACAGAACGGACATGCCGTACAAATAATATCGGCACCGGTTTCAAGGGCTTGTTCCGTTCGGTCGATGAAAATTTCTTTTTCGCCTTTTTCGGCTTCTTTAAACATCTGTGCTCCTCCTGCACCACAACACATTGCAAAGCTTTTATGTTTTTTCATTTCAACCATTTCAACCGGAAGAGCTTCGATAACCTTACGCGGTGCTTCATATTCCTCATTGGCACGCCCCAGATAACAAGGATCGTGATATGTTATTTTTTTGCCTTCAAGTTCACCACCGCTAATAGTTAATTTTCCTTCGGATATCTGTTTTTGCAAGAATTGTGTATGGTGCATAACTTCATATTTTCCTCCCAAATCGGGGTACTCGTTTTTCAAGGTGTTAAAATCATGAGGATCGGCTGTTATTATCTTTTTAACTTCATAGCCGTTCAGCACCTCAATATTGGTAAGAGCCTGCATCTGGAACAGCATTTCGTTTCCGGCACGGCGTGCAACGTCACCGCTATCGGATTCTTCAACACCCAGAACGGCATAATCCGTTTTAAGATGATTCAGTATTTTAACAAAGTCGCGCATCACTTTTTTATAACGGTCGTCAAAAGCTCCCGCCGAACCTACCCAAAGCAGATATTCCGGTTTTTTACCTACGGCAACTACGTCAGCCATAACGGGAACATCAAGACCTTCAGCCCAAAGCAGGCGGTCTTCGGGAGAAAACTGCCACGGAGCACCGTTGTTTTCAATATTTGCAAAAACGGTGTTAAGTCCCGAAGGAGCTTTGGATTCTTCCATAACGAGATAACGGCGCATATCAAGGATAACGGAAGGTTGGTGATTGTTAACCGGACATTCCTGTGCACAAGCATTACACATCGTACATGCCCACAGTTCTTCTTCGGTAAGATATGTTCCCAACAAAGCTTTTCCGTCGTCAAAATCGCGTCCGTGTTTAATCATTTCAGGACCTTTTTCTTTCATCCGTTTACGGGTATCCATCATAACCTTACGCGGTGAAAGAAGCTTTCCGGTGATGTTGGCAGGACAAACTTCAACACAACGTCCGCACTGTGTACATGCCAACGAATTCATATAGTTTACCCACGTAACATCTTCAACATCCTTAACCCCGAACCTTTCAATCTGTTCCTCTTCTCCTTCGTCAGGTTCTTCAAAAGCAGCGTTGGGGTCAAGCATCATTTTGACTTCTTTGGTAATATTTTCCATGTTGTCGATATAACCCAAAGGTTCGATACGGCTGACAAAAACATTTGGAACCGACATAAATACATGGAAGTGCTTTGAATAAGGAAGAATGTTGGCAAAGAAGAATATCAAAAGTATATGTGTCCACCAATTAAATTGATATCTGAAATATGCAACGTCAGTCGGAATATCCATAAACCATTTTGCAAAGTGTTTGGTTACGGGGTAATATCCCAATATTTCGTTACCGGTTTGTTGTGCCCACACCTGATAATAGGTGTTCATGCCCATTAAAGAAAGCATCAACAGTAAAATAAGCGTAAGGGCAAAATCGGCATCAAGTTTATCTATTTTCCTAAGTTCGGGACCGTAAAACCTTTTGATATGCATAAAAAGACGGCGCACCAGAAAGGCGATAACGGCAATAGCTATAATGGGAGCAAAGATGTCGCCGGTAGCCATCATAAAATCATAAAAACCGCCCAAGAATGACAATATTTTCTCGGTACCGAAAATGCCGTCGAGTATCATTTCGATACTTCCGAACAGTATCACTAAAAAACCCCACCAAACCATAGCATGCATCAGTCCGACCCAACGTTTACGAAGAATTTTCTTTTGTAAAAATGCTATTTCTATGGTCATTTTAATGCGTTTACCCCAATCGCCTATTTTTTTAGGGCGGGTAAACTTGAAAAATCTGTAATATCTGTAAGCCGAATAGCTGAAAATACCCAAGGATATTAACAAAACTATGATGAATGCTATCTGTTTTTCCATAATCAAAAGGGTTTTTTATAAATTATTAGTTTACATTTACATTATTCCTCGTTTTTTACCACGAGATGTCCCGGATCGTCAGAGTAACCGTAAAGGTAATCCAATTTCTTTTTATAAACTTTTTTAAGATGTCTTCTGCGTAATTTTAATGTCGGTGAAAGCTCGCCGGTTTCGGTTGTCCACGGTTTACAAGTGAGTGCAAATTTCTTTATCTGCTGATGCCTTGACAACATTTTGTTTATGCGATCCACTTCTTTTTGAAAACGTGCAATAACTTTCGGATTTTGAATAAGGTCAACATTATCACGGTATGTGATGCCGTTTTTTGCAGCCCATTTGTGCAGAACTTCAAAGTCGGGACTTATAATAGCGGCTGCAAATTTTTCCCCTTCACCTACAACCATAATCTGATCGATAAACGGTGATTCTTTAAATTTGTTTTCAACAGGTTGAGGTGCTACATATTTTCCGGTTGACAGTTTGAATATTTCTTTCTTTCTGTCTGTAATTTTAAGGTATCCGTCTTCATCAATTTCACCGATGTCGCCCGTATGCAACCATCCGTCCTTATCAATTGTGTCAGACGTTTTATCAGGATCCTTGTAATATCCCAACATTTGACTCGGTCCTTTCATCAAAATTTCACCGTCTTTGGCTATTTTAACTTCAATATTATCAAGCACGGGACCTACCGTTCCTATTTTTGTTTTTCCAGGATAGTTAACCGATATAACAGGTGAAGTTTCGGTCATTCCGTAACCTTCCATTATGGGAATACCGGCTGCAGTAAAGACACGTGCTATCCTGGGTTGTAAAGCGGCTCCTCCCGATATAATAACTTTTATATTGCCTCCCAATGCTTCACGCCATTTGCTGAAAACAAGTTTGTTTGCGAGTTTAAGTTGTTGTTTGTACCACCAGCTCTCGGCTTCCTCGGTTCCGTATTTTAAGCCCAGGTCAACAGCCCAGAAGAAGAGTTTTCTTTTTATTCCTTTGAGTTCTTTTCCTTTCATCATTATTTTATCGTACACTTTTTCAAGAACTCTAGGTACGGTTGTAAATCCGTCGGGTTTTATTTCCAGAAGATTTTCTCCTATGGTATCAATGCTTTCGGCATAATAAATCCCCAATCCTTTATATTGCGAAAGGTAATTCACCATTCTTTCAAGAACATGACATAGCGGCAAAAAACTGAGTGATTTCATGGGGTATCCTATGGGCAATCTTTTTTCCGTAGCCTTTACATTGCTGATAAAATTGTTGTGCGACAGCATAACCCCTTTGGGAAGCCCCGTTGTACCGGAAGTATAGATAATAGACATTAAATCGCCGGGCTTAACATTATCCCTGATTTCTTTCAGCTTTTCCGAAAGTTTTATTTTATTTTTTTCTCCCGCTTCAATTATCTCTTTAAAATTAGGAACACCTTCAATTTCATCGATTATAAAAACCTTTTCAATATTTTCCGTTTCATCTGCTATTTTCTTAATCTTGTCATAAAACTCCTTTGATGAAACAATTAACCATTTGGCATCGGAATGTTTAAAAATATGGCGAAACTCACGGGCACTGTTGTTGGGATATATGGGAACGTGAATAACTCCAACCTGTGTCATACCCATATCCATAAAATTCCATTCGGGCCTGTTGTTGGAAATCGTAACAATCTTATCTCCCTGTTTCAATCCCATCGACAGGGCACCCAAACTGAAAAGGTCAACATTCTTTTTGTATTCTTCGGTTGAGAATTTTTCCCATTTACCGTTTCTTTTTACGCATAATGCATCATCTCTCGAATAATTTTCCAAGATGTAATCAACAATGTCAAAGGTTCTTTTTACTTCCATATTATCAGGGGTTTTTAGGTTTAAAAGTCCAAGTAAAGGTAAATTTTGCCACTTCATCACCTTGTTCGTCATATCCCGTAGAGTGCACATCTACTGTTTTTCCCTCTCCCGTTATCAAACTTTCCTTTATGGCTTCTTCTATTTTTTTACCGTCATTACATTTAAAACTAATCTTTGTGCGGGCTTTCTTTGTAAAAGAGGCTTTCATATTCAATACCAGCATCGATACAGGCTTGGAAGCGTCCGTTACCAATGCCATTGCCAAGATACCCGAAGAGAGTTCCGCCGCCATACTTTGCACTGCAAAATACATAGAGCGGAACGGGTTTTTGTTAAGATATTTAAAAGGTACCGTAACCACCGCATGCTCATCGTCCATCTCTACAACTTTCAATCCGGCTAATGCTCCCATGGGAAGATGTTTTAACATGTAGAGTTTCATCTTCCAATGGTTAACAGCCATTTTTCTTATTTTATCTCCTTTTTCAGGCATACGTGGTTACGGTTTGAAAATGTTAATTAAAATCCGGTGAATAATTAATTTATTATGAAAACCCTTGTCCTGTATATTCACCGGCTTCTCACTACATTATTACAAATTGTATCTGTTATCATCAATGAGTTTGTCGGCAATCATCCTGCGGGCATTTTTAACGTTTACGGGTTTAACCTTTGTAAAACGTTTCATACCCATGAGCATAGCTTGCTGTTCGTCGCCTTCGGCGAAAGAGTTAACGGCATCGACACCTATTTTGTTAATCTTAGCAGCCGTATCAAAGATAAATACATCGAGCATATTTTTGTATAGTTTTATTTTTTCCCCGTCGTATTTTTTGTTAAGTTTTTCAACTCTCAATAACATTGATTCGGCTGCGTAGGTGTACATAAGCATATCCGAAACATTCATAAGAATTTCCTGTTCATCCTGGAATTTATCCATGAATTTTTGAATAGCTGCACCCGCAACCATCAAAATGGCTTTTTTAAAGTTTGCAACCACTTTATGTTTTTCTTCAAAATAGTCGGTTGTCGGGTTGCCGAAATCGGGAATGGACATCAGCTCTCCGGCAACGGCTTTGGCAGGTGTCAAGAGGTCTATTTCGCCTTTCATCCCGCGTTTCAGAAGCTCACCGACGGTTACCATACGGTTAATTTCGTTGGTACCTTCAAAAATACGGTTAATACGTGAATCGCGATAAGCACGTTCAACGGGCATTTCGGCTGAATACCCCATACCGCCGTGAATCTGAACACCTTCGTCAACTACAAAATCGAGAGCTTCGGAACCGAACACTTTAGCTATGGAAGCTTCAATTGCATACTGACGAATACCTTCAATCATGGCACGTCCTTTATCCATGCCTTCCGCTTTCAAAGCTTCAATGGCATCATCAATATTTTGACTTGCACGGTAGGTTAAAGATTCGTTGGCAAAGGTGCGTATAGCCATTTCGGCAAGTTTTTGTTTTATAGCACCGAAATTGGCGATTTTCGTTCCGAACTGTTTACGTTCGGTGGCGTATTGAACAGACATGTCAATGGTAGCTTTGCCCGCACCTACACACGCTCCGGCAAGTTTTATACGACCGAGGTTAAGTATGTAAAGTGCGATTTTAAATCCCTGGTTTCTTTCACCCAAAAGATTTTCTACAGGCACTTTTGCATTATCAAAGAATATTTGTGTTGTAGAAGAGCCGCGAATACCCATTTTATCTTCTTCTTCACCGACGGTAAATCCGGGAGTATCGCGTTCTACAATAAATGCACTTAAATTTTTGTCGTCTTCAATTTTTGCAAAAACTATGTAAAGATCAGCGATGCCACCGTTTGTTATCCACATTTTATCGCCGTTGATGATATAATGTTTACCGTCTTCCGAAAGAACGGCTTTTGTTTTACCGCTATTAGGGTCGGAACCGGCTCCCGGTTCGGTCAAAGCATAAGCTCCGATATATTCGCCGGTAGCAAGTTTAGGCAAGTATTTTTTCTTTTGTTCTTCGTTACCGAAATAATAAATAGGTAAAGTACCGATTCCGGTGTGTGCCGAGTATGCAACGGCAAAACTGAAT
>WFZS01000005.1 GCA_015489465.1 Bacteroidales bacterium | reverse complement strand
CATGGTTCCCAAACGGGCTATCGACATCTGCATACCCATTGCCAAAGCCATTTCTTTACCTTTAAACCAACGAACCACGGCTTTTGAAATGGTTATTCCGATAGCTTCGGTTCCTACTCCGAAAATGGCAAAACCGAGTGATGACCACCAAACCTGGGCTTTCATGTCGCCTAAGATGGGAAGATGAACAACTGCATTTTCTCCGAAATTATGATTAACGGCCCAATAGTTTAAAGCTGTACCTAAAAACATTACAATGGTAGAACCGAGTCCGGTTTTCCTTACGCCCAGTTTGTCAAGAATAAATCCACTGATAATAAGCATGAAAAGGAAAACGTTGAACCATGCGTAAGCCGAAGTGTATGTTCCGAAGTCTTCACTGTTCCACCCCAAAACACTTTCGAGCATCGGTTTTATTGAGGACAAGGCATAATTAAAATAATATGCTCCGAAAATTGACAATGATGCCAAAACCAACGCTGTCCATCGTGCTGTTTTTGAATCTCTTAATGTCTTTCTTATTGTTTCAGTCATGGTATAATGTTATTTGTTTGAATATTAATTTTTGTTATTGCCCACTAAAATAGAAATTTATTTTTGTTACGGATATGTAAAAGACAAAATTTAGAATAATTATTGTTATTTTCAGTTGTTTAATTTGTCGGCAATTTTAATTTCTTTACCTTTTTTCATCTCTGCAAAGACAATTCCGGTAATTACAATTATTAATCCTGTAAATTTTAAAATTGTCAACGGTTCACCGAGAAAGATATAAGCAAATATCAATGAAAAAACAGGTATGAGATTAGTGTAAAAGTTTGTTTTTATAATTCCCAGCTTTTGAATTCCGTATGTGAAAAAGATAAAAGCCGCCGAAGATGCAAATATTCCGAGCATTATCAAAGAACTGATAACTTTGTATCCGGGATTTGCCGATAAGGTTTCTTTAAAATCGAAAATGATAAAAAACGGTAAAAACAAAATGGCTCCTATCAAATTTTGCCAGGCTATTATAGAAACGGCATTGTATTTAAAACTGAGTTTTTTCACGAAAATGGTATAAAAGATTGCAGATATTACTGCTAATCCCAGCATTATAAACCCGAATAAATTGCCTCCGGCGCTTATTCCACCGGAAAAAATAATTATTAATACTCCCGCGAATGAAACGATAAGCCCTATTACGTTAAGCTTTGTAATTTTTTCATTATAAAACATAAAAACGAAAAAGGGAGTAATAACGGGTATTGTGGAAATTATCACGGATGTGAAAAAAGCCGATACTTGTTGCAGTCCGTAGTTTTCTCCGATAAAATACAGAAACGGGTTAAAAATAGCAGACAGTAAAAAATATTTAAAATCTTTTTTTTCCACTTTCATGTTTATTTTCATCAAAAACATAAAAAGGAATAGTGTGATTACCGAAATTACCAGCCGTAAAAAAATTGTTGTAAGCGGGGAAAATGTTTCGAATACTATTTTCGACCAAATAAACGACATTCCCCAAAAAAGCATTGCGGAAATTACTATGACATGTGTAAAAATGTTTTTCATTAGAGGCTTAACAAAACTTGCAGGTAAAAATAAAAAGAAAAGGCTGCCCTTTCAAGACAGCCTTTAAAAATAATTTGTTTTGTTACTCTGATTAAACGGCTAATGCTACTCTTTTGAAAGCAACAACCGTTAATTCGGGGTCAACTGATTTTAAGTAATCTTTAACGCTTGTTTTACCGTCTTTAATGTAAGCTTGATTAAGTAAAGTATTTTCTTTGAAGAATTTGTTCAATTTACCCATTGCAATCTTTTCAAGCATAGCTTCAGGTTTACCTTCCTGACGTGCTTGTTCCATTCCGATTTCAATTTCTCTTTGTTTGATATCTTCGGGAACATCGTCTTTGTCAATGGCAACAGGGTCCATAGCTGCAATTTGCATAGCTATGTTTTTTCCGGCTTCCTCAAAATCGCCTGCTTTGTTGAATGCAACAACCGATGCTATACGGTTTCCGTTATGAATATATGCATAAACGGATTCGCCTTCAACAACTTCGTATTTTCCCAATTCTATTTTTTCACCAATAACACCTGTTTTTTCGGTAACGAGGTCTGCTACTGTTGTGCCGTTAACTTTGGTTTCTTTGAGTTCGTCTGCGGATTTAACTTTATTTTCAACGGCTGCATCAAGCACCGATTTAACAAAATTTATAAAGTCCTCGTTTTTAGCAACAAAGTCGGTTTCACAGTTTATCATAACGATAGCGCCGAATTTACCGTCGTCGCTTACCTTAGCCAATACAACACCTTCTCCGGCAGTTCTATCGGCTCTTTTAGCAGCTACTTTCTGACCTTTTTTACGCAGGATGTCAATTGCTTTTTCCATATCGCCTTCAGCTTCCTGAAGTGCTTTCTTGCAATCCATCATTCCTGCTCCGGTAGCTTTTCTTAGTTCGTTTACTTGTTGAGCGGTTATTTTCATTTTAAAATTTCTTTTTTGTTTTAATACTATTTTTTAGCAACTGTTTTTTTTGCTTTAGGCTTTTTTTCAGCTTTAGCTTCTTCTTTTACTTCTTCACCTTCTTTTTTCGCTTCTTTACTTTCTTTTTTAGCTTTGGCTTCAGCTTCTTTCTTTTCACGAGCCATTTTGCGTTCAGCCAAACCTTCTGCTATGGCTTGTGTTGCAGCATTTACTATTAAAGCTATTGACTTTGAAGCGTCGTCGTTAGAAGGAATGGGAAAATCAACTAAAGTCGGGTCCGAGTTTGTGTCAACCATAGCAAAGATAGGTATGTTGAGTTTTCTTGCTTCGGAAACGGCAATGTGTTCTTTGTTAATGTCAACAACAAACAATGCGGAAGGCAGACGGTTCATGTCGGCAATACTTCCGAGGTTTTTCTCGAGTTTAGCCCTTTCACGTTCAATTTGAAGTTTTTCACGTTTTGAAAGGTTGTCCCACGCACTTGTTGTTTTCATTTTATCGATAGCAGCCATTTTTCTTACCGCCTTACGGATTGTAGCGAAGTTGGTGAGCATACCACCCGGCCAACGTTCGGTTACGTAAGGCATATTGATTTTTTTAACTGCTTCTGCAACTATATCTTTTGCTTGTTTTTTTGTTGCAACAAAAAGGATTTTACGTCCCGATTTAGCAATTTGTTTTAAAGCTTTTGTAGCTTCTTCCAGTTTAGCCTGGGTTTTGTAAAGGTCGATAATGTGGATTCCGTTACGCTCCATAAAGATATAAGGAGCCATGTTGGGATTCCATTTGCGCTTGAGGTGTCCGAAGTGAACACCGGCTTCAAGCATTTGGTCAAATGTTACTTGTGCCATTTTTGATAATTTAAATTTGTTTACATTCTCTAAAAACAATTGCTGAATAGTCCGGCCAAAGGCGGAGTTTCAGCAATTTGGATACTAAACTCATTCCGGTGTTTTTGAAACTAACGTTTACTGAACTGGAATTTTTTACGAGCTTTAGGTTGTCCCGGTTTTTTACGTTCAACCATACGCGGGTCACGGCGTAAAAGACCGTTTTCTTTTAATACCCCACGATATTCGGGGTCAATTTTTATAAGGGCTCTCGAAACAGCAAGACGTAATGCTTCTGCCTGTCCTTTTATGCCACCGCCGGTAAGATTTACTTTAATGTCGTATTTTCCGGCTGTGTCAGTCAAGTTAAAAGGTTGTTCTATAACATATTGTAACATGCTTGTAGGGAAATATTCTTTGTAGTCACGTTTGTTAACTACTATTTTTCCGTTACCTTCCGTTACGTAAATTCTGGCAATAGCAGTCTTTCTTCTACCGAGTGCATTAACAACTTCCATTTCTTACTTATCTAATTGATTTTAAATTTATTTTCTTTGGTTTTTGAGCTTCGTGCGGATGTTCAGGACCTGCATAAACGTGCAAGTTTCTGAACAGTTCACGTCCCAGTCTGTTTTTTGGTAACATACCTTTTATGGCTTTTTCAACCATTGCGGTAGGTTTTTTTGCCATAAGATCTTTGGCAACCGTTATCCTTTGACCTCCCGGGTAAGTGGTGTGGCGGATATACTCTTTTTTATCCCATTTGTTGCCTGACAACCTAATCTTATCGGCATTGATAATGATAACGTTATCGCCACAATCAACATGGGGAGTAAAGTTAGGTTTATATTTTCCGCGAAGAAATTTGGCTGCAATTGAAGCCATTCTTCCTAATATTTCGTTTTCCGCATCGATCAATATCCATTCTTTATTGACCGTTTCTTTATTTGCGCTAACCGTTTTGTAACTTAAAGTATTCATCTAATTAATTGTTTTCTAAGCGTTTTAACTGCCTGGATGAAAATCGGGGTGCAAAGATATAAACCTTTTCCTTATCTGCAAAAAAAAGTATTAAATATTTGCCTCTAAAAGAGTTAAATTATTGAAATTGTATAAGAAGGTTTATAATTTAATGAGGTTTGATCTTCCTTCTGCAAGGAGTTTGCCGGTGTTTTTGTTTGTTATCCTGCAATTCACATGTATTATCTTTTTTCCTTTTTTTACTATCCATGCTTCCGCTAATATTACATCGCCTTCGTATGCAGGATAGAAATAATCCACACCGAGATTAACGGTTGTATATAATTCATGTCCGGTTACCGTATATAGAGCGGCGCCTATTGTATCGTCTACAATACCTGCGGTTACTCCGCCATGCAACGTGTCAATGGGATTGGTCATCTCTTTGCGAACCGTATATTCCATTTTTACTCTTCCTTCTTCAATTTCCCTGATTACAGGTCGTAACCAATGTGTATATGGTGAAGGCGAATCGGAAAAAGGTTTGCCGATATATTGTTTTAAAGCTTTAACTATTTTGTTTTCTTCCATAACCGTATTTTTGATACTATGCATGCATAACAAATGGTGATGCAAATGTAATTAAATAGTGTGGAAAAATGTAGTTATAAAAGTCATAAAGTCAAAGGTCTGAAAGTTTGAAAGTCTGAAGGTCTGAACGTCACAACGTTACCTTGTCACAATATCTCAACTTTACCATTTTTCACTCAATCTTAAATCGTTAATCGATATTCGATATTCGGCGTTCGATATTCAATTCGGCGTTCGGCGTTGTTCAGCGTTGTTCAATATTGTTCAAAGTAGTTTAAAAGTTAACAGTTAATCGTTAAAAGTTTTG
>WFZS01000004.1 GCA_015489465.1 Bacteroidales bacterium | reverse complement strand
TGAAATAAAATATTACCTTTACAGCCCGTATGAAAGAAGCTTAAAAAAAGATGAGTAATAGCAACAAAAAAGATAATTTTGATGCCGTAAAAAAGATATTTACGGAGTATTTGGAAAGTAGAGGACAAAGAAAGACCCCCGAGAGATATACAATCCTGAAAGAAATTTATTCAACGGACGGTCATTTTGATATAGAAACATTGTATATCAAAATGAAAAATAACAAATACCGCGTAAGTCGTGCTACTTTATACAACACCATTGAATTGTTGCTTGATTGCAATCTTGTTATAAAACATCAATTCGGTAATAATTGCGCCCAGTTCGAGCGTTCGTACAAGTTTAAACAGCACGATCATTTTGTATGTCTCGAAGACGGGAAAGTTTTGGAGTTTTGTGACCCCCGTATCCAGGAAATTCAAAAATCAGTGGAAGAATTGCTTGGTGTAGAGGTAACGTATCATTCCCTGACTTTTTACGGAAAATGCAAAAAAGATGACCTAAAACCCCAGCTTAAAGAAAAAGAATAAACGTTAATAAAAGGTTAACATATTTTTAATTTTTATCGTTGACATTTTTATACTTTTGTTAAAAAATAACCCTGTTGAATCGCAGGGTTTTTTATTGCTTAAAATAAAAGTATATGAAAGTAGATGTTTTATTGGGACTTCAGTGGGGAGATGAAGGAAAAGGCAAGATTGTTGATGTTCTCACAAAAAATTATGATGTAATTGCCCGTTTCCAGGGCGGACCCAATGCGGGACATACTATCGAATTTGATAATAAAAAATTTGTTCTGCACACAATTCCTTCCGGAATATTTAATGATAATACTCTTAATGTTGTCGGTAACGGGGTAATTATAGATCCGTATATTTTCAAGAAAGAGATAGAAATTTTAAAAGAAAACGGTATTGACGTAAAGTCCAATCTTTACATATCTACTAAATCCCATATCATACTTCCTACACACAGGCTTCTTGATGCCGTTTATGAAAAAGCCAAAGGCGATAAAAAAATAGGTTCAACTTTAAAAGGAATCGGCCCGACATATACGGATAAGGTCGGTAGAAACGGTATAAGAGTGGGAGATTTGCTTCTTCCTTATTTTAAAAACAAATATGAAGAAGCAAAAAAAAGACATTTGAAATTGGCTTACGTATATGATGATAACCCTTTGTCAATAAAAATAGAAGGTAAAAATTTTGACGATTATGAAAAAGAGTGGTTCGACTCTTTGGAAACTCTACTTTCGTTGAAACTTGTTAATAGTGAATATTTTTTGAACAACGCACTTTCCGAAGGCAAAAAAATATTGGCAGAAGGAGCTCAAGGAACCATGTTGGACATAGATTTCGGTTCATACCCGTATGTTACTTCATCCAATACCATAACGGCAGGTGTAAGTAGCGGATTGGGAATAGCACCGGCAAAAATCGGTCGTGTTTTCGGTATTTTTAAAGCTTATTGCACACGTGTTGGCAGCGGACCTTTCCCTACCGAACTTTTTGATGAAACAGGGGAAAAGTTACGTCAAACCGGTCATGAATTCGGAGCGACAACCGGACGACCGCGAAGATGCGGATGGCTTGATATGGCAGCCCTCAAATACGCTATTATGCTCAACGGCGTTACGGACCTTATGATGATGAAAGTTGATGTACTTAACGATTTTGATGAGATTAATGTTGCCGTAAAATATAAAATCGACGGTAAAGAAACGGAAGAAGTGCCGTTTGATATGGCAAATGTCAAAATAGAGCCTGTTTTTGAAAAATTAAAAGGTTGGAAAATAAGTCTTGAGGGTATTACATCTTTTGATAAAATGCCTGATGAACTTAAAGATTACGTGAAATTCATAGAAGAGAAAACAGGTGTTCGCGTTAGTCTTGTTTCTACGGGACCCGATAGAAATCAAACGATTATAAAAGAGAATATCCTTTAACGAAAATTAAAATTATTATGTTCACTCCGGAAGGATTAAAAGATTTGTATAAGAGGCTGGGTGCCTTGAGGAGGTATCTTTGACATCGATAAGAAAATTTACGAAATAGAAGAAGAGGAAGAAAAAACCCAAGCACCGGATTTTTGGAATGACCCTAAAAATGCCGAAAAGATTCTTAAAAAAATAAAAGAAAAAAAAGTTTGGGTTGAAAAATTCAAACGTGCCGAAGAAGCTTTGAACGATTTGACCGTGTTGCAAGAATTTTTGGATATGGGCGAAGCAACACAAGAAGAACTTGACAAGCAATATGAAGAAGCTCTAAAGTTAATAGAAGACCTTGAGTTTTTGCAGATGCTCGGCGAAGAGGAGGACAAGCTAAACGCAATAATGAAAATAAACCCGGGTGCAGGTGGAACCGAAAGTCAGGACTGGGCGGAAATGCTTATGCGTATGTACATACGTTGGGGAGAAAAAAACGGATTCAAGGTTAAAGAACTTGATTACCAGGAAGGCGATGTTGCCGGAATAAAGTCTGTTACTTTGGAGTTTGACGGTGATTTTGCTTTCGGATATTTGAAGGGTGAAAACGGAGTTCACAGGCTTGTAAGGTTGTCGCCTTTCGACTCTTCCAACCGGCGTCATACTTCCTTTGCCTCAGTTTATGTCTATCCCGTTGTTGACGACTCCATAAATATCGAAATAAATCCCGCCGATATAAGTTGGGACACATTCCGCTCAAGCGGTCCGGGAGGTCAAAATGTAAACAAAGTTGAAACGGCGGTAAGGCTAAGACACGAACCTTCCGGAATTGTTGTCGAATGCCAGGAAACACGATCGCAGCAACAAAACCGTGAAAAAGCAATGCAGATGCTTAAATCCCAACTCTACGAAATAGAGATGAGAAAACGGCGTGAAGCCCAGGAAAAAATTGAAGGCGATAAAAAGAAAATAGAGTGGGGTTCTCAAATACGGTCGTATGTTTTGCATCCGTATAAGCTGGTAAAAGACCTTCGTACAGGATATGAAACCTCAAATGTTCAAGCCGTGCTGGACGGGGAAATAAATGATTTCATAAAAGCGTATTTGATGCAATTCGGCGGCAAAAAAGATAATGAGTAATGTGGAACTTGATATATATCCTTGATTTAACCGGGACTTTCGTTTTCGCAATATCGGGAGCTTTATCGGGTATTGAAAAGAAGTACGACATCTTCGGTATTCTTTTTCTGGCTTTTATAACTGCTATCGGCGGTGGTACTACACGTGATATTTTACTTGGTATCACTCCTGTTAGTTGGATGAATAATATCATCTATTTATACGTGATAATAGCTGCTGTGGTTGTTACCTTTTTTACCAAAACCAAAATAATGAAATGGCGTAAAACACTCTTTTTGTTTGACAGCATAGGATTGGGAGTATTTACTGTTGCGGGTATTAAAAAAACTCTTGAGTTGGGATTATCATGGGAGGTAGCAATAATGATGGGTGTTATTTCCGCAACTTTGGGAGGTGTGTTAAGAGATGTATTCAATAATGACAAACCGTTGATACTTCACAAGGAAATATATGCAACCGCATGTTTTGCCGGAGCTTTGTTGATAATGATCGCAAGTTATCTAGGAATTCCGGTGGTAATAAGTGTTCCCGTTTCCATCATTACCGTTATATTGATAAGAATTTTTGCCGTTAAATACGAATGGACGCTACCGGTAATCAAAGAGTAGAGGTCAAAAACATTACAATGTAAAGACTTCCGTAATTATAAATTTTTACTTTTGTTATTCAATGAAAAAAACAACACTGTTAAAGTTTTTTATAACATTGTTTTGAAAAGTATGAATTAAAAACATTAAGGGATGGGATTGAAATTTAGAATTACGGTAATGAACTTCCTGCAATTTTTCGTGTGGGGAGCGTGGTTGTTGTCTTTCGGTAAATATATGGCTGTTACGCTGCATTTCAGCGGAAGCCAGATAGGGTCAATATTTATGACCTTGGGAATAGCATCGCTTTTTATGCCCGGTGTTATGGGCATTATAGCCGACAGATGGATTAGTCCCAATAAACTTTATGCAATAGTTCATTTATTGGGAGCAGGATTATTGTTTCTGGCGGCTAAACAAACAGACTTCGATTCCCTTTATATCGTCATGCTGCTTTACCTTATGCTTTATATGCCTACAATAGCCCTGGATAACACGGTTTCGTATTGTTTGTTGGAAAAAAACGGCTATGACATCGTAAAAGACTTTCCGCCCATAAGGGTTTGGGGAACCGTGGGCTTTATTATTGCAGTTTGGATAATAGACCTTTTCGGTTGGGGATTAACCAATATGCAACTTTATTTTTCAGCTGCATTTTCATTAGTATTAGGTTTATATTCTCTAACGCTACCTAATTGTCCAATTGAAAAATCCGGCTCCAAAAAGTCTCTTGCTCAAGCTTTGGGTTTGGACGCTTTTGTTCTTTTCAAGGATAAAAAGATGGCGATATTTTTTATCTTTTCGATGCTTTTGGGTGCAGCTTTGCAGATAACCAACATGTGGGGAGAAGCTTTTTTGCATGATTTTATTAATGTGCCGGAATATAAAGATGCTTTTGCCGTCACCCACAATGGTATTCTGATGTCGCTATCGCAAATTTCGGAAACGTTGTTTATCCTTACCATACCTTTCTTTTTGAAAAGGTACGGTATTAAGAAAGTAATGTTGATGAGTATGTTTGCTTGGGTTTTCAGGTTCGGACTTTTCGGAATAGGCTCCCCTGAAGGATTGGGATTGGTTGCATTGATACTGTCAATGATTATTTACGGCATGGCTTTCGACTTTTTCAATATTTCGGGTTCTTTGTTTGTTGAAATGGAAGCCGAACCGAAAATAAGAGCCAGTGCACAAGGTCTTTTTATGATAATGACAAACGGAATAGGTGCTATGATTGGAGCCTACGGTAGCGGTCTGATTATTGATATGTTTACTCACAACGGTCATAAAGACTGGCATACTATATGGCTGATTTTTGCTGCATATGCCTTGATTATAGCGTTGTTATTTATGGTATTGTTCAAATACAAACATAACCCCGAAGCGATGAAAAATGTTCATCACTAATTTTAAAATTAAATAAAAAATTACCGGTATGAGTAAAAGAGAATGGAAATCACTCCACGACTTTGAAGAGATAAAATTTGAATATTGGAATCACATAGCCAAGATAACCATTAACAGGCCAAGGTATTACAACGCTTTTACACCGACTACAACCACCGAAATGGCGGTGGCGTTGGATATGTGCCGCGAAAATATGGATGTTTACACCGTAATTATCACAGGCGAAGGTGATAAGGCTTTCTGTGCCGGGGGCGACCAAAACGTGAAAGGTAAAGGCGGTTACATCGGTAAAGACGGAATACCCAGACTTAACGTGCTCGATGTTCAGCGAAAAATCCGTTCGATGCCAAAACCCGTTATAGCAATGGTTAACGGTTATGCAATCGGTGGCGGACATGTTTTGCACGTTGTTTGCGATCTAACCATAGCCTCCGAAAATGCTAAATTCGGTCAAACGGGACCTAAAGTAGGCTCTTTTGATGCCGGTTTGGGATCTTCATACCTGGCAACCATTGTGGGACAGAAAAAAGCCAGGGAAATATGGTTTTTAAACTTGCAATATACGGCTCAAGAAGCCCTTGAAATGGGTTTGGTAAACAAAGTTGTTCCCTTCGACGAACTTGAAGATGCAACGGTGGAATGGTGCGAGATTATGCATAAACGTAGCCCTATGGCTTTGCGTATGATAAAACTCGGTATGAATGCTGCACTTGACGGACAGATAGGACTACAGGAGTTTGCCGGTAATGCAACTTTACTTTACTATTTAACCGATGAAGCTCAAGAAGGTAAGCACGCTTTTCTTGAAAAACGCGACCCGGATTTTCATAAATATCCGAAATTTCCGTAAACCATGTCAAAAGCAGGCGTTTGGATAAAAGCATTCAGATTGAGAACATTGCCTCTTGCCCTGTCAAGCATTCTTACGGGTTCGTTTTTGGCAATAGGGTATGGAAAATACGATTGGAAAATTATCGTGTTTTCCATTATAACAACACTTTTTTTGCAGATACTTTCCAACCTTGCCAACGACTACGGTGATGCTGTAAAAGGTACCGACAACGCTAACAGGGTGGGACCTGAAAGAACCGTTCAAAGCGGTGAGATAACCCGTGAGCAAATGAAAAAAGCCATTATAATTTTTGCCTCACTTTCGTTGATTTCGGGAGTAACACTTTTGTATTTTGCATTCGGCTCAAACTATATTCCGGCTTTGATATTCTTTGCTGTCGGTCTTGTCTCAATAATAGCAGCCGTAAAATATACGGTAGGTTCAAAAGCGTATGGCTATGCAGGACTCGGCGACATGTTTGTGTTTATATTTTTCGGTATTGTAGGCGTTATGGGAACTTTTTATCTCAACACCCATGTGTTTGACTGGAAAGTTCTTTTACCGGCTTCGGCAATAGGCATGTTCAGTGCGGGTGTTCTTAACCTTAACAATATGCGTGATATCGACAATGATACCGTATCGGATAAAAATACCATTCCCGTAAGAATTGGTTATGTAAACTCTAAAAAGTATCACCTTATTTTAATATTGGGCGGATGGATTTTGATATTGGCTTGGCTAATGACACGTAAAAACGATTGGTCGCAATTTATAATACTTGCCGCGCTTCCTCTTTTTTTAATTGATGTGTTTGCTGTTTTAAGCATTACCGACAAAGCTAAACTCGATCCTTATTTACGAAAACTTGCCATAAAAACATTTCTGGTTTCTTTACTTTTCGGCGTTGCATTGATTTTATAAAAAAATAATATGTTAAAAGCTGATTTTAAAAAATACACCTTGATTTTCAAGCGCCCTTCAGGAACATCCAGAGGTGTTTTAAAAACAAAAGACTCTTGGTTTATAAAACTTTGGGATGATGAAAATCCTGAAAAGGCAGGTTACGGCGAGTGTAGTCTGATATACGGTTTAAGTCCCGATCCGGAAAAAGAGATTTCCTCTAAATTACAAGAGGTAAAAGAAAATATTAATGATGCAGAAACTATAAATCTTCATAAATTTCCGGCGGTAAAATTCGGATTGGAAACGGCTTTTAAGGATTTTAAAAACGATGGTAAAAAGCTTTTGTTCGAATCGGAATTTACGCACGGTGAAAAACCCATATCCATAAACGGATTGGTGTGGATGGGAGATTACAAGTTTATGCGTAAGCAGATAATAGAAAAAGTTGAAAGCGGATTTAAATGTATCAAATTAAAAATCGGAGCAATTGATTTTGACAAAGAACTTGAACTTTTAAAATTGGTGAGAAGGGATTTTAAAGAAAGGGATTTGGAATTGCGTGTTGATGCAAACGGCGCTTTTTCGCCCGCTGAAGCATCTGAAAAATTGAAAAGGTTATCTGAATTTTCGTTACATTCCATAGAACAACCCATAAAGCCCCGTCAATGGAATGAAATGGCGCGCCTTTGTGAATCATCGCCAGTTCCCGTGGCACTTGACGAAGAGCTTATATCATTGGATGACGATATGATTCCCGTAATGCTTGACACCATAAAACCGCAATATATTATTCTTAAACCGAGTCTTACAGGCGGGTTAAAAAGAAGTGAAATGTTTATAAAAGAAGCCGGAAAACGTAATATAGGTTGGTGGATAACATCGGCATTGGAATCCAATATCGGATTAAATGCCATAGCTCAATGGACTGCGACACTTAACAACAACATGTATCAAGGTTTGGGAACCGGACAGCTTTACACAAATAATTTTCCGTCGCCTTTGGAAGTGCGTAACGGAATGCTTCATTTTACCGGAAAAGAGTGGGACCTCTCTCGATTACAATTCTAAAAGTCAGAAAACATGTTAATAGTACGTTAAACCTTTGTAATACGTTTACGATTACATAAGTAATTAATTACCTTTGCAAAAAAATAAAAAACAATGCTTTCATTACATTTTATAAGAGATAACAGGGATTTGATAATAGAACGTTTGGCTGTAAAAAATTTTGATGCCAAAGAACTTGTTGACGAAATAATAGAGCTTGATAAAAAACGCAGGAGTCTTCAACGCCAATTGGATGACTATCTTGCCGAAGCCAATAAATTGGCGAAATCGATAGGTCAACTTTATAAAGAAGGAAAACGGGATGAGGCGGAAAAGGCAAAAGCGCGTTCATCCGAATTGAAACAAATTACCAAAGAGCTGAATGCCGAACTTGCGAAAGTGGACGACCAATTAAAGAAAAAACTCGTTGAATTGCCTAATATACCTCACGAATCCGTTCCGGCGGGTAATTCGGATGCCGACAACGTTATTGTTTACGAAGAGGGAGAGATACCCGTACTTCCGGATAATGCAAAACCACATTGGGATTTGGCATCGGAATATAAAATAATAGATTTCGAGTTGGGAAGCAAAGTTACGGGTGCGGGGTTCCCTTTTTACAGGGGTAAAGGAGCACGGCTCCAAAGGGCATTGATAAACTTTTTTCTTGACGAAGCGCTGGATGCAGGATACCTTGAATATCAACCGCCGCTTTTGGTAAATGAGGATTCCGGTTACGGCACGGGACAACTTCCGGATAAAGAAGGGCAAATGTATTATGTTAACGAAGATAATTTGTATTTGATTCCGACGGCCGAAGTTCCGGTTACAAACATTTACCGTAATGTTATCCTGAAAGAAGAGGAACTGCCGGTGAAAAATGTTGCCTATTCAAACTGTTTTCGTCGTGAAGCGGGTTCGTACGGAAAAGATGTTAGGGGATTAAACAGGCTACACCAGTTTGACAAGGTTGAAATAGTGCAAATTCAACATCCCGATAAGTCGTACGAAACATTGGAGGAGATGAAAGAGCATGTTGCCAACTTATTGCGTAAGCTGGAACTACCTTTCAGAATCGTTAAATTATGCGGTGGTGATTTGAGTTTTACTTCGGCGTTGACATTCGACTTTGAAGTGTATTCGGCAGCGCAGAAAAAATGGCTAGAGGTAAGTTCCGTTTCCAACTTTGAAAGTTTTCAGGCTAACAGAATGAAGTTGCGTTTTAAAGATAAAAACGGAAAAACACACGTTGCCCACACTCTTAACGGAAGTGCTTTGGCATTACCGAGAATAGTGGCGTCGTTGCTGGAAAATAATCAAACACCCGAAGGTATTAAAATACCGGAAGCATTACGAAGTTACACCGGTTTTGAAATTATTAATTAGCAGTATTTGAGGAATTTCATAAGAAATATTATTCTTTTAACAGCGGTTTTTACGGCAGGATTTTTCCCCGTAAAAACCGTTTTTTCTCAAAACAAACAACAAAAAAAGTCTATAGGGGTTCCTCCCAAGCCTCCCCAAAAGCATTATTCAAAATCAAACCTGGCCATGTCGTACTATTATTCGGGACAGTACGACAAAGCTTTGCAGCTTTACAAAGAACTTTATAAAGAAAATCCGGGTTACACATACTACAGGTATTATTTGAACAGCTTAATACAGCTTAAAAAATTTAATGAAGCCGAAAAGCTTGTTAAAAAACAGCTTAAAATGTCGCCTGACAGTTTCAGGTTCAAAATAGATCTGGCATATTTGTACTCATTGGAGGGTAATAACAAAAAAAAGGATAAAATACTTAATAAAGTTATCTCCTCATTGCCTGACAACAGGAACATTATCATAAATATAGCATACAGTTTACAGTCGCACGGCTTTTTTGATAAAGCGGTTTATGTTTATAACGTTGCCAGGGAGAAAGGATTGGGAGATTACGATTATGATTTTGAACTTGCCACTGCTTATAATTACTCGGGCGATTACGAAAAGATGTTCGACCTTTTGTTGGATTATGCAAACAAACATCCCGAAGCTGTTGACCGGGTTAAAAGCCGCGTGCAAAGTTTGTTGCTCCGTGATGTAGATGACAATTTATCGGGATTGTTCCGTAAAAAGATTCTTTTAAGAGCTCAAGCCGACCCGTCAAACCCTGTGTATGCCGAGATGTTGATGTGGTATTCCTTACAGGTTAAAGATTTTGATTTGGCATTACGGCAGGCAATATCCATTGATAAACGGTTTCGTGACCAAGAAGAAAAGTTGCTTGATGTTGCAGAAGTAGCATACTCCAACGGTAATTACGATATTGCGGTAAAGGCAAGCGAATACCTCTTGAAAAAAAAGAAAAAGAATCCGTTTTTGCCGGAGTCTTACGAAATGTATTTTAAAGCACGTTTGAAACTTGTAACGGAAAAAGGTAACAAAGTTGACAAAAAGACGTGGGAGGAATTGGAAAAAGCGGGTGAAACGTCACTGGAAAATAGCGGTTACGCAAATTCTACGGCTCTGATAAAAGATTTGGCGCATTTAAAAGCTTTTAGACTGAACAAACCCGTTGAGGCTATTAATTTGTTGGATAAAGGTATAGAGCATTCGATTTATTCGAAAGATAAAGCCGTTTTGAAAATGGAAAAAGCCGACATTCTGGCGTTTACGGGTAAATTCTGGGAAGCTTCTTTGCTTTATGCACAAGTTGAAAACAGCATGAAAAACGAGCCGTTGGGTTATGAAGCAAAATTCAGAAATGCCAGGCTCTTTTATTTTAAAGGGGAATTCCAATGGGCTAAAACACGTCTGGATGTTTTAAAAGGGTCAACATCAAAGCTTATTGCCAACGATGCCATCGAGCTGTCGTTTTTTATAAAAGAGATGCTGGAAATAGACACATTGGGGCTTACTCTTAGGGAATTTGCCGCTGCCGATCAATATGCTTATCAACAGAAATACGATTCGGCTTTAATTTTTCTGAAGGATATAGAACAAAGTTCATCATTGCCGTTTTATCGCGGGAATGTTCTTTTCAAGGAAGGTCAAATATTCGAAAAGATAAAGGAGTTCGGGAAAGCGGACTCGGTTTATACATTACTGTTTCAAAATTATCCGGAAAGTGTAAAAGCTGATAACGCTCTTTTCAGAAGTGCAGAAATAAACAGGTTATATTTGAAAAACATTAAAAAAGCCGGTGAACTTTACTTGAAAATTATGAAAAATTATCCCGAAAGTATTTATGCCACCGAAGCCAGAAAAAAATACAGAAATTTGAAAAAGGAAAATGGTACGTCCTAAAAAACATTTGGGGCAGCACTTTTTAAAAGACAAAAATATTGCCCGTAAAATAGCCGGTTGTTTAACAGGAAATTTTGATACGGTTTGCGAAATAGGACCGGGAACGGGAATTTTAACGGAGGCTTTGTTGGAAAGACAAGAAATAAAGAAACTAAAACTTATAGAAATAGATACCGAATCTGTGCAATATTTGAAAGAAAATTTTGCCGACCCGCGACTTGAAATAATCGAAGCCGATTTCTTAAAGATTGATATTAAAAAAATAAGCGATACTCCTTTTGCTTTAATAGGTAACTATCCTTACAATATTTCCAGTCAGATATTTTTCAAAGCACTAAGCAACAGAAATTTGATACCCGAGATATCGGGAATGATTCAAAAAGAAGTTGCCGAAAGAATAGTTGCACATCCGGGTAATAAAACTTACGGAATATTAAGTGTTTTACTTCAAACATGGTATGACATTAAATATTGTTTTACCGTTAATGAGAACGTTTTTTTTCCTCCTCCAAAAGTTAAATCGGCTGTTATTAAGATGACACGAAATAATATTGATAAACTTGATTGCAATGAGGAAAAATATATAACCGTAGTAAAAACAGCTTTTAACCAGCGACGTAAAACGTTAAGAAATTCATTGAAAAATTTCATACGTGACGAAATAAAAGATAATGAGATATTTAATAAAAGACCCGAACAACTTACCGTTAATGAGTTTGTGGAACTTACGAAAATGATAGGATGAAACAGGTGTAAAAAGTACCTGTATCTTTTAAAACATTTGTAAGTTAAACTTTAAATAGTGCACCTGGTTTTGTCATGCTGAGTGGTGCGACCCCAAGGGAGCATCATATAAAAGCGTGCGTGCGGCGGCTTGTCACGCTGAGCCCTGTCGAATGCGTGACAATGCGAAGGCTATTTTCTTACCCTGCCACATTTCGACCTGCCTCCGGCAGGCAAGTTAAGCTACCAATGATGTCTTTTTAAAAACTTGTAAATCAATCTATAAAAATTGCGCCCGAGATTGTCACGGTGAGTGATACGACCTTTGGGAGTATCGTATCGAACCGTGCGAGGAGTGGCTTGTCCCGCCACATTTCGACAGGCTCAATGTGACAGCCTCCCCTTCCTACAATTACATCATTTACCGATTGTTGAAAAATTTTTTTCTTCCCTCTACCAATGACGTCGATTCAAAATACCTGTATGTCAATTAGATAAAAGAGTGGACGGATTGTCACGGTGAGCAGCCTGCCGAATGGCAGGTAAGTCGAACCGTGCGCGCGGAGGCTTCCCCTGCCATGGTTCGACCAGCTCACCATGACTGCCTCTCCCGCCCTGATACAAAGTCATGTATA
>WFZS01000003.1 GCA_015489465.1 Bacteroidales bacterium | reverse complement strand
GTTATATGATAATTATTCCAACAAAATAAAGTTTATTGCAACTGGCTCAAGTAGTTTCGATTTAGCAAACAAAACCGGAGAACCTTTAACCGGTAGAAATATCTCCTTTAATTTATTTCCTCTTTCTTTAGCTGAGATAAAAGAAAAATTAGGACTATTAAATACTATGGAAAGACTTGAGGAATTTTTAGTTTTCGGTACATATCCGGGAATAATTGATAAAAGTAACAATGAAAAAATAAAAAGGCTTATTCAGCTGAGTTCGGATTATCTTTTTAAGGATATATTAAAATTTGAAAGGCTTAAGAATCCCGATTTGTTGAGACAATTATTAAAAGCTCTTGCCTTGCAAACCGGTAGCCAGGTTTCTGTTCAAGAACTTTCACAACTGTTAAAAGTTTCAGCCATAACGGTTGAACGATATCTTGATTTACTTCAAAAAAGTTTCATTATCTATAGGTTACCGTCTTTCAGTGGTAATCTTCGAAATGAATTAAAAAAAAGCAAAAAATATTACTTTTTTGATAATGGGATCCGTAATGCAATTATCAACAATTTTAATCCGGTTTCGTTACGAACCGATACCGGTGCATTATGGGAAAATTTCTGCGTTAGTGAAATTTTGAAAAAAGTTGAATATGATCAAAGATTTTCAAACTTGTATTTTTGGAGAACATACGACGGTGCTGAAATTGACCTTATCGAAGAAAGAAACGGAGAACTCAATACTTGGGAATTCAAATGGAAACCTAAAAGAAAAGCAAGTTTACCAAAATCATTTTCGGATAAATATAATGTAAAACGGTTTACGGTTTTAACTCCCGAAAATATTTTTAAAGAGTTGATTTGAAAAGGTGGTGCATAAATAGATATTGACTCATTTTACAATTTAGATAAATTAGATAAAGAAGACAATAAATTAACATTCAGAATATTGAGATTGTGGTTATCGTTTATCCTAATTTCCTCAAAAATACAATTGACAGGATAAGATAAATAGATTATATTTTAAATCTCATCGAAATTTAAAAGGAAAAATTTCCAGTAAGGTACTACTTTTATCTCGAAATTATCCCGGTGAATAACTTTATCCAAATCATTATTAATAATATAAAGTTTTTTACATGAAAGTTTTCGGGCGGCTTCAACTAATCCGTCCGCCTCTCTTTTCAATGTTTCGTCAGAAACAATCTCCCAAGAAACCTGGACGAGCAAGCGGGGTTTATGACGTTCTGTAACAACAAAATCACATTCTTTACGCCCTTTATAATAATTAAGTCCTCTTTGAAACGGCACCTTTTGCCTTAAAAACAAAAAGGTACTGTTTTCCAAAAGCTTTCCGTACTCATTGTAATTAGCATAGCTGATTGCATTAACAAGTCCGTTATCAATAAAATAGAATTTACTGTTAGTCAGCAAATCTGATTTTAACACAGATGTTTCAAAACGTTTCAAACGGAAAGAAAAATAAACGGCATCCAAATAACCAGCCAATTGATAAAGAAAATTTTTATCTGTTTTTAATCCGGCTGAACGTATTTCATTATAAATCTTATTTATACTTGTCGGCTTTGATAAATTATTTATTAACCGTGCAATGAAATATTTCAGTACGGCAATATTACTTATATTATATCTTTCAACAATATCTTTGAACAAAAGCACATGATAGTATTCCTGTAAAATCATATCCGGGTTTACATTTTTTGAGAGTACTATTTCGGGGAAACCTCCTCCAATCAAATAAGATGTTGCGGCATTTACAATTCTAGCCCTATTGGCTGAGGAATACAAATCCGATGTATCAATATTTTTAAAAGTACAATATTCAGAAAATAAAAGAGGAAACACTTCAAATTGTATCGTCCGTCCTCTCAACGAACCGGCAATGTCGGAAGCAAGCATTTTTGAGTTTGACCCCGAAAGAAAAATATTTTTTGATTCGGTATCGTAAATACGTCGAACAAATCTTTCCCAATCTATGGTGTTCTGAATTTCATCAAAAAAAATATACACATTTTTAAAATCAATATCAGGAAAAAGTTCACGGTAAGCCTGCAGTATCAAATCCAATTCATCAGTCCTGAAATTGATTCGTTCATCATCAAAAGACAAAAATAGAATTCGCTTTTTACTCACACCGCTTTTTATAATCTCATTTATGGTCTGGTACAACAAATACGTTTTTCCTGAGCGCCTAACACCTGTTACAGTAACAATCTTTCCCGAATCGACAGGAAGCGACAATTCCCTTTCGATCAATTTAACAGGTAACATTTTTTGAAAATCGACAATTTTCGTTTTCAATATTTCTTTCCGTATTTCCATACATTTATTGTTTATCCTTTCCGTTTTTTCATACAAATATAAACTATTTTATCTTAAATATAATACAAATCAAAAAAAATACTATTTTGGTATAATTTTTTATTTGTCAACGATCAGTTAGATCAATATTCCTAATACCACTAAATCCCAAGATTTAACATTAAACTACCTGATAAAAAAGTAAATACAAAACACTCTTTTTGGTGATAGAACCGGGTTCCGAAAAATCAAGTTTAGTCAATTATGGGTAACGTATTTATAAATACCTAAGGAATCCTTATTGTTAAAATTGTTTAAATTATTATATAAATCTCAGCGCCAAAAAACCGAACAATTGCTTGCGGGAAAATACCTTTAATTTATTTTTGATTTATTTTTATTTATGTTGTAAAGGTTTCATTAACGTATATAAAATCCCGGTCTAAACCTTTTGTTAATTGATTGCGTAATGGTATCCCAAATTCCCGAAACACCATTATCTTTAGTTTCTTAAAAACAAAAAAATTGCTGCCGGAAAAAATTTAGGCAGCAATTTTCATTTTATAACTCTTTTTTTAAAACTATTCGGTGAAGATTACTTTTTTCTCAGCATTTAACTTTCTTAGATTTATCAATGCATACCTCATCCTTCCCAAAGCCGTATTTATACTTACACCGGTCTGCTCGGCAATCTCTTTAAAGCTCAAACCCGCATAACATCTCAGATATAAAACTTCTTTTTGATCTTCCGGCAAAAGTTCCGTCAATTTTTTTACATCTTTCAAAATCTGCTCTTTAACCATTTTTTGTTCCGTAGAATCTTCGGCTATCAACAAATTGTCAAAAACATCAGACTCCTCATAACGGCTTTCAATAAAATTTACCTTTTTGGATTTACGAAAATGATCAATAACCAGATTATGAGCAATACGCATTGCCCATTGAATAAATTTACCTTCTTCCTTGTATGAACCGCTTTTTAGATTGTTAATAATTTTTATAAAGGTATCTTGAAAAATATCATCAGCCAGTTGGTTGTTTTTAACCAACATAAAGATGTAGGAATAAATACGCTTTTCGTAACGTTTAATCAGGACTTGAAGGCCGGATACATCGCCATCGTGAAATCGCCTGATCAAATCCCTTTCATGGGACAGGTCAGTTCTTTTCATATCTACTTAGCTTTGGTTAATAAAGTAGAATTTTCCCGATAGCGTTCCTCCTTATTGTATGTGTTGTTTGTTGATTAATGCAAATATATGTTAAAATTTATTAAATGCAAATTAATTTCTACTTTTGCCGCAATAAAAAATTAAGATGACAGAAAATACCGGCAAAAGCAATCCCAAAGATTTCATAACGATATCGAAAGCAAGAGTAAACAATCTTAAAAACCTTTCAGTATCTATTCCCAAGAAAAAACTTGTTGTTATCACCGGAGTTTCTGGTTCGGGAAAATCATCGCTTGCTTTTGACACGCTTTTTGCCGAAGGACAAAGACGTTATGTTGAAAGTTTAAGTTCGTATGCCCGGCAATTTTTAGGCAAGATGGATAAACCCGAAGTCGATTCCATAACGGGAATTGCTCCCGCCATAGCCATAGAACAAAAGGTAAAAACTCATAACCCCAGGTCAACGGTCGGTACATCGACTGAAGTTTACGAATACATAAAACTGTTGTTTGCCAGAATAGGCAAAACATTCTCTCCGGTGTCCGGACGCCAGGTAAAAAGAGACACCGTAACGGACGTAACAAATTTTATAACGGAACTCCCCGTTGATTCGCAAGTTATAATTTATGCTCCTTTAATAATTCCCGAAGGAAGAAAACCGTTACAACAGTTAAAAATTTTAATGCAGCAAGGTTTCAGCAGAATAAAACTAGCGGGAAATTTCGTAAGAATTGAAGAAGCAATAGAAAACAACACGGAAATCGATTTGAAAAATTGCCTTCTGGTAATAGATAGAATAAAAATCGATAATAACGACAGCGAACTTGAAGCAAGGATAGCCGATTCGGTACAAACGGCTTATTATGAGGGCGATCACAAATGCATTATAGAATATACTGACGGTGACAAAACACACACCGTGGAGTTTTCCAACAGGTTTGAACTTGATGGAATAACATTCGAAGAGCCTTCTGTAAATATGTTCACTTTTAACAATCCATACGGTGCATGTAAAACTTGCGAAGGTTTCGGTACAGTTATAGGAATAGATGAAGACCTTGTTATTCCCGATAAAAACCTTTCCGTTTACGAAGGAGCCGTTGCCTGTTGGAAAGGTGAAAAAATGAGCGAATACAAAGAACTACTTATAAAAAACGCTTATAAATTCGATTTCCCCATTCATAAACCTTACAACGAACTTACTCCCGAACAAAAAGATCTTCTGTGGAACGGTAATGAATATTTTGAAGGTATTAACGACTTTTTCCGGATGGTGGAAGAAAACAGTTATAAAATCCAATATCGTGTTTTAATGTCGCGATACAGAGGAAAAACCGTTTGTCCCGACTGCAAAGGTACACGTTTACGGAAAGATGCTTTTTACGTTAAAGTTGCAGGCAAATCCATTGACGAAATAGTTAATATGGAATTGGACAAAGTCCTTGATTTCTTTAAAAATATAGAACTCGACAAACATGACAGGCAAATAGCGGAAAGACTTCTGACGGAGATAACTTCAAGATTACAATTTTTAACCGATGTCGGGTTAGGATATCTGACACTAAACAGACAATCAAACACTTTGTCGGGCGGCGAATCGCAACGCATTAACCTGGCAACTTCATTGGGAAGCAGTCTCGTAGGATCAATGTATATTCTTGATGAACCCAGCATAGGACTACATGCTCGTGACACAAACAGACTTATTAAAGTATTAAAAAAATTACGCGATCTGGGGAATTCCATAATTGTTGTTGAACACGAAGAGAACATTATAAAAACAGCAGATGAAATTATAGATATAGGACCAGGAGCGGGAGAATATGGCGGTGAACTTGTTTTTCAAGGAAAATTTGATGAACTTGTAAACAGTGAAAACAGTCTAACCGCAAAATATTTAACGGGCAAACTTAAAATACCTGTTCCGGCAAAAAGGAGAAAGTGGAGGGATTTTGTTGAAATAAAAGGTGCTACCGAGCATAATCTTAAAAATATCAATGTAAAGATCCCTTTGAATGTTTTAACGGTGGTAACCGGTGTCAGCGGTTCCGGAAAATCGACACTTGTCAAAGATATTCTTTTCCCGGCAATGAAAAAACGTTTGGGAGGATATTCCGTAAAACCGGGAAATTTCAGCTCCCTTACAGGAGACCTAAACAGAATACAATCACTGGAATACATTGACCAAAACCCTATAGGACGTTCATCAAGATCAAATCCCGCCACTTATGTAAAAGCTTATGACGATATAAGGCAATTATTTGCATCACAACCTTTGGCTAAAATGCGTGGTTATAAATCGGGAACATTTTCTTTTAACATCCCCGGAGGAAGATGTGAACAATGCGAAGGAGAAGGCGTTATCAAGGTTGAAATGCAATTTATGGCCGATATTTATTTAAAATGTGACGCGTGCCACGGAAAACGTTTTAAAAACGAGGTTCTTGAAGTCAAATATAAAGGTAAAAGCATTTCCGATTTGCTGGATATGTCAATAAATGAAGTAATTAATTTTTTCGATACGGGAAAGAACAGCCCTACGGAGGAAAAAATTATTTCGAAATTACAACCTCTTGTTGATGTGGGATTGGATTATTTACGTTTGGGACAACCTTCAAACACTCTATCGGGCGGCGAAGCTCAAAGGATAAAACTGGCGTATTTTCTTTCAAAAGGAAGTAACGATTCCCCTACCCTGTTTATTTTTGATGAACCCACAACAGGACTCCATTTCCATGATATCAACAAACTTTTACTGGCGTTAAATGCATTAATAGAAAAAGGACATTCCGTAGTTGTTATAGAACATAATGCAGACATAATAAAATCTGCCGACTGGGTTATTGATATGGGTCCTGAAGGCGGAAATGCGGGTGGAGAAATTATTTTTGAAGGAACTCCGGAAGAGCTGTCGAACTGCAAGAAATCATACACGGGAAAATATCTTAAAAACCATCTCGACATGAAATAGTTATCGCATACTCCATGTATATAATAACCTTGAAAAGTAAAAAAGCCGGACTCCTTGAGAGCCGGCTTTTTTGCAATAAACTTTCTCTAAAAGGGAAACTATTTCTTTCCTTTTTCAAGTTCTTTTTTAAGTTCCGAAAGATCGGAAAGATCACCGAGTGTTGTTTTTTCAACTTTTTCGTTGAGTTTTTTAACACTCTGTTTTGCCGATTTATTTTCGGATTTTGCTTTCTCGGCAGCTTCCTTTTTAGCGGCTTTAGGATCTTCCTCGAAAGTACGTGTATGCGAAACAATAATTTTTTTGTTTTCCTTGTTAAATTCTATTACAACAAAATCCAGTTGTTCGTCAACTTTAGCCGTTGTACCGTCCTGTTTTTTAAGGTGACGTGCAGGTGCAAAACCTTCTACGCCGTAAGGAAGAGCAACAACGGCACCTTTGTCGTTAATGCTTGTGATTGTTCCTTTGTGAACAGAACCGACTGAAAATACCGTTTCGAATACATCCCAAGGATTTTCTTCAAGTTGTTTGTGACCTAAGCTCAAACGGCGGTTTTCAACATCAACATCCAACACAACAACATCAATCTTTTCACCTATTTTGGTAAATTCGGCAGGATGCTTGATTTTTTTCGACCATGAAAGGTCACTGATATGAATCAAACCGTCAACACCTTCTTCTATTTCAACAAAAATTCCGAAGTTTGTGAAATTACGAACCGTTGCCGTATGTTTACTTCCAACGGGATATTTTTCTTTAATATTTTCCCATGGGTCCGGAATAAGCTGTTTTAATCCGAGAGACATTTTTCTTTCTTCACGGTCAAGTGTTAAGATAACAGCTTCAACTTCATCACCTACTTTGAGGAAATCCTTAGCGGTACGTAAATGTTGCGACCATGACATTTCCGAAACATGAATCAAACCTTCAACACCGGGAGCAATCTCGATAAATGCACCGTAATCAGCCAAAACAACAACTTTACCTTTAACTTTATCACCAACTTTAAGGTTAGGATCAAGTGAATCCCATGGGTGAGGTGAAAGTTGTTTCAATCCGAGTGCAATACGTTTTTTGTTTTCGTCGAAATCAAGAATAACAACTTTGATTTTTTGGTCAAGTTGAACAACCTCTTCGGGATGATTGATACGACCCCATGAAAGGTCGGTAATGTGAATTAAACCGTCAACACCACCGAGGTCGATAAATGCACCGTACGAAGTAATGTTTTTAACGGTACCTTCAAGAACCTGACCTTTTTCAAGTTTAGAAACGATTTCAGCTTTTTGAGCTTCAAGTTCGTCCTCAATAAGTGCTTTGTGAGAAACAACAACATTTTTGAATTCGTGGTTAATTTTTACAACCTTGAATTCCATTGTTTTATTCACAAACACGTCGTAATCGCGGATGGGTTTAACATCGATTTGTGAACCCGGCAAGAAAGCCTCAATACCGAATACATCAACGATAAGCCCGCCTTTAGTACGCGATTTAACGTAACCAGTGATAATTTCGTCATTTTCGTAAGCTTCGTTAATGCGATCCCAAGAACGAAGGATACGTGCTTTTTTATGAGAAAGAACCATTTGACCGTTAGCGTCTTCCTGGCTCTCAACATAGATATCTACTTTATCACCAACTTTAAGATCGGGATTATAACGGAATTCGTTATAAGGTAAAACACCGTCGGATTTGTAACCGATGTTTACAACAACTTCCCTGTTGTTAATAGAAACAACGGTTCCTTCAATTACTTCATGCTCGGCAATTGAATTAAGACTTTTAGTGTAAAGTTCTTCCAGTTTTTTTCTGTCCTCGGGTGAGTAAGAATCTTCCTTTTTGTTCAAAGCATCCCAATCAAACTCCTCTTCTTCAGCTTTTTCATCAGTTTTAACTTCAACAGCTTCCTCTTTTTTAGCTACCGCTTCGGTTTTTTCTTCCGGAGCTTCAGCTTTTGGTTCTGCAATGGCTTCCACTTGTTTTTCAGCTGTTTCTTCTTTAGGAGTTTCAGCTTTAACTTCCTGAGTTTCTTCTTTTTTTACTTCTTCCTGTTCGGAATTAGTGAGTTTTTCTTTATTTTCTGACATTTAGAAAATCTTGTGTTTCTCGATTGCCGTCCGGTAATGCACTCGTAGAAACGGGTTAAACATTATATTCCTTTTGGATTTTAAGATTTTGACAAATAATAATTTATGTCAAAATCCGGACACCTTAAAATCGGGCTGCAAAGGTAATAATTATTTTATATCCTATATTATCGGATAATATCTTTTTAAAATATTTTTTCCCTTGTTTTTCAAATAAATTTTATCAAAGATTGGTAATTGTTATAAAATATTTATTTTTGCACTCGCTTTATTAAGCATCCGGGGTATAGCGCAGTCCGGTTAGCGCACCTGCTTTGGGAGCAGGGGGTCGTAGGTTCGAATCCTACTACCCCGACAAAACAAAAGGGTAACTTGTAAGTGTACGGGTTATCCTTTTTTGTTATTAACAAAATATAATGAAAGAAAAATTTTACACTTACATTTTATATTCTGAAAGCATCGATAAATTTTATATCGGTTACACCGGTAATTTTGTGTAGCCTTTTTATTTTCATCACAGA
>WFZS01000002.1 GCA_015489465.1 Bacteroidales bacterium | reverse complement strand
GTGTAGAATTGTCACGCTGAGCCTGTCGAATGTGTGACAGCGGGTTGACATCTCCATTCCCTGCCTCTTTTCGACAGGGTTCAAAGTGACATCTGCCTGACGTACCGGTAAAATGTTATTTACCGATTGTTGAAAAAATTTTTTCTTCCCCCTACCAATGACATCACTTGTAAATATCTGTGTACCAGTGTATAGAATTGTCACGCTGAGCCTGTCGAATGTGTGACAGCGGGTTGACATCTCCATTCCCTGCCTCTTTTCGACAGGGTTCAAAGTGACATCTGCCTGACGTACCCGCAAAATATCGTTTATCAATTGTTGAAAAAATTTTTTCTTTCCTTTCTTCATGACCGTTAAAAGTTTATTCCTTTTCAAAAAAGGTGCAAAACAACTTCTTAGCTTTTTCCCAGTTTTTTTGGTCGATACAATATTTTACTTTTGGCGGATTTACTTCTCCTTGTATTAATCCGGCCTCTTTCAGTTCTTTAAGATGCTGGGACACCGTTGATTGTGCCAATGGTAAAATATCCACCAAATCACCTGTAAAGCAACACGAACTTTTATCCAAATATTCCAAAATCAAAATTCTGGTAGGATGCCCCAAAGCCTTGGCAAAACGCGCCAATTCCCTGGTCTCCTTATCGGTTTGTAACATTTTACTTTCCATATATAAAACATTTTATAGTTTATCGCAAATATACGATAATTATTTGCAAAATGTTATATTTTATCATGATTTAATAAAATTTGGAAAGAATGTAAATTACCGTTAAAACGTTTTTAGATTCGTTGTATCATTACGATATTCTTCCAAATATCTTTTAAAAAACTGCCGTTTTAACGAATCCATCATTTTCAATTGCCGGTCAAAATCGAAAAGCTCGTTTTGCCACTGTTCAAAAAAGTCTTTGTTATTGAAAAAGTCTTTGAACATTGTCGAATCACTGAAAAAATCACCGGGAACAGGTAACGAGTTCATATCTATTTGTTCGTCGAACCAAGGCTTGAAAGCTTTAAACAAGCTGTCGGGATGAACATTTAATTGAATATTTCCGCTGCCCGAGGAATAACTCCACTCGTAAACGGAATCATACCTTATTAGATTTCCGTTTTCATCATAAACTTTATTAACTTTTACATTAACTTTAGGTCTGTTACCCATATTTAATGTATCCGCAATATTTTGTCCCTTTGTCGTGAATATCACCATTATTAAAATTAAAGTCGAAACAATCTTTTTCATAACAGCGTATTTTATTGATTTACACAACTATTATCTGCAAAAAATATTCCACCTGCAAGCACTTTATAATGCCATTAACAAAAATTAAAATTTACCGGAAAAGATTTTTTGAAATTTATTTTGTGGAATAATATTTTTTCTATTTTTGTAAGCGAGTACTTACATATATAATTTAATCATAGTAAAATGAACAGAAAAATAATATTTACAGTTGGATTGGTCATGTTTTGGACAATATCTTTGTTTGCCCAAAACGATTCAACTTTAACCGATACAAACTTTTATCAGTCGGTTTACAATCTGAGGCCGGTACTTTTAAAAAAAGGTAAAATATTACTTAACACCCGCCTCGAATTTCCACGATTTTACAAGTGGTATAATTACAAAAAACAAGTAGTTGAAAAGGTTCCCGATAAAATCGTGCTTAACGAATTTTATTTTAACACCTATTTTACCTACGGTATTAACGACAAATGGAATGTCTATACAATGATACCTGTTGTGGACATACATCACTATTCACCAATGGGTATTCAAAAAGGTATTGGTTTCGGCGACATACAGCTGGGAGTTACATATCAACTGCTGAATAAAATAAAAAAGGAAACCACCGATTACCTTTCACTTGAATTCAGGACAACGTTACCTTCCGGGAAAAGCAAAATGTCACCTACGGAATATCCCACTGGGACCGGGTCGTTCGGCTTTTTATTAGGCGTAAACGGATTGCATAAATTCAAAAAATTCGATCTATGGTACACGGGTTATTACGAATACCGCACAAATCATTCGGGAATTAAAGCGGGTGACGAAACAGGTATTTTCGGAACAATTCAAAAGCCGTTTAACACAAAAGTTGGCTCATTCGGTGTGGAAGGCGGGTTAAATGCTTTTTACAATTTTAAAAGTACCAAAGGCGGTAACGAAATTCCCAATTCAAAGAATTATTCTTTCGATCTGTATGCAGGCGGTTGGTACAAATACCTTAATAAAATTTATTTACGTTTCGGAGTTCCGTATTCCATTTACCAAAACGGTGCTTGGATGACAAAATACAGGGTTATGATTCAATTTGATTTTTTACTTAACTAAAAATTGTAAATCATGTTTAAAATATTAATTCCAATCGACCCTTCGGAATATACAAATACAGCCTTTAAATATGCTTTTGAAATAGCGTCAAATAAAGAGATTTCCATAGAAGGTATAGCAATAATCGACGATATGAGCATTGCCGAAATGGAAACCACTTTGGTACCTCTCCCGGAGGGAAGTGAAAAAAGGATAGAAGAAGAAACCGAACTACTTGAAAAGGCAAAAGAAAAAGCAAACGAAGAACTAAACAATTATAAAAGGTTGTGTGATGAAAAAGGGGTAGGTTTTGTAGGCAGGTTAATGCTTGGCAGACCCGATTTTATAATTGAAGAAGCAGGTAAATATGCAGACCTTGTAATAATGGGAATGCGTAACTATTTCCATTTTGAAACAGAAAAAACACCTTACAAAACGGCAAAAAAGATCATTAAACATTTACATACGCCCGTTCTTACGGTTCCCGAAAGATTTAAATCCGTAAAAAATGTTGTAATAGCATACGACGGCAGTCATCCTGCGGTAAAAGCCGCCCGTGAATTTGCCAAACTGTCGTTAAACAAAGAATATGAAATTACTATAATCATAAGTGATAAAAACGAAAGTAAAAGAGAAAATCTTTTATCACAAATAGAAGATTACCTGACGGAACACGTAAATGCAAAAATCAATAAAGTTCATACCGAAAAAAATATTATCAAATTCTTTGATGAACATTTTTCGGAAAACACCGATTTGGTTGTTTGCGGTATGCACTCACAAAAAATATTAAAAAAGGTACTTGTGGGGTCATTCCCCAAGCATCTCATAAAAATGAATAAAATAACCGCTTTGATAGCTCAATAATTGACAAACAATAAATAAAAATTCAAATAAAATGAAACGTATTTTGATATTCTTATTCTCAGGCCTTTTAACAATGTTATTCACAACATCGTGTAAAGAGTTTGACAAAAATGAAGTTAAAAATCCCGAATTCCAAGGGTACATTGAAAACACTCAGGTAAACGTTACAACACGGATTCCGGGACGAATAGAAAAGATATTTGTTGACGAAGGCGACACGCTAAAAGAGGGTGACACGGTGGCAACGTTGGATACACGTGTTTTAAAAGCAAAACGCGAAGCATTACTCGCCAAATTGAAAAATGTAAGTGTCAACAAAAAAAGAGTGGAAAATTTATACGAAGCAGGTGCCGTACCTCTTCAAAAACTTGATGAAATAAACACCGGTTATGATATGCTTAGAGCCAACATTAAAGCTCTGGACATAAACATTGACGATATGACAATTAGAGCACCCATGGACGGTATAGTAACGGTAAAAGTGCTAGAGCCAAACCAGATGATGCCTCCCGGAATGCCTGTTGTTATAGAAACCGACCCCAGTGGAACATGGGCTCGTTTCGGAATTCCCGAAACATATCTCGACCAAATAAATCTGGGTGATGTTTTCCAATTGCAAACAAGCAACAAAGACCTTAGTGTTAAAGCCAAGGTTATTCAGATTATACCAATGGCCGATTTTGCAATACACACACCTACAACTTTACGTGATCAAAGAGATGTAAGAACATTTGATGTAAAAATGCTTATTCTCGATCATCAACTCGACTGCAAACCCGGAATGTCTGTTTATCTGACATTGAAACCGGAAAATAAAAAGTAAAATAAAATGAAAGTCATTAAAACCATATTGATTATTATCGTCAGGATAGTGCTTATAACACTGGCTCTCACACTTTTTTTCAGTATGATGGCCGGGATGTATTATAAAAGCGCTCCTACCAAGATAAAAGTCGCAGTATTGGATCAGGACCAAACACCACTCAGCCGGTCTATTATATACAACATTAAACAATCACAATACTTTAATGTTACCGAGCAGGCTTACGACTACCTTAACCTTCAACATCTTGTGGATGAAGGAAAAGTGGATGTCGGAGTGGTAATTCCAAATAATGCATACAGGGACGTGTTAAACAGGCGAAGCGTTTCGATACTTGCCATACTTAACGGTACGGCAAACCCGATAATCCCAAAGATATCACTCATGATGCTTAATAAAATAGTGATGACTTTGGACATGCAACTGGGTATGAAAATGCGTGTTGAGGAGCTGGGATCAATACCAAACACACGTCACCCAAAAAATCCTCCTTTAAAGGTTCATGAAAGGGTATTTTATTCTCCGGCATTATCTATGGAATCGTCGATGCTGCCGGCTTTTATGGGCTTGGCTATGCAAATAGTTTCGATGTTGATAGTACTTTTTGCACTGATGGCTAACTTCAAAATTATGCGTGCAAAATTACCTTATATAAAACAGCCCAGGCAAATGCCCGTAAAAGCGTTAATACCTCCTTTTATAATAAGCTGGATAATAGTTTCAACGGCTATTTCCACGGCTTTTTTTACAACAATGTATTTATTTCATATTCCGTTCGACAAAAAACAGATGTGGGATGTGGCTTTCATAATATCCATGTTGGTACTTTCAATGGAAAGCCTTTCATATATGCTGGTGTTAAACATTAAAAACGGGGCCGTGCTTGCGGCATTAATAACACTTATAGTTATGCCTGCATTTATGTATTCGGGATATTTGGTCCCCATTGAACAAATGGCAGACATTCCAAACAAAATAGGTAATGCTTTCCCGTTGAGACATTACTTACAAGCACTTTATCCTGTATTTAACCGTCACCAGCCGCTATCAACGGTATATCATCACATTAACACGCTGTGGAAATATACCGGAGTCTTTTTGACCTTATCGGTATTGTCGATAATAATCGGTCAAATAGAACGCATTCACAGGAAAAGAAAATATGTAAAAGAACTTGAAAAATCTCAAACAAAGGAGACAGTATCATGAAAAAAAGAGTGATATTTTTAATTATAACATCAATATTTTTAAGCTTTAATCTGCACGCCCAGAAGAAGCTTACCCTCCAAGATGCCATAAAATTGGCATTAGACCGTAATCCGGCCATAAATGCGGGAGAAAGTCAGGTTAAAGTTGCCAAAGCAAAAAACATGCAGGCTAAATCATCGTTCTTTCCGAAGGCATCGGTAATGTCAAAATATTTATATACCAACAATTTACCGGGCATGTATCCTCTGGAAGGAGTAAGTGTTCCGGTGATGAATAACGGAACACCAACCGGTGATGAAGTAATATTGCATCCCATGGCACCGTTTCCAAACCTTGACGGTGATGTTCTTACTTTCGATTTTAATGTGGTTTATCCGATTTATGCCGGTAATAAAAGGAAAAATGCCGTTGAACTGACAAAAGACCTCGACAGCTATTACAATAAAAACCTCAACGAGACAAAAGCCTCTCTTGTTGATAAAGTAAAAACGGCTTACTATAACTACATTACAATTACGGAAGTCATAAAAGTTTACAATATGGCTCTCGAACAGCTCAACAAACATCTTGAACTTGCACAAAAAGCCTATGAACAGGGGGTAAGATCGGAATTTGACGTTCTTAACTTCAAAAGCAAAATTGCAGGATTCAAAAGTAAGATAATAGAACTGGAAGGTAAAAAACAAATTGTTGAAACAGCTCTTAAAAATCTTATAGCTTTACCTGAAAACGATACGGTTACTTTTACCGGTTCCATAAACGATATTTACAAAACAGAGGTATATCAAAGTACTGTGGGGTTACAATCGATACAGGCTAATAACTATAAGATTCAATCGCTTAAAAGCATGATGAACCTTTTGGATAAAAAGGAAAAGATGGAACATGCCGCCAAACTTCCCGTACTCTTCGCTTTTGGAAATTATCATTTTTTCCACGGCAGGGATTTCCCTCCTTTTGACAAAGCTTGGAGAAACGGTTATGCCGTGGGGTTAGGTCTTAAAATCAATCTGTTTGACGGAAATTTGTCAAAAGGAAAAGTGAAAGAAGTAAAAGCCAATTATGAAAAATTACAAAACTACGAAGAGGGACTTAAACTAAAACTTCGTTTTGATTACGAAAAGGTTACGGAAAACATAAATTCGCTGAAAGCCAAACTAGATGCGGAAAAAGATAATCTTACTGTTGCTCAAAAAGCTTATGATATAGTAAAAGTTGGATATAAAAGCGGTGTTAACACAAATATTGAACTTAACGATGCTCAACTTAATGTAATAAAAATAGAAACATCGATGTTAAACATAAAAAAAGAAATACTTATACAAAGAGCATATCTTGAATATCTGAAAGGACAAATACAGTAATTTACAGTAGTATGAATAACCCGGGCAAAATAAATACTTTTGTATTCATTTTGCCCGGTGTTTTTAAATAAAATTTAATTTAGCATCATTATGAGCCCATCGACAGCAAAAAGAATACGAAAAACCGGTGACGAACGCCGGGAAGAGATAAAGGAAGCTATTTTGGATATCGTCTTTAAAGAAGGCATGCACAAACTTTCCACCCGCTTTCTGGCTAAAAAAGTAGGTGTCAGCGAAGGAGCGCTTTTTCGCCACTATCCTACAAAACAAGCTATGATAGAAGACATTATCAGTGATGTTAAAAACGAAATGATTACAGGCCTTGAAAATATTTCTACCGAGAGTTCGTCACCTGAAAAACGTTTGGAAAGATATATTCTTTTCACGTTAAATTATCTTTATAACAAAAAAGGAATTACTCTATTGTTATTTACGGAAGCATCATATCAAAATGATGAAGGCTTGAAAAAAACTCTCGATTCGATTTACAAATTGCAAAAAAGATATTTCAGCAACATTGTTATTGACGGTATAAACAAAGGCATTTGGGATGATTCGATAAATGTGGAAAACCTTGCACGTCTCTATATGGGTATTCCGGTAACACTCAACATTGAAATGATTTTAAATTCGGAAAATTTTGATCATAAAAGTTTTTCAAATCAAATGATAACAATAATCTTTAAAATACTTTCCAAAAAGTAGAACAAAATACGGTAATATTTTACGTAAATTTTTTTTACTAATACTTTTCTTAAAAAAAGAATCATAAAAAAAGCAGGAACGAGTAACGCCCCTGCTCTTAAATTTGTTATGAAAAAAGCTTATTCGGTAACTTCAACTTCAACATCGTCACTTTGCCACAATCCGTGTTTTGTACAATATGACATAGCCGTAAGTCTCATACTTCTTTGAGGAACAATGTAAAAATCAACTTCTACATGACCGGGTTGATTTCCAAGTGCACCGGGTGTAAAATGAGCCGTCGCAAGCATTGTTTCCCTGTTCCAAAGTTGAACGTAAGCAATATAATGATCAAAATCATCGGGATGCGGATATTCGTTACCCAATTTTACGGTTACTTTAAATTTTTCACCTTTTTTAGCTGTTTTTTCGCAGTGAATAAACGGTGAATGACGATCGATGTAATCCTTTTTTGCTTCTTTATCAAGCGTTGAGATGTCAACATATCTGTTTATTTTCATAGCTGTTTATTTTTTGGTTAGACAATTCGTTATTTAAAACGGTTTTAAATTATAATGCAAATGTAAAATAATTTTGATACGAAACCTCTTTTTACGATGTTAAAGAATGATAAAATTACCCGTAAAGAAACTCTTTGTTTTTAACATCAGTTTAATATTAATTACTTTTGCTGTGATTTAACAAACCATAAACCGGTAAACATGGAACATATAAATTTTGATTATTCAGGAGCATTAAATTTTATTGAAGAGAAAGAGATTTTGTCATTACAAGATAAAATCAATGAAAATTATGAAAAGATATATAACAAGACCGGAAGAGGAAGTGATTTTTTAGGATGGGTAAACCTTCCTTCTTCTTTTAGTACGGATTTAATCGGTAAAATAGAAAAAACAGCATCCGTTCTCAGAACCAAATCGGAAGTGGTGGTAGTTGTGGGTATCGGAGGCTCTTACCTTGGTGCCAGAGCCGTAATAGAAGCTCTTTCTCCTCAATTTAACCTTTTAAAGAAAAAGCAAGGTAACCCGGTTGTACTTTTTGCGGGTTTTAACATAAGTGAAGATTATCACAACGAACTTCTACAGGTTTTAAACGAAAAAGAGTATTCACTTATAGTTATCTCCAAGTCGGGAACAACTACCGAACCTGCCATAGCTTTCAGGTTATTACGCAGGCATTTGGAGGAAAAATACGGTGTTGATGAAGCCCGCAAACGTATTGTTGCCATTACCGACAAAGAAAAAGGTGCTTTAAAACAACTTGCCACCGAAGAAGGTTATGAAACTTTTGTGGTTCCGGATGACGTAGGTGGCCGTTTTTCCGTTTTGACACCTGTGGGATTACTACCTATTGCCGTTGCAGGTATCGACATTAAAGAGCTTTTGAAAGGAGCGGCATATATGGAAAAAACCGTTGCCGTAGATTATTCCGTAAAAAACAATCCCGTTTCTGCTTATGCAGCGGTTCGTAACGTATTGTATCAAAAAGACAAACATGTTGAAATTTTAGTCAACTACATGCCTCGACTTCATTACATCACCGAATGGTGGAAACAGCTTTACGGAGAAAGCGAAGGCAAAGAGGGTAAAGGTATTTTTCCGGCAGGTGTGGATTTTACCGCCGACCTCCATTCAATGGGACAATATTTACAAGAGGGTATGCGTATAATGTTCGAAACCGTTATTTCGATTAAACAGCCCAAAACGGAATTGAGAGTTCCCGAAGACGAAGCAAACCTCGACAACCTTAACTATCTGGCCGGTAAACGTATTCATGAGGTAAACGAAAAAGCCGAAATTGCCACACGCCTTGCGCATATAGAAGGCGGGGTTCCCAATTTAACGGTTAATGTTCCTGCAGTAAGCGCTTATTACATAGGCGAGTTGATTTATTTCTTTGAAATGGCTTGTGCCGTTAGCGGTTATATTTTAGATGTAAATCCTTTTGACCAACCGGGAGTGGAAGCATATAAAAAGAACATGTTTGCCCTACTCGGCAAACCCGGTTTTGATGAGGAGGTCGAAAAGCTGAAAAAACATTTGGGTTAAAAAACATGACATAAACAAAAAAGCCGCGTTGATTTTCCGCGGCTTTTTTGTTATCTGAATTTTAAAATTAACCTATTTAAAACTCCATTTGGCTCCGTCTTTTGTATCTTTTACGACAATACCGATTTTTAAAAGCTCATCCCTGATACGGTCTGCCGTAGCATAATCTTTTTTCTCTTTTGCCTCTTGACGAATTCTTAAAATCGACTCAACAAGATATTCAAAAGCCCTGCTGTTTTCATCTTCCGACCTTTCATCGCGCATACCTAAAATTTCATGTAAGAAAGTCTTGAAAAGCGATTTTAAAAACTCAATATCCTCGGCAGTAAGTTTTTCCTTTCCGTCGTTAACTTGATTTACTATTTTGGCAACTTCAAACAAATGAGCTATAACGACAGGAGTGTTTAAGTCATCATTCATGGCATCATAGCACATCTGTTCATATTTCCTTACATCAATGGTGCTTTCAGACGAAGGTTTCAAATCATTTATCAAATGACTTGTTTCCAAAAGCCTTTTCATACCTTTTTCGGCAGCTTGTAGAGCTTCGTTACTGAAATCCAAAGTGCTTCTGTAATGTGCCTGAAGTATGAAAAACCTTATAACCATCGGACTGTAAGCACGGTCAAGGGCTTCATGATTTCCGCTGAAAAATTCATCCAGGGTAATGAAGTTATTCAACGACTTACCCATCTTCTGACCGTTGATTGTTATCATGTTATTATGCATCCAGTATTTTACCGGGTCGTGACCCATAGCAGCGTTTGCCTGTGCTATTTCCGACTCGTGATGAGGAAACAACAAGTCCATTCCGCCACC
>WFZS01000001.1 GCA_015489465.1 Bacteroidales bacterium | reverse complement strand
TTTAATATTCGCGGTTTTTATTTTTACAGGACTGTTTTCTTGTAACGTTATTCCTAAAGGTAAAAATACCGGAAAACCTTTAAGGATAGTAGTTTCAAAAATGCACGGAAAGCACACCTATTCCAAATGGTTGCATAATCAGGACAGTACATTGATATTGATAAATGCTTATCCCTTGGGAGTTGATTCGGCTCTTAAAACAGCAGCAAATGTTGACGGCATACTTATTACCGGCGGCGAGGATGTTTTTCCGGGTTATTACGGTAGAGCTGCCGACACGGTTAATTGCGGTAAAATAAACCGGTATCGTGACAGCTTGGAAATGGCTTTGATAAATTATGCGGTTAAAAACAAAATACCTTTAATAGGCGTTTGTCGCGGCGAGCAGATAATAAATGTTACGTTAGGCGGGTCATTGATAGTTGATATTCCTACCGAGATAGGAACGGAAATAAAGCATTCGAGTAAAAATTGGAAACTACAATGGCATGAAGTTGATATAGTTCCCAACACTTTAATGGCAAAACTTACGGGAGTTAAAAAAGGAAAGGTTTCAAGCAGTCATCATCAATGTATTGACAAAACCGGAAAAGGTTTGAAAATATCGGCTTACGCTCCCGACAGTGTTCCGGAAGCAATAGAATGGATTTCGGCAAAAGGCAAAGGTTTTTTGATGGCAACACAGTGGCATCCCGAACATATGGATTTTAACAATCCTTTGTCGTATGCTATGGTTAAAGCGTTTCTTAAAAAAGCTAAAGAATACCGTAAAACAAGAACTTCAAAGAGATGAAAAAATATTTAACCGTAATATTGATATTAATATCGTCAATAGTATTTTCACAAGTAAATCCGGCGGATTCTTCGGTGAGATGTTTTATTCCGAATATATCTTTTTCATATCAATTTCCGGGTGGAGATATGGATAATCAATACGGCAGTAATGCTACAATAGGAGGCGGATTTTTTATTAAAGGTAAAAAGAATCTCATTTTTTCGGCTGATTTCAACTATATGTTCGGCGGAACCGTTAAAAATGAAAAAGAGATACTTTCAATGGTTCTCACTTCATCCGGACATATTATCGACGGTAACGGCACTTATGCTTTATATACCGTCAATGAAAGAGGTTTTACCCTGAATGCACGTTTGGGATATATATTTAACGGTCTGGGATTTAACCCCAATTCGGGGTTGATGATAATGGGAGGAGCGGGATATATTCAACATTTTACAAAAGTTGATAATCAATACCGTACCGCACCCCAAATAAGCGGTGACTATGCCAAAGGCTACGACCATTTAAGAGGAGGAATAGAACTCAACGAATTTATAGGGTATTTTTTCATGGGAAACACAAGGTTGTTTAACTTCTACGCCGGTTTCGAATTTGTGCAGGGATTTACAAAAAGTAAAAGAGTGTACCTGCTTGATATGATGGGACCGGACAACAAAAGTTATGTCGATATGTTTTACGGTATCCGTGTAGGCTGGATGATTCCGGTTTTCAGGAGAATGCCCCGCCAGTACTATTATTACTAACGAGCTTTTTAATCTTGTAAAAACATTAAAAACAGATGTCGTTTTTTTATAACCTTTTTATTTATCTGTACACTTTTACCATTAAAGTTGCATCGCATTTTAACGGCAAAGCAAAACTTTGGGTAAAAGGCAGGGAAAACATATTTGACAAATTGCAAAAGTCCGTAAAAAAAGACGATAAAATCATTTGGGTTCATGTGGCGAGTTTAGGAGAATTTGAGCAGGCACGTCCGGTTATTGAAAACCTTAAAAAAGATTATCAGGGATTTAAAATCTTACTTACATTCTTTTCACCTTCGGGATATGAAATAAGAAAGAACTATGACAAAGCGGACATGGTTTTTTATTTACCCGCTGACACAAAAGAGAATGCCAAAAGGTTTATTAAAACGGTGAATCCGCAACTGGCAATTTTTGTCAAGTATGAATTTTGGTTTAATTACATCGACGTTCTTTATAAAAACAAGATTCCGCTGATAATGATATCGGTGATTTTCAGACCTTCTCAACATTTTTTCAAGTTTTGGGGAAGATGGTTCAGAAGACAGTTGCGGAAAGTAACGTGGTTTTTTGTTCAAAACGAAGAATCGTTGGATTTACTTTCAAAAATCAAAATATATCATGCCGATAAAAGCGGTGACACCCGTTTCGACAGGGTTTACCAAATGGTAAAAGAAAACAAAACAATACCCGAAATAGAAATTTTCAAAGGTAATGATAAACTTATGGTGGCAGGCAGCACCTGGCTTCACGATGAAGAAATATTGTATTATGTTCTTTCAAAAACTCCAGGAAACTTTAAAATTGTTATTGCACCTCACGAAGTTGATAAAAACCATATTTCTAACATTTTAAATAAATTCAAGGAGTTTTCACCTGTCCTTTTTACAGAATTTAACGAATCCAAGGCTATAAAATCAAGAGTTTTAATAATTGACACTACGGGAATTTTGGGATATGCTTACAGGTATGCGGATTTCAGTTATGTTGGCGGAGGATTCGGTGCAGGTATTCATAATTTGTTGGAGCCTGTTACTTACGGTCAACCTGTTATCTTTGGTCCCAACTATCATAAATTCCGCGAAGCTCATGAGTTAATTGAACAGGGTTGCGGATTTCCGGTAAATGATAAAAACCAAACTCTTGAAGTGATAAACAGGTTTTTAGCTGACGAAACACTTTTAACAGAGCTGTCGTTAAAAGCTAAAAAATTTGTGGAAAGCAATATAGGTGCTACCGGTATAATTATGGAAAAAATAAAAGAGTTTATTGTCGTTACTAACAGTAACAGTCAATCAAAATTGTAAACCCACAATATATTTTAAGCAGAGAATCTTTTTTAATATCCCAAAAGGGTTCCTACCTGATAAATGATAAATGAAACGGTCCAAGCTATGGCGGTGGTGTAAAAAGCAGTAAACAGAGACCACTTCCATTTTCCGGATTCGTTTTTTATTGCAGCTATTACGGCAACACAAGGAAAATATAGAAGTATAAACATCATAAACGACAATGCCACAAGAGGTGTAAATACATGTTGCCCTTTTTTAGGACCGGATGTATAAACAGCTTCTTTTAACCGTTGTGTAAGCGATTTTGAGCCCTCGACATTAGGATCACCCTGGAAAAGCACGCTTAAAGTGCTAATAACAACCTCTTTTGCAGCCGATCCGGCGACAAGACTGACTCCCATTCTCCATTCAAAACCCAGCGGACGAATTGCCGGCTCGATAAATTTACCTATTCTTCCTATGTATGAATTTTCTTGTTTTAACAGTTGTCTTTCACGATTCAACGAATCCAAAATGCGGTTTCTATCGGCGGTATAGTTATCCATTAAACTTTTATCCATGCTTGTCGTACTGACATCCGAAAGATATGTTTTGTTTAAAGCCGCTACTTTCTTTTGGAAATCTTTTTCAATATCATCACCTTTGGGGAAATATCCCAATACCCAAATAAGTATTGAAGCTATTAAAATTGTAGTTCCCATCTTTTTGAGATATTGCTCACCTTTAAACCATGTTTGTTTAAGCACAGATTTTACCGGAGGAACCCTGTAAGGCGGCAATTCCATTACAAAAGGTATCGTTTCAACCTTAAACATTGTTTTTTTCAGTAAAAGGGCAACCAAACCGGCAACGAAAATCCCGAAAAGATAAACTCCGAACAATACAGTTCCCTGATGTTCGGGGAAAAAGGCGGATATTATCAAAATATAAACCGGATACCGTGCACTACACGACATAAACGGTATTATCATCATGGTTATCAACCGGTCGGCTTTGCTTTCGATGGTACGTGTTGCCATAATTGCCGGCACGTTACAGCCGAAACCCATAAGCATGGGAATAAACGACTTTCCGTGCAATCCGATACGGTGCATCAACTTATCAACAATAAAAGCCACCCTTGCCATATAGCCGGAAGCTTCCATTAACGTTATAAAAAAGAAGAGTATCAAAATGTTAGGAAGAAAGATTATCACCCCTCCCACACCTTGAACAATGCCATCGGCAAGGGCATCACGGATAATGCCCT